>NZ_SAVA01000002.1:0-501305 GCF_004022465.1 Paenirhodobacter huangdaonensis | reverse complement strand
ACGCAGTTGCCGGTGGCCGAGATCGGCTATCGGCTGGCCTTCGACGACCCGGCCTATTTCTCGCGCCGCTTCCGCGCGGTGCGGGGGCTGACGCCCTCGGACTATCGCGCGCAATTCTCGGGCTAGGGCCGGCCGTGCCCCTGCCCCGCCCCGCACCGCGGCCGGGAGCCTGACGCTCAGCGCACCAGGACGACCGGCACCTTGCACGAGCGCAGCATCGCGGCGGTGGTCGAGCCGATGATCAGGCTGCGGATGCGGCTGTGACCATAGGCCCCCATCACCAGCAGATCGAAGGGCGCCTCCTCCACCAGATGGCCGAGCACGGTTTCCGGCTGCCCCGGCAAGATCGCGGTTTCCGCCACGATGCCTGCGGCGGACAGGAGCGAGCGGGCGCGTTCAAGCGCCGCGCGCGCCTCCGCCGTGGCGGTGCCGACTGTCACCAGTTGCACGGCGAGCCCGCGGAAGAGCGGGCTGCGGGCAATGAGCTCGACAGCCTTCATCGAGGAACCGCCGCCGTCGATGCCGACCAGCACCCGGGCAATCGGCCGGAAGGCGCGCGCCGCCACGAACACCGGCACCTGACTGCCGCGCACGATCCGTTCGAGGTTCGACCCGAGGTGCCCCCTGGCGAAATCCGCCCCCTCGCCGCGCTTGCCGATCACGATCAGGCGGACATCCGCCTCGATGTCGGCCACCGTCTCGACCAGATCGCCCTGGCGCAGGCGGGTGGTGACATCGGCAATGCCGGCCTTGTCCAGCAGGGCGCGCGCATCCTCGAGGATGGCACGCCCCCGCGCCGCGATCAGCTTCGTGCGTCGGGCGTCGAGGTCGGCCAGCTGCTCGAGCAGCGCCGTGCGGGCGCCAAGCGCGATGGTGCCGGAGCGGTCCTGCCCGTCGCTTGCCTCGCGCCTGCCGAGCACGTGGATCAGCTCGACCGGCGCGCCGGTCCGTGCCGCGATCCAGGCGGCATGGTCGCAGACGCTGGCGGAATAAAGCGAGCCGTCGACGAGGGCGACGATCTTCTGCATCCTGGTCATGGTCTCTCTCCTCAATGCACGGCAAGCGTGTCGGCCGCGCCCGGCTTGTCCTGCAGCGCGAAGCGGTCGACCAGCGTTTCCGAGGCCGCGTTCATGCCGGTGATCTCGACCTCGGCCCCTTCGCGGCGGAACTTCAGCACGGCAAGGTCGAGCGCCTGCACCGAGGAGATATCCCAGATATGGGCACGGCTGACGTCGATGATCACCTTTGCCGGCACTTCGCGGAAGTCGAAGGCGGCGAGGAAGGCCTCGACCGAGCCGTAGAAGAGCTGCCCCTCGACGACATAGGTCCGCACCCGCCCGTCATCGGTGGCCGAGGAGGTCACCTTGAAGAGCCGTGCGATCTTCGCCGCGAAGAAGATGCCCGAGAGCAGCACGCCCACCAGCACGCCGATGGCGAGATTGTGGGTCCAGACCACGATCGCCACGGTGGCCAGCATGACAACGGAGGACGAGCGCGGATGGCTGCGCAGGTTGCGAAGCGAGGACCAGGAGAAGGTGCCCACCGACACCATCACCATGATCGCCACCAGCGCCGGCATCGGGATCCGCGCGACCCAGTCGCCAAGGAAGACGACGAGGAGCAGCAGCACCAGCCCCGCGGTGAAGGTCGAGAGCCTTCCGCGCCCGCCCGATTTCACGTTGATCATGCTCTGCCCGATCATCGCACAGCCCGCCATGCCGCCGATGAAGCCGGTCACGGCATTGGCGACGCCCTGGCCGATGCATTCCTGATCGCGGCTGGTGCTCGTGTCGGTCAGATCGTCGACAAGGTTCTGCGTCATCAGGCTCTCAAGCAGGCCCACCACCGCGATCGCCAATGAATAGGGCAGGATGATCTGCAGCGTCTCGAAGGTCAGCGGCACCTGCGGCAGCGCGAAGACCGGCAGCGTGTCAGGGAGCGCCCCCATGTCGCCCACCGTCCGCACCTGCCAGCCGAAGGCGATGCTCGCCACGGTGAGCACGACGATCGCGACGAGCGGCGAAGGCACGGCCGTCGTCAGCCGCGGGAAGAGGTAGATGATGGCAAGCGCCGCCGCGACCAGCACATAGGTGAGCGGCGGCACCCGCGCCGGGTCGAGCTCGGGCAGCTGCGCCATGAAGATCAGGATGGCGAGCGCATTGACGAAGCCCGTCATCACCGAGCGCGAGACATAGCGCATCACGAAGCCAAGCTTGAGCAGGCCAAGCCCGATCTGGATCACCCCGGTCAGCACCGTCGCGGCCAGCAGGTATTGCAGCCCGTGCTCGCGCACCAGCGTCGCCATCAGCACCGCCGTCGCCGCCGTCGCCGCCGAGATCATCCCGGGCCGGCCGCCGACAAAGGCGATCAGCACGGCAATCGAGAAGCTCGCATAAAGCCCGACCTTCGGGTCCACCCCGGCGATGATCGAGAAGGCGATCGCCTCGGGGATCAGGGCCAGCGCGACGACGAGGCCCGAAAGAAGGTCATTGCGGATATTGCCGAACCATTCGGTCCGGTATCTGTCGATTGAAAACATACGGTCTTTCCCGACCGGGGCGAGGGTGGCGCCGGTCTGCGCGGTCTGGTTGGTGCGGGTTGTCCGGCGGATCGGCGGCCGGAAGAGCCAGCCGGGGATCGCACCCGGCTCCGTGTTCGCTGCGCCCCGGATAGCGGAAAAAACGCGCGCGTCCAAGAGACGGGATGCCCGGGAGGGCAATCCGGTGCCACCGGGCAACGGTGGCGCCCGCCGCCCCTTGGGCAGCCGCCCCCCTGGACCGGCGCGCCGGACCCGTGTCGTTGATAAACCCGGACACTTGACCTAATCTCTCAGGAAGCCTTCAGGATCCCGCGCCATGCTCACTCGCACCCCCCGTGACCTCATCGTCGAGAAGGAAGACGCCCTGTTTTTCGAGGGTGACATCCGGCCCATGATCCCGGTGTTCGACAGCCCGAGGGCCCCGGCATGAGCGCGCCCCTGCCCGGCCCGGACGGACGCCCGCGCTGCGGCTGGTGTGCCGCCGCGCCCGAGTTCATCGCCTATCATGACCAGGAATGGGGTGTCCCGGTCACCGAGGACATCGGGCTGTTCGAGAAACTCTGTCTGGAAAGCTTCCAGTCCGGGCTGAGCTGGCGCACGATCCTGAACAAGCGCGAAAACTTCCGCGCCGCCTTCGCCGGGTTCGATTTCCGCAAGGTCGCACGCTTCGACGAGAGGGACGTGGCGCGGCTGCTGGCCGATGCCGGCATCGTCCGCCATCGCGGCAAGATCGAGGCGGTGATCAACAACGCCCGCTGCGCCTGCGATCTGGTCGAGACCGAGGGCTCGCTGGCGGCGTTCCTCTGGCGGTTCGAGCCGCAGGAGGAGCGCGCCGCGCCGCAGAGCCGCTCGACCTCCCCCGCCTCGGTGGCGCTCTCGACGGCCCTGCGCAAGCGCGGCTGGAAGTTCGTCGGGCCGACGACGGTCTATGCCTTCATGCAGGCGATGGGGCTGGTCAACGACCATGTTGAAGGCTGTGTGATGCGGCAGGAGATCGAGCGGGCCCGCGCCGCGCTGGACCGCCCCACCCGAGGACCACGGTGAACGACCGCGGCACGGCCGCAGTGGAACCCCCACCAGAAGCAAGATAACCGCGCATTTTCAAACGGCTGCGGCGTAAAGCGGGCAAAACCGAAAAGTCGCGAAATCAAGGGCTTACGGCGACCGCTGTAAACGCCCCGGGCGCTGTTTTAAGGCCGCCCCCCTTGAAAGCCGGGGCCGGCAGCGCGCCGGCGCCGGCCGCCGCCGTGGCCATGTTCGGGCGATTGTCGAACCGCAGGCCGCCCCCTATTCTGTGCAGATGATTCCGCAGGCCGCCTCCTCGAGATCCGACCTCGCCGCGCGAGCCCTTCGCGCGGTCTTCGGTTTCATTTTCCTCCTCATCCTCTCCTGTGGGCTGGGACCGGCGCCGCTTCAGGCTTCCGAAAGCCCCTTCTTCGCCGCCAAGGCCGCGCAATATGTCGCCCTGCCCGGCGAGCTTCGCTTCACGCGCCCCGGGAAAGCCCTTCACCCCGACCTGCCGGCACAGCCCCCGGGGGCCTCTGGCACCGGCACGCTGACGGCCCCCACGGTTACATGGCGTTTTGCCGACTGGACGCAGGACGCCTTCGACGTGCTGCCCGGGCGCGCCCCGGTGCGCCCCGCCTCGCAGGCACCCCCGCTGGCCGCCTGAACCACCGTCGAAACGTCTTCGCCAAGGCCGGCAAAACGGCCCCGGGCGGAGGTCCTGCGCCTGCGACCACGGTCCCGGGCGCGCGGTTCATGCCACCACGGAAACACCATGCGACATCACACCGGCCCTTCCGGCCAACCTTCTGCCGCCCGCGGCTCAGCCCCCTCCGAAGCGACCAGGCACGCCCCGCCGCCGTCAGGCGAACGCGGGGGAAGCCCCGGCAAAGCGGCCCCCGCGGCCCAGACGATCTGCGCGACATGCGGCAAGCCCGTTCCCGCAGGCGAGAACTACTGCAGCTGCGGCGAACCCTGCCCGCGGGACCACCCGCCCGAGAGGCGCACCGTCCTGCTGAGCTGGATCGTCACCGTCGGCGGCATGGTGGGCCTCCTCTGGCTCGCCGCGAATTACGCTCACTAGGGGCTGGAAGGACCGCCCCGGCCTGCCTTCGCCGGCCGGGGGGCGCATGCCCGAAAAGGGCAACCGTCATTACGCTGCCCAGCAGTTCTCGCGGCATTTCGGCACCTATAGGGAGCCGGCCTTCATGACACAGATCCAGGCGGAGTAAGCGGTTCTCGGCCGGACACTGCTGGACTGGCTTCCCGAAATTTCTACGGCCGCCCCACCGCCCCCGGCCCCGGCCCCGGCCCCGAGATTCTGGCGTGATTCTTCTCTTCCGGCCTGATTTCACAGAGCTTTCGAGGACAGTGAGCGAAGGAATGGTGGTCTGGTATAGCAGGTGGCGTCACCCTATGTTGGCCCTGCATTGCAGACTCGGCCATGCGATTTTCTGGTGGAGTTAGTGCAAGCGAGGCAGGATTGAAGGAACGCGGCCTATGGCCGCGCTGCGGGCCGCCAGCGGCCATAGGTATTTGGAGGGTATGATTTGGATGGAGAATTGAGCCTCATTCTGCTGATCGCGGCAGTGGGGGTGACCGCGATCTGGCTCAATGAGAGGCGGGGATCATCAAGGAGAGGGAAGTTCCGTCCGTCATCGCGAAACTGGTCAACATCACAAACGGGCAATTGGCAAAGGCCGGTGTCGATTGAAGCGCCGAAGGGCAGTGTGGACCGACAGTTGAGTGCGCTGCGCAGCAGCAAGATCGTGCCGAAGAAGCCGATCAACAAGACGGCCTACAGGGTCATGGTCGATCTGGAACGCGAGCTGCGGGCGCGGGCGCCGCGGGCGCGGGTTCTAGCCGAGGTCGGGATGGGGGGGTTTCTATCAACCGGAGGCGGTGGTGATCTGCTGCCCGAAGACCGGGAGGCGTTTTCCGCGTTCGTGGCGAAGCGTGTGGATTTTCTCGTTATCGACGGGTTTGGACATCCCGCTTTCGCAGTCGAATTTCAAGGTGGCGGGCACTATCTGGGCGATACGGCGGCAGGCCGTGATGCGGTGAAGAAAGAGGCGCTGCGTCTGGCTGGTGTCGAGCTGGTCGAGATCCAGAACCATGCCAGTGCCGAGGAACGCCGGGCCCTCATTGCGGGGGCGATCCGGCGCAATTGCAGGGCCAGTGGAGGTTCTGACAAAGAGGATGGTGGGGAGACCAATACCGGGGCTGCTGGATAGATTTCGAGAGTCCCGCGCGGCCTCTGGCCGGAACGACAATGTGGTGCTGCGCGATCATGTCGTGCTGCAGGTGAATGATCGGCAAGCGCCGGATCAGTTTCTTGCGTGGATACTGATCGAAGTCACTGAGACGTATCAGCTCGACCTGCGCACTGCAAAGCCCTGTTCTGGCAGATCAGGTGAAGTCGGGTGCCGAAGGTCTGGGCCGCGGTGCGCGCGGCCTGCTCGGCTCACAGCCCACTCAGGCACAACGTGCGCTCTACCTCCCGCCGGCGTACGAGGCCGTGCACCACCTGCCCGCCGGCCTTGGTCCAGAACCGCATCGCATCGCGCCCCCCCCCCATGTCGGACGTTCAAGCCCCCCGGAGCGGTGACCGAAAGCTGCCACTCGATAGGACTAGCGGCAACGACCAAGAGGGCGGAGAGCAACCGGTCGGGGCGAGAGGCCGGTCAAGCAGCTCAGGGCGGGAAGCAGTCTGACGGCGGTGAGGCATGGCAGTTGCATTGACGCTGCGAAAGCAGTCAGTCGAACAGCCCGTGGCGCAATTGGCGGATGCTTGCCATGAATGCTTGGATAGCAGTTGCTACTATGGCAGTTCCCGCCAGAACCTGCCACGTTTTTGGCGCGAAGTAGATTTGCCGTGATTTGGCAGGCTTGGCGTCTGATTACTATGTTGCTCCTGATAATGATAGCCAAACTTACCCGACCACGAGCCCTCTCAACACCGCCTTGCAGTTTGTGGCAAATGAGATATCACAGCTTTACACTTTGAACCGGGCTGGGTCGAGGTGAGGGGGAATTGATCGCGTCGATGCTAATACTGCACATTTCCGACATTCATTTTAAGTCGCCTCAGTGCTTGGATCCGCAGCAGGATCCCGATTTTCCGATCCGGACGAGAATGATGCGGGATCTCATGAGGCAGGTCGAACTGCTTGGTGACGTCGGTGCCATTCTCATCGGAGGCGACGTGGCATTCAAGGGTGCCAGGGACGAGTACGAGACCGCCTGGAAGTGGATCCTGCAGTTGGCGCAGATCTCGGGTTGTCCAATGGAGCGCATCTTCGTCGTGCCGGGCAATCACGATGTCGATCGTGCTATTGTGAGGCAGAACATCCCGACGCAGTCAGCGCAGCACATGATCGCGTCCGCACCGAAGCATCAGCGGGAATGGAGGTTGAGCCAACAGCTCGCCCATGAGGATAGCGGCCAGTCGCTCCTAGAGCCTCATGCCGAATACAATGTCTTCGCGGCACCGCTTGGCTGCAACATCTGGCCAGAGAAGCCGTTCTGGCATCAGGACGTTGATCTGAATGGCGGCGTGACGCTGCGCATCTTCGGTCTCACGTCCACTCTTCTGTCCGGCAAGGACGGCGAGGATGACGTGTCGGGCAGCCTCTATCTTAGCCCCAGGCAGACCGTTCTAGATCCGGTGCCCAATACGGCGAACCTAGTCCTGGTTCATCATCCGCTCGACTGGCTGTCGGATGGGGAGGACGTGGACGACGTACTCACGAACCGCGCCGCTTTCCACCTCTTCGGGCACAAGCACAAGCAGCGCGCGGTCTTGGCGGACACATACGTCCGCATCGGCGCGGGCGCGGTCAATCCTTCTCGCGGGGAACAACCCTATCAGCCGGGCTACAATCTCATTGATCTGGAAGTGGCCGGGGAAGGCACCGCGCGGCACATCAGGGTCGAACTGCACCAGAGACGCCTGCAGGACGCGCCGGAGATCTTCGTCGCGATTACGAATAACCAGGGTCAGCCCGTTTTCCGCACGAACATCCCTATTCCGGTGGAAGCCGATCTCCCTGTTATAGGTGTTCCGAACGCAATTTCCGAGGTAGCTGTCGTTGGCGAGATAATCGAGGCGGCTGCGGTGCCGGATGCAGAGGCTGCCATGGGTGAAGCTGATACGCGGGACTTGCTCTATCGCTTCTGGCGGCTGACAAGCGGCCAGCGGCGCACGATAGCGCAAGATTTGGGCCTTCTGGAAGAGGGCGAGATGCTGCTTCCCGAACCGGAGCGTTACGGGCGGGCGCTCATTCGGGCAGGCGAGCGAAAGCAGATCAATGACGTCGCGGCCGCGGTCGCCAAGCTGGAGAACTGATCATGACCAGACCGCCTCAGATGACCGCTGACTTCGCCCGCTGGTACGCCGAGGCGTTCATGGATGAGGGTGCGCGACGGGAGCAGCGTTGGAACGGCGTGGTGGAAGTGGCCGCGACCGCGGATTACGAAACCGTCGAAGTGTTGACCCGGCTTGCCTTCCCAACGCCTATACCAGCGTCGGGAAGGAAAAGCGAGACGCTGGCCGCCGTTCATTCGAAGCTCGTGCAGACGATCTCGGGCGGTGACACCGCGTTCGATCCGACCCATTCCGCTCGCGAACTACAGGTGCTCGCCGCGGCAGTTCTTGCTCGGCTGGCACCGAACATGCCGGATGCGGCTCTATTGGTGACGACGGCCTCGATGGGTAGCTCCCGCAAGCCTGAACTGCCGATGGACCTCGCGGGACTTGCCGAGGCCGCCCTCGTCAAACTCTCTGAGCGCAAGCAGGTGCGGCAAGAATTTGCAAGTATCAAGCTTGCAGCACCGACGGTCGAATACAAGTTCGATGCCGAAATCTTGGCTGCAATGGAAGCTGGGAAAATCCAGGCTGAGTTCGCCCGCCTTCGCGATGCAACCGCCGCCGCCATCGAACGTGTCGTGTCGGATCAGAACCGGGTCGTCAAGGTGTTGCACGATCGGCAAGAGCTCGACGAGGAGGAGTTGCAGATGCTGTGGTGGCTGACGGGTGGGTACAGCCACGTCAGCGAGAAACCCTTCGCGAAGATCGAGGATAAGCTGCTTCCTTTGACTCTGGCGCATGAACTCGCCAAGATGACGGCTGTCTCGCCGGGCCCCGGCTCTGTCCGTGCGCTGCTGCTCCGGGCGGGCGTTGGGACAACGAAGTTGAAGCTGGTGGACGCTGTCAACGCACCCAGCGCCAAATGGGCGACGGAGGTGTCGGTCTCGACGCTCGTGTCCCCGGTGACGACGCCGATCCACTTCGCGCTTGAGCAGCGGGCTGAACTTGAATCGACAGACACCTGGCAGGCGACGTGGGCGGGGTTGACTGGATTGCCGGTCGATCTGCAGCTACCTGCTGTGACGCTCGCCGAACTCTTTTACCGCGAGCACGTCTTCCTCTACGTGGGTACCTGAGGCGATGGCTTCCAAACCGACGGGATGCTCGAACGAGGAATGCAAGGTCGCGGTCGATGGCAAGTGCGTCGAGGGCCTGCCACTTGACGAGTGCCCGCATGCGACGCGCCTCAGTGTCGAGGACATCGAAGACATCGAGGAGGTGGAGGAAAAGGCCGTCTCCGCCACGCAGCCGGCGGTGCTTAACCTTTCACTGGGCGATGCGCTCGATCGGGAGGATGCTTCAGCGTTGCAATGCCGCCGTGTGTCACGGACGATAGGCATCATCGGCCCCAATGATGCTGGAAAGACCAGCTTGGTGGCAGGCGTGTACGATCTTCTACAGGGTGGTCCCGTGGCTGGTGTGGGCTTTGCGGGTTCGTCCACGTTGATCGGCTTCGAGAAGATATGCCACGATGCGCGTGCTGCATCGCGCAGGGATGCGCCGCACACCGAGCGGACGAGCGCCGGGGCGGAGGCAACGTTTTTCCATCTCGACCTCCGACCGTCCGAAGGCGAGGTCGTCTCCCTCTTCATTGGCGATCGGTCTGGTGAGGATTACCTTGCCGCTGCGGACGATCTCGCACGTGCTGGCGACCTCTTTGAGATCAGGCGCGCCGATGTGGTCACCCTTCTCGTGAACGGCGAGCACTTGGTCTCGTCGGAGCATCGGCACGAGGCCAAGGCCGCGACACCTCAGATCGTCGATGCCTTGGTCGAGGCGCGCTCCCTTCGCCCTGGTTGTCATCTGGCCATCGTCCTGACGAAGAAAGACTCGGTACTTGCCTCCGCCCATGTGGATCGCGCCCACCGTGATTTTGACGAACTGGTCGAGTCCGTGAGGCTCAAACACGGCGGCTATCTCGGCGAGATCGGCAGTTTCATCATTGCCGCGTCGCCCAAGGAATCAACTCAAGTGAAGCGAGGAGAAGGGGTCGATCGGCTTTTGCTCTATTGGCTTGAGGCCGTACCGGCGCCGAGTGCAGTTCCGCGCCGAAAATCGGAGAGCGGTCGGATGATAGATCTTCTGGATGCGAACGAGGAGACTGCTGGATGAGCGGCGATTCCGAAATATCGATCATCGGCCTTCCGGAATCAGGCAAGACGACCCTTCTCGCTGCCATCTGGCACATGGTGCGGGAGGCCGGCTCTGTGACGGCGTTGAAGTTTGACGGCCTCAGCCAAGGAAACTACGAGCACGTCAGCGCACTTGCCAAGCGGTGGCGCGCGGGAAAGAAGCAGCAACGCACGCAGACGAATGGGATGAAAATCGTCTCGATGCGTTTGAAGACCGCGCAGGGCCACTCGGTGGAAGTGTCCTTTCCCGACATGCCGGGAGAGGACTTCAGCGGGATGTGGGAGAAGCGCGAGGTCGACGAGGCGATGGTCGGGACGTTGAGGGCGACGTCTATCGTGCTGATCGTAAACGGGGATACGATCAAGTTTCCCGCATGGATCGTCGAGCAGATGGCCATAGTCAAGGGTGCCGGGATCGATCCGCCCGCAGCGGATCTGGTCGATTGGAGCCCCCATCTTGCACCCACGCAGGTGCAGGTTGTCGAGCTTCTCCAATTCCTGATGACTGGCAATCTATTCGTGGGGCCTCGCCGGCTGGCGGTGCTCATTTCCGCATGGGACGAGGTCGCAGGCGATGGGCTCGATCCTGAGCAAATTCTTTCCACGAAGCTGCCACTTCTGGACCAGTATCTGCGGAACGGGCGCGATCCCTGGACATGGCGCGTCTGGGGGGTGAGCGCACAAGGTGGTGTCTACGAGGATCAGGACAAGGGCGAGCAGCTCGAGGCAACCGCTGCGCTGCGTGAGCTGGATCGTCCCTCCGATCGCATCAAGGTCATGGATGGAAGGACGGAGAGCACGGACATAACTCTGCCGTTGGAATGGCTGATCGGCCGATGACGCCAACGATCCATCAGGCTCTGCATGGTTACAATGACGGACACCGCCTGATCGCAAGTTCGGTGTCGCTGACCAGCGCCGACGCGCGGACGATGATCGTGATGAGCGATCTCTCCGGAGCTGGCGTGAAACCTGAGGTCTCGGGCTATCTTACTGGATATCCCCTTGAAGGCGCCGGTAGATATGTTCTTGCCCGCACTTGGGCGGCGCCGGAGATGCCGCGGCCGGGATGCGTTTGGACGCATTCGCTCATCATTGAGAACGCTGACCTGGCTGCGTTGAAGTCGGCAACGGGGCTGCTCGCCCTGTTTAGGCGGCCTGAGGGGGCGCAGAAAACGACAGACTATTCGGTGCCGAAGGGGATTTCGCCCGGAAACGCGTTGACGCGCGGCGTCCCGTTGGCGCAGCGCGAGCGTGACATCGTCAACGCCCTGTATGCCAAGCCGGACGGCGTGATCGTTGCGGAGGCCGACGATGCCGAGGCGGACGAGCGCTTGCTGACGGCGATATGGATGCAGCAATGGCCTCGCCTCCGTCGCACTTTTGGCTTCTGCACCTTGGCGGGAATGGATCGTTCGAAGAAGGGGGCCAGATTGGACATCCTGCTCACGCCCTCGCTCGACCGGCATATACGCTCGAAATTTCCGGACTCCATCGTTCCATCCGACGTCGGATTGGAGGCAGCGCTGAAGCCGCTGCTTGTCGACCTGGAGGCCAGCGAACCGACCCAGATGCGGGAGTTCCTCCGCAGAACCGGCGGCGATGTCGAAGGCGGTCGTCAGGTGATGCTCCCCTTTTGCAGGATGTACTCGTCGCTCTTCTCAGGCGGCCGTCCTGATTTGCGGGCGGCGGTTTCGGCCCTCGCTAGCCTCGACCCGTTTGGCTCACGTCAAGCGCGATCGGTGAGGGCGCTTGTGGCGCGCAGGGCGGTCGAGGAAGTCGAAGATCTTGATGACGCGGTGTTCGACTTCGTCGTCGAGTCTCTTGAGCAGACCGGCGGGCAGGCCGATCCGGCCATCTCCGCCGAGCGGATCGCCATGACGCTTTGGCGTCGGTCACCCGATCGTTTCTTCGACGCCTTGAGTTCCGGCGGAGCGATTGGACAAGGAGCGAGCGAAGCTCTCTTGGCCCTGTCCGCGGATGAACTCGTGAGAGGGCTCACCGCCGCCCCACATCTGACGCACCGCGTTGCCGCCCGCCGCCCCGACGTCATGTCCCGCGCGGAATTCTGGCTACTGGACTCCGTGGATGTCGATCTTTTGGCCGATGTCGACGCCGATCAGGCGGAGCGGGTCGCCCCAGCGCTGTTAGAAGCTGGAGTCGACGCAGCCGCCCCAGTGATTATCGCGAGGATGCAACCGGAGCCGCTTGCGGCGGTCCTTGCCAACGCGATCGGTCGACCGGCCTTCGACGCGTGGTTGAGGGCATTGGCGAATAGATCCGAGGTTGCAGCGGGTGTGCTTGCCTCTGGGCGCATCGGCGACCGTGCAATAGTCATTCGGTTGGCCCGGATGAGCGAGCCGGATGGCGTGCCGAACGATTATGGGGAGGATCCATGGCTAATCGCGGAGCGCGCCGCTAGAAATGATGTCAGTCAGCCGGACGAGGACTTCCTTTCGGCTTTTCTGGTCTCTCGCGCGCTCGGCCGAAGGTCGCGATCGCAGGCAGAACTCATCCGCTTCGCCTATGCAACTGTCTATCGTGCGCTCGAGCAGAACCGTTTGCCACGCGACGCTGAGCGTCTCGTAACCGAGCGGCTCGATTGGGGTGGATGGTTCGCATGGGACAATTGCGCGCGGTTCAGAGAAACCGTCGTAAACGCCTTCGTCGATCGCCACCTCGATCCAGAGACATTTGGACGTCTCACGGACGATAGCGCTCTCGCGATCTCGCTGATCGACGAAGCAGCTCAGAGCGGCCGTGGAAGGAGATATCTTGCTGAAGTGCAAAGGCAGATTGAGGATGCGCAGGATAAAGGTATCAGGGCGAGGGCCAACTACATTGCCAAGAAGATAAAGTAACGATTCAAATTTGATACACGCACGGAGGCGGAGGTGTGCGTGGGTACCCCACGTTCTTGATCGGGCAAAGGGGAGGCGGCTTTGTCTGCAACGCCGACCTTTCGATTGGTGATTTCCTGCGCCACGCGTTGAACGTCCGCTTGCGGGAATGGGCCGTGAACAACGGATTTGCCCGGTCATGGCCCCACGAAACACTGCAGTGTGGAGATCGGCAGCTGCGAGGTTGTCACGCCCAGAAGTTCAGACTGAAGTTATTCAAGCTGCCGCGATCAGCGACGGCATCGAACGTCTCCGGGATGTCGGCCCCGTTGCCACCATCGCGAAAAAAATCCCTCACGCTGAAAAGGGCTAGATCGCGCATGCGATACCACTCCCGCTGGAGCGTCTCCGATAGCTCTTTCTCGCGCTGACGCGCGGTGAGCCTGCGCCGATCAGCGAAATCCCAGGGCTGGGGCCGGGCAACATGGTGGTGATGGAAGACTATGCGACCATAAGACCAGCCGTCGTCTTCCGTGGCCCGCCAGCGGTACGAAACCGAGACGGTCATCTCTGGTTGGAACGTGAAGGGTTCGTGGATGTGGTCATCGACATAAAAGCGCTCACCATCGCGCCTCTCCTGTCTTGCCCGATCCTTCATCTGATCGACTGCTGAGGCGAGATCCCATCCGGCACGAATGGTTGCTTGCTCTGTACTCGCGATCTTCGCCGCGGCCTTCGCCTTGCGCAGGTTGGCCAATGCCAAGTCGAACCGCCGTTCGGCTTCCTGGACGTAGGCGCCAAGGCGATAAAGCTGCAGGCGGGTCACTGCAGTCGAGCTGTGCGCTTTCCGTGCTTCCTCGATGGCAATTCGAAGAGCATCCACATCCATGTCTTCAATGGCATCTCGTTCGCCCGCACTCAGGTTGATCATCACTTCCCTCCGATAACGCCCCTCGTGTCGAGAACATATTGACGGCTCGGGCAACCAAGGATGAGCTCGAAAAGCCTTGGTCATTGATCCCGAGACTAGAAACGACAGCTCTGCCCCACAACGTGTGAGTTCGCCTATCACCTAATTTTTCGGTTGCGGCGAAGGTCCGCAATGACGTGCCGTAGCGCGGCACCGAGGTTGGGCATCGGACGGCGGCTATGGGCCAGCTTCGGCATCCACCGCCAGGCCCGACTGGAAGCTCGGGCTGAGAGGGGGGCCGTGGAGACAGCTCATACTTACAAAATCTGCGGGGCCACCCGCCCCGGAACAAGCCGGGAACGCAGTAAACGGCCCCGGAAATCCCCGTAAACGCAGCCGATAACGCTTCAATTTCAGCATGTTGCCGGAAGATTGGCGGCCCCACCAGGACTTGAACCCGGAACCTAGCGCTTAGAAGGCGCTTGCTCTATCCAGTTGAGCTATGGGGCCGCATGCTCCCCGTTTTGCGCGAAGCGGCGCGCGCGTGCAAGCCCGCTTGGGCTCAAAGCGCGATCGTCATGAAAACGCTCATCGGATCAAGCCGGTAGCCCTCGAACGGCGGGCAGGTCTCGAAGCCTGCGGCAAGGTAGAGCCCGCGCGCCGGGGCGAAGCTGTCTTGCGAACCGGTCTCGAGGCTGAGCCGGGAATACCCCGCCGTCCGCGCCTCGGTCACCAGATGGCCGAGCAGCATCCGCGCCAGCCCCCGCCCGCGCAGCTCATAGAGCACATGCATCGACTTGATCTCGGCATGGGCCGCGTCGATGCGCTTCAGCGCCCCCATGCCGATGGGCCGCCCCTCCTCGCGCATCACGTAAAACAGGATGCCCGGCGCGGCGAGCGCGTCGGCGGGCAGCATGTGGATCGACCCGGGCGGGGTGTCGGCGTGCATCGCCTCGGTATGGCGCGCGTGCAGCCGCGCCAGCTCCTCCTGCACCGGGTGTTCCAGCGTGATGGTGATCATGTCTCTCCTCCCCGCGGCGATCCGTCGCCTCTGCCACAGCCATTCTCGCCGCTTCCGCAGGCGAAGGGAAGACGGGCAATGCGGCACCGCGCACCATCGCGTGCCGCGCCATTGCGCACCGGGCGAAGATCCGCGCGGCCGTAGCGTCACTGCCGGCCCGCCCCCTTGCCGCGGGCAGCCGACGGCGGCTAGCATCCCTCACCCGATCCCGCACGGCGCATCGTCATTTCCGCCCCGTGCCCATCCCGGAGGATTCATGAAACTTTCTGCCGCCATTTCCGCCCTTGCCCTTCTCGCCGCCGCCCCCGCGGGGATCGCCGCGACCGTTCCCGAGGGGACGAAACTCGCCGCCAACCAGAGCTATACCTTCTGGCTGCTCGACGCGATCAAGTCGATGGACCCGCAGATCAACACCGATGTCGAGGGCTCGGACGTCGTGCGCAACCTCTTCGAGGGGCTCTATAACGAGGGACCGAAGGGCGAGCTGGTGCCGGGCGTGGCGACGGGGTTCGACCTTTCGGACGACAAGACGGTCTACACCTTCCACCTGCGCCCCGAGGCGAAATGGTCGGACGGCAAGCCGGTGACGGCGCAGGATTTCGTCTATGCCTGGCGCCGCCTCGCCGATCCGAAGACCGCCTCGGAATACGCCTGGTACATGGAGCTGATGCAGGTGAAGAACGCCGCGGCGATCACCGCGGGCGAGAAGCCGGTCGAGGAGCTGGGGGTGAAGGCGGTCGACGACCACACGCTCGAGGTGACGATCGAGACGCCGCTGCCCTATTTCCCGCAGATGCTGGTGCATGGCTCGACCTTCCCGGTGCGCGAGGACGTGATCGCGAAATACGGCCAGGACTGGACCAAGGCCGGCAATCTCGTCGGCAACGGCGCCTATGTGCTGAGCCAGCACCTGCTGGGCGAGCGCATCGAGATGGACAAGGCGCCGACCTACTGGGATGCCGAGCACACCGTGATGACCCATCTCACCGCGCTGACGATCAACGACAAGAATGCCGCGCTGACGCGCTATCTCGCGGGCGAGCTCGACCGGGTCGAGATCCCCGCCGGGCAATATCCGCGGCTGAAGAAGGAATATCCCGATCAGGCGATCTCCTCGCCCTATTCGTGCAGCTACACCTATCTGGTGAACCTGTCCGACAAGGGGCCCGAGGCGCTGAAGGACGTGCGGGTGCGAAAGGCGCTGTCCTATGCGATCAACCGTGACGTGATCGTCGACAACGTGCTGCAGGGCGGCCAGAAGCCCGCCTACAACTGGACCCACTGGGCGACTGCGGGCTTCAAGATGCCCGATATCGACTATGCGCACTGGACCCAGAAGGAGCGCACCGAGAAGGCGAAGGAACTGCTCGCGGAGGCGGGCTATGGCCCCGACCACCCGCTGAAGCTGACGCTGAACTACAACACCTCGGACGATCACAAGAAGATCGCGATCGCGGTGCAGCAGTTCTGGAAGCCGCTCGGCGTGGCGCTGACGCTCAACAACATGGAGTGGAAGGTGCACACCGACAAGATGCAGAACCAGGACTTCGACCTCGCGCGCTATGCCTGGTGCGGCGATTACAACGAGGCCTCGACCTATCTCGACTTCTTCACCTCCTACTCCGGCCACAACAACGGCAAGTTCCTGAACGCCGACTATGACCGGATCATGAAGGAGTCGAAGACCGCGGCCGATCCGCAGCCGCTCTATACCCAGGCCGAGCAGATCCTGGCCGACGAGATGCCGCTCTTGCCGATCTATCACTATGCCAAGGTCGACATGGTGAAGGCCGACATCAAGGGCCTGCCGACGGAGAACGTGATGCAAACCTGGTACGGCAAGGACCTCTTCCGCGTCGCCAAGTAAACCGCAGCCCGGGTGCGGGGCCCCTTCCCCGCACCCAGCCACCCGGACTTCCGCATGATCGTCTACATCCTCAAGCGTCTGGCCATCGCGATCCCGACGCTCCTGCTGCTCATCGTCCTGTCCTTCCTGCTGATGCACGCGGCGCCGGGCGGCCCCTTCACCCAAGAGCGCGGCCTGCCGCCCGAGGTGCTGGCGAACCTGAACGCCAAATACGGGCTCGACCAACCGCTGTGGCGGCAGATCACCTCCTATGTCTGGGGCATCGTCAGCGCCTTCGATTTCGGCCCCTCCTTCGTCTACAAGGACCGTTCGGTGAACGACATCATCGCGCAGGGCTTCCCGGTGACGCTGACCTATGGCTTCCTGTCCTTCATCGCCGCGGTTCTGGTGGGCGTCACGCTCGGCACCATCGCCGCGGTGCGCCACAACACGATGATCGACTATTTCGCCGTGGGCCTGTCGATCGGCGCGCAGGTGCTGCCGAACTTCGTGATGGCGCCGATTCTGGTGCTGATCTTCACCCTCGCCCTGCACTGGCTGCCGGGCGGCGGCTGGCGCTTCAACGACCCGCATTTCTGGGTGATGCCGGTGATCGCGCTCTCGACCTCCTACATGGCCTCGATCGCGCGGATCATGCGCTCCTCGATGCTCGAGGTGCTGACCTCGAACCACATCCGCACGGCGCGGGCGAAGGGCCTGTCGGGCCTGCGCATCGTGCTGCGCCACGCGCTGAAACCCGCGCTTTTGCCGGTGATCTCCTATCTCGGGCCCGCCTTCGTGGCGATGATCACCGGCTCGGTGATCGTCGATATCTATTTCTCGACCGGCGGCATCGGCAAGGCCTTCGTCGACAGCGCGCTGAACCGCGACTATGCGGTGATGATGGGGATCACCATCCTCGTCGGCGCCCTCACCATCCTCTTCAACCTCGTCGTCGACATCATCTACGGATGGATCGACCCGAAGATCCGGTATTGAGCCCATGGTCATCGACAGCCAGAAAATGCAGTCCCTCGCCGCCGCCACCGCGCGCGAGGACATCGCCGGCCGCTCGCTCTGGGCCGATGCCCGGCGCCGCTTCCTGCGCAACAAGGCGGCGCTCTTCGGCCTTCTGCTCCTTGTCTGCGTCGTGCTCTTCGCGCTCTTCGGCAACAGCCTCGCGCGCTGGAGCAATGACGAGATCGACTTTTCCGTGATGGGCCAGGCGGCCGAGCTCGGCGGTCCCTCGCTCGAGACCGGCCATTACTTCGGCACCGACGACCTCGGCCGCGACCTCTTCGCGCGCACCGTGCAGGGCACGCAGATCAGCCTTGCCGTCGGCATCATCGGCTCGGCGATCGCGGTCGTCGTCGGCACGCTCTGGGGTGCAACGGCGGGCTATTTCGGCGGTCGCATCGACAACATCATGATGCGCGCCGTCGATATCCTGATCGCCATCCCCTACATGTTCGTGCTGATCCTGCTGCTGGTGATGTATGGCCGCTCGATCACCATGCTCTTCGCCGGCGTCGGTCTGATCTCCTGGCTCGAGATGAGCCGGATCGTGCGCGGCCAGACCCTGACCCTGAAGAACCGCGACTATATCGAGGCGGCGCGGGCGATCGGCGTGCCGGCGCGCACCATCATCCGCCGCCACATCCTGCCCAATCTGATCGGCGTCGTCACCGTCTTCGCCACGCTTCTGGTGCCGAACATGATCCTGACCGAAAGCTTCATCTCCTTCCTCGGGCTGGGCGTGCAGGAACCGATGACCTCGCTTGGCGCGCTGATCTCCGAGGGCTCGGGCACCATCGCCTATGGCACGCTGTGGCAGCTCGCCTTCCCGCTTCTCTTCTTCGTCACCACCCTCTTCGGCTTCTTCTTCGTCGGCGACGGGCTGCGCGACGCGCTCGACCCGAAGGACCGCTGACATGGCGCTGCTCGATGTGAACGCCCTCTCCGTCCGGTTCGACACGCCCGAGGGCATGGTGCATGCGGTCAACGAGGTCTCCTTCTCGATGGAGCGCGGCGAGACGCTGGGCATCGTCGGCGAATCCGGTTCCGGCAAAAGCCAGCTCAGCTTCGCGATCATGGGACTTCTGGCGAAGAACGGCCGCGCCACCGGCTCGGTCCGCTTCGAGGGCGAGGAGATCCTGAACCTGCCCGAGCGCGCGCTGAACAAGCTGCGCGCCGACCGCATCGCGATGGTGTTCCAGGACCCGATGACCTCGCTCAACCCCTATATGCGGATCTCCGACCAGATGGCCGAGGTGCTCGAGCTGCACCGCGGCCTCGACCATCGCACCGCGGTGGCCGAGGCGGTGCAGATGCTCGACGCGGTGCGCATCCCCGACGCGCGCAGCCGGGTGCGGCTTTTCCCGCACGAATTCTCGGGCGGCATGCGGCAGCGGGTGATGATCGCGATGTCGCTGCTGTGCCACCCCGACCTGCTGATCGCCGACGAGCCGACGACTGCGCTCGACGTCACCGTGCAGGCGCAGATCATGGCGCTTCTGGCCGATCTGCAGCGCGATTTCGGCATGGCGACGATCCTCATCACGCATGACCTCGGCGTCGTCGCCGGGTTTTGCGAACGCGCGATCGTGCTTTACGGCGGGCGGATCATGGAGGAGGCGCCGGTCGATCCGCTCTTTGCCGAGCCGACGCATCCCTACAGCCGGGGCCTTCTGGACGCGATCCCGCGGCTCGATGCGACCGACGCGGCGCTGCACGCGATCCCGGGCAATCCGCCGAACATGACCGGCGCGCCCATGGGCTGCCCGTTCGCGCCGCGCTGCACGCTGGCCGACGATCTGTGCCGGCAGACGATGCCGCCGCTCGCCCCCTTCGGCCCCGGCCGCACCCGCGCCTGCCACCGCCCGATCCTCGAGGTGACCCGATGACCCGCCCCCTGCTCGAGGCCCGCGACGTCCGGGTCAGCTTCGAGATCCGCCACCCCTCCGATCTGCCCTGGACGCCGCCCGCGCTGCTGCAGGCGGTGAACGGCATCTCCTTCCGCCTCGAGCGCGGCCAGACCCTCGGCATCGTCGGCGAGTCGGGCTGCGGCAAGTCGACCCTCGCACGCGCGCTGATCCGGATGCTGCCGGCGAGCGGCTCGGTGATCTGGGAGGACGGCACCGACCTCTTCACCCTCTCGCCACGGCAGATGCTGCGCTACCGCGCCGAGATCCAGATGATCTTCCAGGACCCGCTCGCCTCGCTCGATCCGCGAATGACGGTGGGCGAGATCATCGCCGAGCCGCTGCGCACGCACCGGCCGCGGATGAGCACGGCCGAGCGGCGCGAAAAGGTCCGCGCGATGATGGAGCGGGTGGGCCTGCTGCCCAATCAGATCAACCGCTATCCGCATGAATTCTCGGGCGGGCAGTGCCAGCGCATCGGCATCGCCCGGGCGCTGGTGGTCGAACCGAAACTGCTGATCTGCGACGAGCCGGTCTCGGCGCTCGACGTCTCGATCCAGGCACAGGTGATCGGCCTGCTCGAGGAGCTGCGCCGCGACCTCGGCCTGACGATCCTGTTCATCGCCCATGACCTGAGCGTGGTGAAGCATCTGTCGGACGAGGTGATGGTGCTCTACCTCGGCCGGATGATGGAGAAAGCGCCGTCTTCGACGCTGTTCTCCGATCCGCGCCACCCCTACACGCAGGCGCTGCTCTCGGCCGTGCCGATCCCCGACCCGCAGGTCGAACGGACGAAACGGGTGATCGCGCTCGAGGGCGACCTGCCAAGCCCGCTGCGCCCGCCCTCGGGCTGCGTCTTCCGCACCCGCTGCCCGCGCGCGGCCGGGCTGTGCACCAGCCCCCCACCCGAGGAGGCGACGGCGGACGCGCGCCATCACACCCTGTGCCATTTCCCCGGCCCTGCCGCCGAAATGATCGGCTGACGCCGCAGGCACAGACGGCGGGGTCAGTCGGTGAACAGCTCGACCCCGTTTCCGACTGCGACCGGCGGCGGGCACTGGATCACCATGGCTTCGCCCAGAAGGCGCTGCCGCACCCGCCCGGTCGTCGGCCAGAACTCGATCCGCCGGGCCTGGGTGCCGCCAAGGCTGCGGCTGACGCAGGCGATCCCCTCGCGGTCGAGGAAGTCGAGCACGAAATCGACGTTCTTCTGGCCGATGTCCGAGAGCCCGGCGATCATCCGCGCGCCGCCGAACACCTTTGCGTGCAGGTTCGGCCGATGCGCGCCGCGCTTGATCAGCGCATTGATCAGCAGCTCCATCGCATTGACCCCGAAACTCGCCGCCTGGATCGCGTCACCGCGCCCCTCGGGCAGCAGGAAGTGGTTCATCCCGCCGATCCGCGCCTCCGCGTCGAAAAGACAGGTGGCGATGCAGGAGCCGAGGATGGTCGAGATCGGCCGTTCGTCCGCGCCGACGACGAACTCGCCTTGCGCGATGTAGATCGGGCGGACCGGCATTTCCACGGGCGGCATTCTCCCTAGGCCAGGCGTCGGTCGGGGGCGCGGCACAGATCGAGGATCGCGGCCGACATCTCGGGCAATGCCACCGCCCGTTCCGCCGCCCCGGTCTCGAGCGCCGCGCGCGGCATGCCGAAGACGACCGAGCTTTCCTCGTCCTGCGCGAGGCAGCGCGCCCCCCCCTGCCGCAACGCCAGCATCCCCGCCGCACCGTCGCGGCCCATGCCGGTCAGCAGCACCGCGACGGTCCGCTCGGCGACCGGCACCGCCGAGCGAAAGAGCACGTCGACCGAGGGCCGATAGCCGCCGACCTTGTCGCCGCGCCGCAGCCGGCAGCGCGACGGCAGCCCCGGGGCCAGCTCGAGATGGGTCTCGCCCCCCGGTGCCAGCGCCACCATGCCCTGCACGAGCGGCTCGCCCTCGCGCGCCAGCACCATGCGCGGCGCGATCCGCCCGGCCAGCCGCTTTGCGAAGCTCGCCAGGAAACTCTCGGGCATGTGCTGGGTGATGAGCGTCGGCGGGCAATTTTCCGGATAGCCGGCAAGCAGGGTCTCGAGCGCGTCGACGCCGCCGGTCGAGGAGCCGATCAGCACGAAGCGGCCGTTCCAGTCAAAACCCGTCGCCGGGCTCACCTGCCGCCGCGGGCCGGGCGGGCGCAACCGCGCCCCGGCCGCGGCGACGAGCAGGTCGGCCAGATCGCCGAAGGCCGCGGCAAAGCGCCCGCTCACCGGCTTGCCGATGCACTCGACCGCGCCGAGTGCCAGCGCCTCGAGCGCCGCGCGCGAGCCCTTCTGCGTCTCGCTCGAGACCATCACCACCGGCAGCGGCCGCAGCCGCATCAGCTTTTCGAGGAAGGCGAGGCCGTTCATCCGCGGCATCTCGACATCGAGCGTCAGCACATCGGGCTGCAGCGCCTTGATCAGCTCGCGCGCCTCGTAGGGGTCGGCGGCCTCGCCCACGACCTCGAGCCGCGGATCGGGCCGCAGCACCGCCCGGATCAGGCCGCGGATCGTCGGCGAGTCGTCCACGATCAGCACCCGTTTCGGCAGCCGGGCCAGGCCCGGCGCGCCGCTCGTCTGGCGCAGCTCAGAAATCTTCCCAGTCCTCCTCCTCGATCGCGACGGCCGCCTGAGCCGTCGCCGCTGCGGCGCGCGCCACCGAGGCCTTGTGCCGCGCAAGGTCGATCGGTTGCGCCGTGGCGGGGGCAGGCTTGGCCGTGCCGCCCGCGGTGCGGAACTGCGCGGTGGTGACGGTCAGCGCCTGCGCGCCGCGGGTCAGCGCGTGGCTCGCGGCCGTGGTCTGCTCGAACATCGCGGCATTGTGCTGGGTCACCTGATCGAGCTGGTTCATCGCGGTGTTGATCTCCGCGAGCCCCGCCGACTGTTCCTGCGCCGAGGCGGCGATCTCGGACACCCGCGCGGCGATGTCATTCACCGAGCCGAGGATCCGCTGCAAGGCGCTGCCGGTCTCGCCCACCAGATCGACACCGCGCCGGACCTGGTTCGACGAGGCGGTGATCAGCGTGTCGATCTCGCGCGCGGCTTCCGAGGAGCGCTGCGCCAGCGCCCGCACCTCGGAGGCGACGACGGCAAAGCCGCGCCCCGCCTCGCCCGCCCGCGCCGCCTCGACGCCCGCGTTCAGCGCCAGCAGGTTGGTCTGGAAGGCGATGTCGTCGATCACCCCGATGATGCGCGAGATCTTGCGCGAGGATTCCTCGATCTCGCCCATTGCCGCCACCGCCTGCTGCACGATCTGGCCCGAGCTCTCGGCGCTTTCGCGGGCCTGGACGACGACCATGTTCGCCTCGCCCACCCCGGCCGCGGCCGAACTGACTGAGGAGGTCAGCTGATCGAGCGCCGCCGCCGTCTCCTCGAGCGTCGCGGCCTGGCGTTCGGTGCGGCTGCTCAGGTCCTCGGCGGCATTGGAGATCTCGCGCGCCTCGCCGTCGATCTCGGCGGCATTGTCGATCACCACCTGCACCGCCTGCGACAGCGTCGTCACCGCGCGGTTGAAATCCTGCCGCAACTGCTCGTATTCGGGCGGGAATTCCGCGTCGAGCAGGCTGCACAGGTCACCGGTCGCCAGCCGCTGCAAGGCCACACGCAGCCCCTCGACCACCTGCTTCTGCCCGGCCTGCATCGCCTCGTTGCGCTCGTGCTCAAGCTGCAACTCCGCCTGGGCCTCGGTCACGTCATTCGCGATCAGAACGATCTTCAGCAGCCGGTCGTTGCGGTCGGGCACCGGGGTGACGCTGCCCTCGGCCAGAAGGCTGCGCCCGCCGGGGGCCGTGAGCCGGAACCGCCCGACGATCGGCTCGTGCTTTTCAAGCCGCGGCCAGAACCCTTCGAGCCCATCGCTGCCCTCGAGCACCGCCTCGTGCGGCAGACCGAGCAGCGCCTCGGCCTCGACGCCGAGCGCCGTCACAAGGTTCCGGTTGACCCGTGTCAGTTCGCCGCCCGGCGCGAATTCGAAGATCAGCTGGTAATCGTCGATCGCCGCAAGCAACGCGCGGTTCATCCGCAGCTCGGTGACATCGCGCCATTCGACGACATAGCCGATACGCCCCTTTTCGGGCTGGGTGATCTCGGTGATGTCGAGACCGAAGCGCCCTTCGCCGACGACGATCTCGGCACGATAGGGCAGGTTCGCCGAGTCACTCAGGATGGCGCGGGCATAGGTGGGGGTGCGGTGGAACATGTCCATCGACTTGCCGACCAGCGCCTCGGCGTCGATCTCGGGGGTCACCTGGCGGAAGTCCTCGATCCGGGAGCGGATCATCTTCACCACCGCCTCGTTGACGTAGCGGATGTTGAACTCCGCATCCACCATCATCATCGCCGCCGAGGAGGCACGGAAGGCCGTGCCCTGTGCCGCCGCCACACGCCGGGCGACCTCGGCCTCGGCGAGGTCGTCGCGCAGCGCGGTCAGCGCCCGGGCGATGTCGCCGATCTCGTCACCGCGCTCGCCGTCGCGGACCTCGGCGTCATAGACGCCTTCCGAGATCTTGCCGATCGTGCCGGTGAGCCGGCCGAGCGGTTTCGAGACCGAGCGCGCCATCCAGGCCGACAGCCCGCCCAGCAGCACCAGCAGCAAGGCGCCGTTCAGCGTCAGCCGCCGGGCCAGCGCGCGGGCGGGCTCGAACAGCTCCTGCGTGCTCTGTTCGACCACGGCGGCATAGGCCTTGCCGAAAAGCGTGAAGGGCGCAAAGACCGCCATCACCTCGGCGCCGTCGACGCCGGCCTCGATCACATGCCCGCTCTCGCCCGCCAGCGCCCGTCGCACCGCCGCGGTCTGCAGATCCGGGCCGCCGGCGGCCGGGGTGCGGCGCAGCGTGCTTTCAAGCGTCTGGCCGGCGCCGACGACATAGCCTTGCCCGCTCTCGCCCAGGGCACGCGGATCGGCCATCACCGCCGAGAGCGGATCGGCCGAAGCCTCGAACACCAGAACGCCGAGCAGCAGCCCCTCGGAGCTGCGCAGCGGCCGGGCGAGAAAAACCACCCCCGGCGTGCCCGGATGCCCCGGGTCACGCAGGAAGCCGGACGCCACCGGCGCCTCGCCCGTCGTCTGCTGTGCCGCCTCGACGATCTGCGCCAGCGGGCCGCCGCGGGCCGGTCCCTCGCGCAGGTTGGTGGCGAAATCATCTTGCTTGCCCAGCGAGTAGATCACGTTGCCGGTGACGCTGACGAGATAGATGTCAACCAGATGCTTCTGCTCGGCCAGCGCCACGAACCCGGGATGATAGCGCCGGTGCAGGATCGTGTAATCGTTCACCTCGCCCGGATAATCGAGCTTGTAGCGCTCGGCCGGCGGGTTCGGGTTCGCCTCGATGAAGGCCTTGCGCAGAGCGTCCTGCGGCGTCTCGCCAAGCCGGTCCCAGGCCGCGCTGAACTCGCGCAGCGAGCGGGCGGTGCCGGCATTGCGGGCGGTTGCATGCAGGTCCGACGTCAGCCCAGCGGCCCAAGCCTCGAGCGTGCCGACCCGCGTGTCAAGGCTCTGCTGCAGCCTGTCGGTGCCTTCGCTGGTCAGGATCTTGCGCGCCACCCCATAGGAGGACACGCCCATGATGGCGAGCGCCACCACCGAGATCGCCACCAGCATCAGCGGCAGCCGAATACCAAGTTTGATGCCCTTCAGAACCTTCATGCCTTCGCCTCCGAGGGCGCGCACAGCCTTGCGCACGCCGATCACCACTTCGCGGACTCCGCGCGAGCGACGATGGCGGGAACTGCTGAAGATTCCTTTAAGCTCGATGCCCTGGCGTCAAATTGTCAGCGCCGCGCGCAACAGGCCGAAGCGGCGGGAAAATTCCGAACGGCCAAGCCCGTCCTGCGTCACCCGCCCGGGCGCGCGTGCCGCCAGGCCGAGCACCGCCGGGGCCTGCCAGCCGGGCAGCATGGCGCGGCGCACCGGCGCGGGGGCGCGGCGCAACTCGGCGCGCGCCGCGGCAAGCTCCGCCAGCGCCGCCCGCGCCAGCCCGGCAATCGCCTCGGGCGCCGCATCGGGCAGCGGCGCACGGCCACGGGCGCGCAGCTCGGGCACCGCGCGCAGCCACGCCGCCAGCCCCGCCGCCGCCCCATAGCGCGCGAGTGCCGCCTGCGCCGCCGCATCGGCGCCGAAGACCACGCCCGCCGCGCGAAACAGGGTGCCCGAGGTCTCGGCCAGATAGGTCGAAAGCTCCGCGGCATCGGCAAAGGGCTCGTTCCAGCAATCGCGCCGCCGCGCCTCGGCGAGCGCCATCAGATGCGGGGCGGCCGCACGCAGCGGCACCAGCGCCGCGCCGATCTCGTGGCGCGGGGCATGGCCCTCTTCCGCCAGCGCCTCGAGCGCATCGACCCACCATTGCAGCCGCATCTCGGCGACCATCGGCTCGCTCGAGGCCCACGGCGCACGGGCGATCTCGAGGTTCGCGGCATAAAGCGGCCACAGCCGCGCGCGTTCCGCCGCCGGCACCGCCATCGTCGCGGCGAAACGGTCGGGATCGCCCGCCTCGACCCGCGCCGCGGCGGCGGCCACGCTTTGCCCGAGATCGCTCATACCGGCTGCGCCCCGTCGCGCGCGAGCTTCCAGGTGATCGCGTCGAGCAGCGCCTCGAAGGAGGCGTCAACGATGTTCGGGCTCACCCCCACCGTCGACCAGCGCAGCCCCTTGCTGTCCTCGCTGTCGATGATGACGCGGGTCACCGCCTCGGTGCCGCCATGGGTGATGCGGACCTTGAAGTCGACGAGCTTCATGTCCTCGATATGGCACTGATAGGGGCCGAGGTCCTTCGCCAGCGCCTTCGAGAGCGCGTTGACCGGACCGCCGTCGGAGCCGTCGGCGACGATCCCTTCGGACACGCTCAGCCGCCGCTCGCCGCCGATGTTGACGACGACGACCGCCTCGGAGAGATGCCCCATCCGGCCGCGCGCATCGCGCCGGCGCTCGACCGTCACGCGATAGCGCTCGACCGAGAAGAACTCGGGCAGCAGGCCCAGCTCGCGCCGTGCCAGCAGCTCGAACGAGGCCTGCGCGCCGTCATAGGCATAGCCGCGGTCCTCACGGTCCTTGATCTCGTCGAGGATCGCGCCGAGGCGGGCGTCCTTCGGATCGACCTCGATCCCCATCGAGGCCAGACGCGCGCGCAGGTTCGACTGCCCGGCCTGGTTCGACATCGGGATGAGCCGCGCATTGCCGACCAGCGCCGGGTCGATATGCTCGTAGGTGGTCGGGTCCTTGAGGATCGCCGAGGCATGCAGCCCCGCCTTGTGGGTGAAGGCCGAGGCGCCGACATAGGGGGCCGAGCGCAGCGGCACCCGGTTCAGGATGTCGTCGAGCTGGCGCGAGAGCTTGGTCAGCCCGGCCAGCGCCGCATCGGTGATCCCGGTCTCGAGCTGCGACCGGAACGGCTCCTTGAGCAGCAGCGTCGGAATGAGCGAGGTCAGGTTCGCGTTGCCGCAGCGCTCGCCCAGACCGTTGAGCGTGCCCTGCACCTGCCGCACGCCTGCGAGCACCGCGGCAAGCGAGCCCGCCACCGCCTGCCCGGTGTCGTCGTGGCAATGGATGCCGAGCCGGTCGCCCGGGATCCCCGCCGCGATCACCGCGGTGACGATCGCGCCGATCTCCGGCGGCTGCGTGCCGCCGTTGGTGTCGCACAGCACGATCCAGCGCGCCCCGGCATCGCGCGCCGCGCGCAGGCATTCGAGCGCATAGCCCGGGTTCGCCTTGTAGCCGTCGAAGAAATGCTCGGCGTCGAACAGCGCCTCGCGCCCCGCCGCCACCACATGCTCGACCGAGGCGCGGATGTTCGAGATGTTCTCGTCGAGCGCCAGGCCAAGCGCGGTGGTGACGTGATAGTCATGCGTCTTGCCAACCAGACAGACCGCCGGCGTCGCGGCGTTCATCACCGCGGCCAGCACCTCGTCATTCGCCGCCGAGCGGCCCGAGCGCTTGGTCATGCCGAAGGCGGTGAAGGTCGCGCGGGTCTCGGGCCGTTCGGCGAAGAACTCGCTGTCGGTCGGGTTCGCGCCGGGCCAGCCGCCCTCGATATAGTCGATGCCGATCGCGTCGAGCGCCCGCGCGATGGCGATCTTCTCGGAGACCGCGAACTGCACGCCGGCGGTCTGCTGACCGTCGCGCAAGGTGGTGTCGTAAAGATACAGTCGCTCGCGACCCATGGCTGGCTCCTCCCGCCCCGTCAATTCCGCTGGTTGCCGTGCCCGCTCAAAGCGGCGGCAGCTTCGCCGCGTCGAACCCCGCCCCCGGCAGCAGCTCGACCCCCGCCTTCGACATCCGCACCTCGACGCCTGCGGCAAGCAACGCCGCCTTCATCGCGTCGACCGGCGCGAAGTCCTTGGTCTCCATCGCCGCCGCGCGCAGATCGGACAGCCGCGCCGCATGGGCGGAGAGATCCGCCTGCGGCGCCGCGGCCCAGGCCCCCATGGCGGGCTCGAGCAGCCCCATCAGCTGCGCCGAGGCCAGAAGCCGCGCCGGATCGGCGCTCAGCGCATGAAGCTCGGCAATCGCGCCCGCGGTGTTCAGGTCATCGGCAAGCGCCGCGATCACCTCGGGCGCGGCGCTCGGCGCGGGCTCGATGCCCGCGGTGAGCGCACGCCACTTGCGCAGCGTGGCCTCGGCCTGCGCCGCCTTTTCCGCGGTCCAGTCCATCGGCTTGGTGTAATGCGTCTGCAGGAAGACGAAGCGGATCACCTCGCCCGGGATGCCCTTGTCGAGCAGGTCGCGCACGGTGAAGAAGTTGCCGAGCGACTTCGACATCTTCTTGCCCTCGACCTGCAGCATCTCGTTGTGCAGCCAGTAGCGGGCGAACTGCCCCTCGGGATGGGCGCAGCAGCTTTGCGCGATCTCGTTCTCGTGGTGCGGGAATTGCAGGTCGATGCCGCCCGCATGGATGTCGAAGCTCGCGCCAAGCAGTTCATAGCTCATCGCCGAGCATTCGATATGCCAGCCCGGCCGGCCACGGCCCCAGGGGCTGTCCCAGCCCGGCAGATCGGCGTCCGAGGGCTTCCACAGCACGAAGTCCATCGGGTCTTCCTTGAACGGCGCCACCTCGACCCGGGCGCCCGCGATCATGTCATCGACCGAACGGCCCGAGAGCGCGCCATAGTTCGTGTAGCTGCGCACCCGGAACAGCACATGCCCGTCCTTGGCATAGGCGTGCCCACTCTCGATCAGCCCGGCGATCATCGCGATCATCGCGCCGATGAAATCGGTCGCGCGCGGCTCGAGCGTCGGGCGCAGCGCGCCAAGCGCATCCATGTCGGCGTGATACCAGGCGATGGTTTCCTCGGTGCGGGCGCGGATCAGTTCCTCGAGCGTGCCCGCGGCCCCCGCTTCCTTGCGCGCGCGCGCCGTCGCGTTGATCTTGTCGTCGACGTCGGTGAAGTTGCGCACATATTTCACATGCGCCGCACCATAAACCAGCCGCAGCAGGCGGAACAGCACGTCGAACACGACGACCGGCCGGGCATTGCCCAGATGCGCGCGGTCATAGACCGTCGGGCCGCACAGATACATGCGCACGTTCTGCGGATCGAGCGGGACGAAAACCTCCTTGGTGCGGGTCTTCGTGTTGTGCAGGCGGATCTCGGTCATAAGTCCTCGCAGGCTTTCCCGGCGCGGGCTTAGCAGGTTCATCGATCTGTGGAAATGCGAAGAACGGCCCGCGTGACGGATGTCAGCGGCAAATAATGATGCAGATGAGGGGGGCACGGTTCTTCATGCGCCGTTTCTAGCGCGCCGCCGCGCCGCTGTGAAGCCCCTTCGGGATCTGGACATTGCGCCCGGCCTCGGTCACGCTGCCGGGCAACGACCATAACCAGTGCGATCTTTTCGATGACGATCCGTCCCGCCGATGTGCCCGTCCCCGCCGAGGGGCAAAGCTATGCCCGCTGTCTCGAACTGGTGGAGGCGCACGGGGGCTTCCTGCGCGACTACACCCACCACAGCCTCTGCTATCTGCCGGGCACCGGGGCGGCGGCGCGCCACCTCGTCATCACGCTCGGCAACCTTTCCTCCTATCACGAGAAGGGCGAGCGGCTGCCCTGGGCCTACGGGCTGATCGCGAAACAGGGCTGGTCGGTCCTCGGCGTGATGAACAAGCGCGGCGACTGGTTCCGCGAGCCCGAGATCCTCGCCGTGTTGGCCGAGCTGCGCGACAGTGGCTTTTACGATGAGTTCACCCGGATCTCGACCTATGGCAGCTCGATGGGCGGCTATGGCGCGCTGGCGCTGGCGCCGCTTTTTCCGCGCGCCCATGCCGTGGCCTTCGCGCCGCAATCCACGCTGAACCGCCGCGCTGCGCCCTTCGACAAGCGCTATCGCTATGGCCGGGGGCTTGGCGACTGGACCGTGCCCGAGGCCGATGCCGCGCGCGGGGCAAAGGCGCTGGCGGGAGGATATATCTTCTATGACCCGTTCATCGCCCCCGACAAGGCGCATGTCGCCCGGATCAGGGCGCCGAACCTGCTGAAGCTGAAGCTGCGCCATTGCGGCCATGCGCTGCCGCCGGTGCTGATGCGGATGGAGCTTCTGAAGCCGATCGCCCTTGCCGCGCTGCGCGGCGAACTGACCGAGGAGAGCTTCGCGCAGATGCTGCGCGCGCGGCGCGACTCGGTGCGCTATGTCGACCTGCTGCTCGAGAACGCCCGCGCCCGTGGCCATTTTGCCCTTGGCCTGGCGGCGGTCGACGAAGCTCTTCCGCGCCTCAAGAACTGGAAATTACGAAATCAGCGCAAGGCTTTGCTGGACGCTCTTCAGGAAAAGGATGAAGCCGGCTGAGGGTCAGGCCGCGGCCTGCCACAGCGCCGGCGCGAAAGGTTCGATCCGCACCGACTTGCCCTCGAAGGTGCAAAACGATCCGGGCGGGATCTCCTGCCAGTCGCCTTCGTCATCCTCGAGCGGCTCGGACACCACGGCGCGGCCGCGGCGGGTTTCCGACCAGCGGTGATAGAGCGTCGGCGCCGCCGCGTCGCTGGCATAGCGCACCGCATAAAGCCGCACCCCATCCGAGAGCGCCGCCGTCAGCCGCAGATAGGGCGCATGGCCGCGTTCGCGCGCATGCGCCTCGAACCGCGCCGCGGCGCGTTCGAGCGCGCATTTCGGATCGGCCTCGAGCCCCTCGCCGATCGCCACCAGAAATAGCGCCTCGCTGTCGGTCGCGCCCTTGCGCTGCGGATAGAGGGCATCGGGGATCATCATCTCGGCGTCGCGCCGGAAGGCGTCGAAACCGCCGATCTGGCCATTGTGCATGAAGCTCCAATGGCCGACGACGAAGGGATGGCAATTGTTGCGCGAGGTCGCGGTGCCGGTCGAGGCGCGAACATGGGCGAGGAACAGCCCCGATTTCACCGTCGCGGTGAGCGAGCGCAGGTTCGGGTCCGACCAGGCCGGCATCACGTCGCGGTAAAGCCCGGGCTCGGGCTTTTCGCCATACCAAGCGACGCCGAAACCGTCGGCGTTGATCGCCGTGTGGCAGCGCGTTGCGCAATGGCTTTGATGGATCAGCGAATGCCCCGGCCGGCTGACGATGTCCTCAAGGAAGGTCGGCTGTCCGATATAGGCGGCCCAACGGCACATTCTGGCTCTCACACGGCACGAAACGCGCCGCCCTCACTCATGCTGCATTGCGGCAATGTAACACGGCGATGACGGCGCGCAAAGTCACTCGATCGCTTCTACGATCACCAGATCGCGTTCGGCCGCACCCTTGGCATGGGCAAGTGCCGCCTGATACTCGGGGCCGCGATAGCAGGCCTCGGCCGCCTCGAGGCTCGGGAACCAGGCGACGACATTGCGCGCCCGCTCCTTGCCCTCAAGCTGCACATAGCGCGCGCCGCGGGCCAAGAACCGCCCGCCCGCCTTGGCGATCGCCGGCCCCGCGGCCTCGGCATATTTGCCATAGGCCTCGGGGTTGGTGACGGTCACATGCGCGATCCAGTAGGCGCCGGGCATCACACCGTCCCCGCAAGCACGGCGCGCGCGGCCGAGACCGCCTCGGCCGCCTTCGACGGATCGGCCCCGCCCGCCTGCGCCATGTCGGGACGGCCACCGCCGCCCTTGCCGCCAAGCGCCGCCGCCGCCGCCTTGACCAGATCGACGGCCGAGACGGTGCCGGTCTTGTCGGCGGTGACGCCCGCCGCGACCGCGGCCTTGCCGCCGGTATCGGCGACGACCAGAACCGCGCCCGAGCCGACCTTGTCCTTCAGCGCATCGACCAGCGCCGGCAGGTCCTTGCCCGAGACGCCGGTGACGATCTGGGCAAGGAACTTGACCCCGCCGATGTCCTCAGCCTCGGGACCGCCCGCAGCCCCGCCGCCCATGGCGAGCTCGCGGCGCAGCTGCGCCACCTCGTTCGCCAGGTGCTTGCGCTCCTCGGCCAGCGCATGGACACGCTCGACCAGATCGGCGGTCGAGGTCTTCAGCGTCGCCGCGGCTTCCGCCGCCAGCGCCGCCTGGCCCTTGAGGTAATCGAGCGCCACCTGCCCGGTCAGCGCCTCGACCCGGCGCACGCCGGCCGAGGACGCGCTGTCGCCCAGCACGACGAAGGCGCCGATGTCGCCGGTGCGCGCCACATGGGTGCCGCCGCACAGCTCGAGCGAATAGGTCTTGCCGGCCGGGCCCTTGCCCGAGCCCATCAGCTCGCCCATCGACACGACGCGGACCTCGTCGCCGTATTTCTCGCCGAACAGCGCCTGCGCGCCAAGGCCGCGGGCGTCGTCGGGGGTCATGATCCGGGTCTCGACCGGGGCGTTCTGGCGGATGAAGGCGTTCACCTCGGCCTCGACCGCGGCGATCTCCTCGGCGCTCATCGCCTTCGAATGGCTGAAGTCGAAGCGCAGCCGGTCCTCGGCGTTGAGCGAGCCCTTCTGCGCGACATGCGCGCCCAGCGTGCGGCGCAGCGCCTCGTTCAGCAGGTGGGTGGCCGAGTGGTTCGCGCGGATCGCCGAACGACGCATGTGGTCGACCTCGAGCCGGGCGCCCTGCCCGACCGAGATCTCGCCCATCGTCACCTCGGCGATGTGCAGGAAGACGCCCGCGACCTTGCGGGTGTCGGTCACATGCGCCTCGCCGGTCTCGGTGCGGATGATGCCGGCATCGCCGACCTGACCGCCCGATTCCGCGTAGAAGGGCGTCTGGTTGACGACGATCTGCACCGTGCCCTTCGCCGATTTCACCTCGGCGCCGTCCTGCACCAGCGCAAGGATCTGGCCCTCGGCCTTCTCGGTGTCATAGCCGAGGAATTCGGTCACGCCCTTCTCTTCGGCGATCTCGAACCAGATCTTGGCGTCCTTGGTCTCGCCCGAGCCGGCCCAGGCGGCGCGCGCCTTCGCCTTCTGCTCGGCCATCGCGGCGTCGAACCCATTGGTGTCGACGGTCATCCCCTTCTCGCGCAGCGCGTCCTGCGTCAGGTCGAGCGGGAAGCCGTAGGTATCATAAAGCTTGAAAGCCGCATCGCCCGGCAGCACGCCGCCCTCGGGCAGGCCCTCGACCTCGTCGTCAAGCAGCTTCAGCCCGCGGTCGAGCGTCACGCGGAACTTCGTTTCCTCGAGCTTCAGCGTCTCCTCGATCAGCGCCTGCGCGCGCACGAGTTCCGGATAGGCCTCGCCCATCTGCCGCACCAGCGCCGGCACCAGACGGTGCATCACCGGGTCCTTGGCGCCCAGCATGTGGGCATGGCGCGCGGCGCGGCGCAGGATGCGGCGCAGCACATAGCCGCGGCCGTCGTTCGAGGGCATCACGCCATCGGCGATCAGGAACGAGGTCGAACGCAGGTGGTCGGCGATCACCCGGTGATGCACCTTGCCCGGGCCGTCGGGGTCTTGCGAGGTGACATTGGCCGAGGCCTCGATCAGCGCGCGCATCAGGTCGGTATCATAGTTGTCGTGCTTGCCCTGCAGCAGCGCGCCGATCCGCTCGAGCCCCATGCCGGTGTCGATCGACTGCATGTCGAGGGTGCGCATCGAGCCGTCCTCGAACTGCTCGTTCTGCATGAAGACGAGGTTCCAGATCTCGATGAAGCGATCGCCGTCCTCGTCCTTCGAGCCGGGCGGGCCACCCCAGATGTGGTCGCCGTGGTCGAAGAAGATCTCGGTGCAGGGGCCGCAGGGGCCGGTCGGCCCCATCTGCCAGAAGTTGTCCTTGGTGGGGATGCGGATGATGCGCTCGTCGGGCAGGCCCGCGACCTTCTTCCAGATCTCGGCCGCCTCGTCGTCGGTGTGATAGACGGTGACCAGAAGCTTGTCCTTCGGAATGCCGAAGTCCTTGGTCAAAAGCTCCCAGGCGAAGGGGATCGCGCCTTCCTTGAAATAATCGCCGAAGGAGAAGTTCCCCAGCATCTCGAAGAAGGTGTGGTGGCGCGCGGTGTAGCCGACATTGTCGAGGTCGTTGTGCTTGCCGCCGGCGCGCACGCATTTCTGCGCGGTGGTGGCGCGGACGTAATCGCGCTTCTCGACGCCGGTGAAGCAGTTCTTGAACTGCACCATGCCGGAGTTGGTGAACATCAGCGTCGGGTCGTTGCGCGGCACGAGCGGCGAGCTTTCGACGACGCGGTGGCCGTTGCGCTCGAAGAAGTTGAGGAACGTCGATCGGATATCGTTCAGGCTGGGCATATCTCTGGCCTTCCGGGGCAATTTGCTTTCCGTTTAGCCTTCGCGCCCGCCCCTGTCCAGAAAGCAAAAGGCCGGGCGACTGCCCGGCCTCGTCACAAGGGGCTCGCCCCGCTCTCACTCCTCGGTGAGAGGCTCGTCGTCGGTGCTGGTGCTGAAGTCGAGCCCGTGGCTTGCGCGGATCTTGTCCTCGATCTCATAGGCCATGTCGGGGTGGTCGCGCAGGAACTGCTTGGCGTTCTCGCGGCCCTGGCCGATGCGCTCGTCGCCGTAGCTGTACCAGGAGCCCGACTTCTCGACCACGCTGGCCTTGACGCCAAGGTCGATCAGCTCGCCGACCTTCGAGATGCCCTCGCCATACATGATGTCGAACTCGACCTGGCGGAACGGCGGCGCGACCTTGTTCTTCACCACCTTCACCCGGGTCTGGTTGCCCACCACCTCGTCGCGATCCTTGATCGAGCCGATGCGGCGGATGTCGAGACGGACCGAGGCATAGAATTTCAGCGCGTTGCCGCCCGAAGTGGTCTCGGGGCTGCCGAACATCACGCCGATCTTCATGCGGATCTGGTTGATGAAGATCACCATGCAGTTCGAGCGCCCGATCGAGGCGGTGAGCTTGCGCATCGCCTGGCTCATCAGCCGGGCCTGCGCGCCGACGGTCGCGTCGCCCATGTCGCCCTCGATCTCGGCCTTCGGCGTCAGCGCCGCGACCGAGTCGACCACCACCATGCTGACCGCCCCCGAGCGCACCAGCGTGTCAACGATCTCGAGCGCCTGCTCGCCGGTGTCGGGCTGCGAGATCAGCAGCTCGTCGAGGTTCACCCCGAGCTTGCGGGCATAGAGCGGGTCGAGCGCGTGTTCCGCGTCGACGAAGGCGCACACGCCGCCCTTCTTCTGCTCCTCGGCGATGCAATGCAGCGTCAGCGTGGTCTTGCCCGAGCTTTCCGGCCCGTAGATCTCGATGATCCGCCCCTTCGGCAGACCGCCGATGCCGAGCGCGATATCGAGCCCGAGCGAACCGGTCGACGTCGACTCGATCTCGGTGGCGGGATTGTCGCCCCCGAGCTTCATGATTGCACCCTTGCCGAACTGCCGTTCGATCTGTGCCAGCGCCGATTCGAGCGCCTTCTGCTTGTCCGCACTGCGTTTGTCGTTCATCTCGAAAAGGCCCGCCGTTGACATCGATCGCATCCTTATCCCACAGTGCGCCGACCGCGGCAATCACGGGGCCGTCCGCCATTCGTTCTCATTTCGTTCTTATTCTTATGAGCACAATACGAGAACATTGCAACAGTTTATTGCCGGATGCGGACCGCAAAAGATTGCATCACGCCCCCGTCCCGGGGCAGGAACGAGGCAAGACAACGAGGGCAGGATGCTCATCTTCTGGGATCAACGACTGGTCTTTCTGGCAACGCCCAAAGCCGGCTCGAGCGCGGTCGAAGCCGCGCTGGAACCGCTCGCCTCCGTGGCGATGAAGCGGCCTGATCCGCTCAAGCATATGTCCGCGCAGGATTATCTTTCCCATTTCGCGCCCTATCTCGAGGCCGCAAGCGGCGAGCGCTTCACCACCGTCGCGCTGATGCGCGAGCCGGTGGGCTGGCTGATGTCGTGGTATCGCTTCCGCCAGCGCGATGCTTTCGACGGCGAGGAGGCGGCGATCCGCCGGCACAGTTTCGAGACCTTCGCCCGCGCCTATGTCGACCCCGCCGATCCGCTGCATGCCGAGATCGGGCGGCAATCCGACGTGCTGGCCGATGCCGAGGGCAAGCCGCTCGTCGACCGGATCTTCCGCTACGAGGCGATCGACCGCTTCGTGCATTTCCTCGAGGACCGGCTCGACTGCGCGATCACCTTGCCCCGGGTCAACGTGCCGCCCGCGGCCGACGTCAAGCTGACGCGCGAGAGCGAGGCGAAGCTGCGCGAGGCGATGGCGGCCGATGTCACCCTTTATGGCCAGCTCGGCTGAGACCGGGCCGGCCGCTCAGCGGCGGATCTGGTTCTGCACCGTCGCGGTCAGTTCGCTCAGCGAGAAGGGTTTCGGCAGGAAGACAGAATTCGCCACCGGCGGCCGACCGTCGCGGAACACGTCCTCGGCATAGCCCGAGACGAAGATCACTGCGGTGTCGGGGCGCGCCTTCAGCGCCTCGGCGACCCAGCTCGGCCCATCCATCCCCGGCATGATGACATCGGTGACGAAGGCGTCGAAGGCGAGGCTCCTGTCCTCGAGGATGCGCAGCGCCTCCTCGGCGTTCTCGGCCTCGAAGACGGTATAGCCACGCAGCTTCAGCGCCCGCGAGGCGAAGGCACGCACCGGCGCCTCGTCCTCGACGAGCAGGATCGTCGCACTCACCGCCTCCTCCGGGACGGCAGGCCCGGACGCCGCGACCGGCCCGGGCTCGGCCAGCGCCAGCCGCTCGTGCGCCGGCAGATAGAGGGTGAAGCAGCTGCCGCTGGCCACCACCGAGTCGCAGAAGATATAGCCGCCGGTCTGCTTGACGATGCCATAGGCGGTCGAGAGACCGAGCCCCGTGCCCTCGCCCGTGCGTTTCGTGGTATAGAACGGCTCGAAGATCTTCTGCAGCTTGTCGGCGGCGATGCCGACCCCCTCGTCGATCACCCGCACCACCACCCAGTCCCCCTTGGCGACGGTGGCGCGGTCGCGCTTCAGGTCCTCGGTCAGGGTGACGTTCTCGGTCTCGATCCGGATCTCGCCACCGCCCGGCATCGCGTCGCGCGCATTCACCACGAGGTTCATGATCACCTGTTCAAGCTGGCGCTTGTCAGCGCGGATCGGTTTCAGATCCGGGTCATGGCTCAGCCGCAACACCACCTTCTCGCCGACCAGACGGTTGAGCAGATGGGTGAGGTCGGAAAGCGTGTCGCGCAGGTCGATGATCCGCGGGTTCATCGTCTGCTTGCGCGAGAAGGCAAGCAGCTGGCCCACCAGCGAGGCCGCGCGGTTCGCGTTCTGGCTGATCTGGTCGAGATCGGCATAATCCGGATCGCCCTTGTCGTGGCGCAGCATCAACAGGTCGCAATGCCCGGAAATCGCCGTCAGCAGATTGTTGAAATCATGCGCCACGCCGCCCGCAAGCTGGCCGATCGCCTGCATCTTCTGGCTTTGCACGAATTGCGCCTCGAGCGTCTTCAGCTGCGTCGCGTCCGACAGCACCGCGACAAGGCCGACCTTGCCCTCCTCGACCATCCGGCTGAGCGTGACCTGCAGATAGACCTCGCGGTCGCCGCGGCGGGCCCGCAGCACCTCGGGGCGGCGGTCGGCCCGGCCGGCAACGGCATCGGCAACCCAGTCGGTGACCGGCCGGCCGAGCCCCTCGAACAGATCCGACAGCCGTGCCTCGGGCGCGATCTGACCAAGCAGCGCGCGCGCCGCACGGTTCACCGCCAGCACCCGCCCGTCGGCGCCAAGCCGCATCAGCGCCACCGGCAGCGCCTCGAAGGAGGCCGGGTCATGCGACGCGACGCGCCCTGCCGGCAACGGCAGCAGATAGATCTCGCTGCGCCCGCCCGGCCCCTCGATCTCGGCAATGATGCAGCGCAGCGGGCCGTCCGGGGTGGCTATCTCGTGCTCCTCGCCCGGATGCAGCGGCAGGTCGATGAAGATCCGGTCGAGCGTGCGCACCCGCTCGCCGACGATCCGGCGCAGCGACTCGTTCATGAACAGGATCGTGCCGCTGCGCGAGGCGGTGAGCATCGGCAGGCTGATCGTCTCGGCGCCGCGCCCGCCCATCGGCCGCTCGGCCATGTCTTCAAGCCGCCACAGGAACCCTTCCTCGCCGATCTGATGCACCGACAGCCGGACGTGGCCGCGCCGGGTCACCAGATCCTCGCGTGTCGCGCCAAGCGCCGCAGCCTTCTGCTGCATCCGGGCCAGCATCGCTGCCGGATGGGCAAAGACCTCGTTCAGCGCATGCGACAATGTCTGCCCGCCGCGCGAGCCAAAGCGCTCGAGCGCCGCGGCGTTCTGAAAGGTGATCTCGCCCTCGGGATCGGTGGTGAAGGAGGGCGCGGCATCTTGCTCGACGAACTGCGAGATCGCGGCGCGCAGCCCGGCCTGCCGGCGCGCCAGGGCAAAGCCCGCAAGCCGCACCACCCCGGCCAGAACGGCAAGGGTTCCGGCGACCGAGGCAAGCAACAGCGTCGTCATCCGCTCCGGCACCAGGACTGCCGAGACCGCCGCGACAAGCGCACCGCCGAGAAGATAGATCGCGCCGGGCGCGAGCTTCGCGGCAGCGCGACCGAAGGGCAGCAGGGGCTGATCGGTGTGCGACACGTGCCTCGTCCTTTGCAGATTCGTCTTTCCAGCATTCGGGGACAAAAGGCTTAAGGCCCCCTTAACGCGATGGAAGACACACCCTCCGGGCGTGTCAATCTCTGCGTTCGAGCTGCGCCGCGAAAAACCCGTCGCCGCCGTCCAGCGGGGTGAAGCGGCGCTGTTCGGCCACCTGCCAGCCGGTCTCGCGCACGAAGGCCTCGACCTGCGCCGCGTTCTCGGCATCGAGCAGCGAACAGGTCATGTAAAGCAGCCGCCCGCCCGGCGCCACCCGTGCCGCCGCCGCGCGCAGGATCTGCGCCTGCAGCGTGCAAAGCTCCGCCAGCCGTTCGGGCGTCAGCCGCCATTTCGCCTCGGGCGTGCGCCGCCAGGTGCCCGAGCCCGAACAGGGCGCATCGACCAGGACCAGGTCATAGTCCCGCCCCAGCCGCCCGGGCGCCACGGTCGAGATCCGCGCGCCCGCGCGCGCCGCACGCACCGGAATGTCGCGCATCCGGCCGGGATCGATGTCATGCGCCTCGATCCGCGCCTTCGGCGCGCGCGCGGCCAGTGCCAGCGCCTTACCGCCGCCGCCCGCACAATAGTCGAGCACCCGCATCCCGGCCGCGACCGGCACCTGCGCGATCGCCGCCTGCGAGGCCGCATCCTGCAGCTCGACCAGCCCGTCGCGATAGGCGGCCGATGCCTGAACCCGCCGCGCGCCCCCGGTCACCTCGAGCGCGGTCTCGGCGAGCGGATCGGGGCGGGTCGCGATGCCCTCGAGGGCCAGCGCCGCCTGCGCCGCGGCGCGGTCGCCGCGCGCGAGGTTCACCCGCAGGAAGACCGGCGCGCGGGCGCGCATCCGCGCACTCACCGCGGCATAAGCGGCGCCGAGATCGGCCTGCAGCTGCGGGCGCAGCCAGTCGGGCCAGTCGAGATCGGCAAGGGTGCCCTCGTCGGGCAGCGGCTGCGCCAGCCGCGCCGCCTCCTGCGCGGAAAGCGGCGCCGGCGCATGGCCCTCGCCGGTGAACAGCGCCGCGATATCGAGCCCCTGCGCGCGGGCGAGCCCCAGCACCAGCGCCCGCCCGCTCTCGCCACCGCCAAGCGCGGCGAAACTGCCGCGACAGCGCAGCACGTCGAAGACGTGGTCGCGCACCGCCGCCCGGTCGCCCGAGCCGGCAAACCGGCTCGCCCGGCCCCAGTTCGTCAGCGCACGCTCGGCCGGCGCGCCCTCCCGCACCTGCTCGAGGATCGCGATTGCGGCGGCAAGACGGGCGGCGGGGGTCATCGGTGATCCTTTCGGGACGGGAAGAAGGGGGGCGCTGCCCCCCTCGGCCTGCGGCCTCACCCCCCGGAGTAGTTTTGCCAAGAAAAAGCCAAAGGGGCTTTCTCCCTGGCCGAAATACCTCGGGGGTGAGCGGCCTTGGCCGCGAGGGGGCAGCGCCCCCTCTCTGGACGGTGTCGCAAGGCCGATGCGGGGCGCTTTGCGACCGGGATGCGGGGCTTGCGGTGGCAGCCGGCCCGGCGCCTGCGCGCCGGGCGGCCGAGAGGTGAACCGCTCCACCGGAGCGTTTCATCGGGGCGCCGATGCGCGCCCCGGTCCTCTCTCACCCGATCCGGTAGTTCGGGCTTTCGCGGGTGATCTGCACGTCGTGCACGTGGCTTTCCTTCAGCCCGGCGCCGGTGATGCGCACGAACTCGCAGCCGCCGCGCATCTGCGCGATCGTGGCGTTGCCGGTGTAGCCCATCGAGGCGCGCAGACCGCCCACCATCTGGTGCAGCACCGTTGCGACCGGCCCCTTGTAGGGCACCTGCCCTTCGATCCCCTCGGGCACCAGCTTGTCCGACGCCGCGTCCTTCTGGAAGTAGCGGTCGGCCGAGCCGCGCGCCATCGCGCCGAGGCTTCCCATGCCGCGATAGGACTTGTACGACCGGCCCTGATACAGGATCACCTCGCCCGGCGCCTCGTCGGTGCCGGCAATCGCCGAGCCGACCATGGCGCAGCTTGCGCCCGCCGCGATCGCCTTCGAGAAATCGCCCGAGAACTTGATGCCGCCATCGGCGATGATCGGCACGTCGCCCGCGCCCGAGCAGGCGTCCATGATCGCGGTGAGCTGCGGCACACCGACGCCCGCGACGATGCGCGTGGTGCAGATCGAGCCCGGGCCGATGCCGACCTTGACCGCATCCGCTCCGGCGCCGATCAGCGCCTTCGTCGCCCCCGCCGTCGCCACGTTGCCGGCCACCACCTGCACGTCCTCGCGGTATTTCTTGATCCGCTCGACGGCGATGGCGACACCCGCCGAATGGCCGTGCGCGGTGTCGATCACGATCAGGTCGCAGCCGGCATCGACGAGCGCGCAGCTGCGCTCGTAACCCGCATCGCCCACGGTCGAGGCGGCGGCGGCGCGCAGCCGGCCCTTGCCGTCCTTCGTCGCGAGCGGGTGCAGCACCGACTTCTCGCTGTCCTTCAGCGTCAACAGCCCGGTGAGCTTGCCCTGCCCGTCAGTGACCAGAAGCTTCTCGATCCGGCGCGCCTTCATCAGGTTCATCGCCTCTTCGCGGTCGGCCGGCTCGTGCAGGATCGCAAGGTTGTCGCGCGTCATCATCGCCGCAACCGGGGTGCGGTCATCAGTGGCAAAGCGCATGTCACGGTTGGTGACGATGCCCACGACCTTGCCCGAGGCATCGACCACCGGGAAGCCCGAGACGTTGTAGCGCGCGACCAGCGCCTTCGCATCGGCGAGCGTCTGTTCGGGGGTGAGCGTGATCGGATTGTAGACGATGCCGCTTTCGAAACGCTTCACCCGGCTGACCTCTTCGGCCTGCTGCGCGACGGTGAGGTTGCGGTGGATCACCCCCATGCCGCCCGCCTGCGCCAGCGCAATGGCCATCGGCGCCTCGGTCACGGTATCCATGGCGGAGGACAAGAGCGGAATGTTCAGCCGGATCGTCTTCGTCACGAAGGTCGAAACATCGGCCTCCGACGGCAGGACCGAGGAAGCGGCGGGAACGAGAAGAACATCGTCGAAGGTGAGCGCCTCGCGAATCTGCATCGGAATCTCCTTGGCAGGCTACGTTTGGCACGCCCCTGTTTCACGCATCGGTGCCGGATGCAAGCCCCCTCAGGCGATGGCGGCGTTGGTTTTGATCGCAAGCGTCCCCTTTGCCCAGAGCTTGGCGATCTGCAGCGCGATCGGCACGATGATCACGGTCGCCGCCACCAGCAGCACCGCCCCGGGCAGCGTCCAGGCGCCGCCAAGTGCCAGCCAGAAGGTCGCGGTCGCGGCGAGCGGGAAGGTCAGCGCCCCCCAGAGCGGGCTGAAGCCGGCCGACAACAGCCAGCGCGCGCGGATCACGAAGAGCGCGAGCAGGAGCACGCTCAGCGCGGCAAAGACGAGCGCCATGCCCTCGGCATTGAACCCGGTCGCCACGCTGCCCAGAAGCGCGGCGGGGGCAAGGTGAATCGCCAGCAGCGGGCGGAGCGGCGCCGGCACGCTTTCGCGGGCGAACTGCCGGATCGAGAGACTCCAGATCGCCAGCGCGGCCAGAAGTGCCAACCAGAACAGGGCAAGCGCCAGCGTCTCGAGTCCCAGCCCCTGCGCGGCGAGTGCGGCAACGATCCAGCCGGTGAAGGTCAGATGCCAGACCGGGTTCACCCGGCGCTGCTCGGCCGGACCATGGGCAAAGGTCCAGAGCACCGCGGCGGTGAGCGCGAGATGGGCCAAGATGCCGAGGATCAGGATCGGCCGGGCCTGCGCGGGCGAGAGCGGCGCAAAGACAAGCGCCAGCAGGTAGAGGCAGAGCACCGCCGCCGCCAGCCCAGCACGGCCGGGCAGGATCCGCAGATCCTCGAGCACCACGGCCGGGCGGCGCATCAGCTTCACCACATAGGTCAGCAGCGCGAAGAGCGCGAACAGCGTCACCGCGCCGAGGAACAGATCCGCCAGCCCCGGCGGCAGCGCGAACTGCCCGACGCCGCGACGCCAGCCGAGCGCAAGGCCCAGCAGGCCGAGCGTCGCCGGAAAGATCGCCGGCGGCGTGCGCCGCCACAGCCCCTTGGGCGTGGGTTTCGGGGGGTGGAAGGCCATGCTGTCCTCGTGCGCTGTCTGTGCCTGCCCGTGCGGATTTTGCCGGCGGACGCGCGGAAGACTGCAATATTTCGCCGCCAAGGAAAAGCCGGGCCGATCGCCGCAGCCGGACCGCCCGCCCCGGCACGCCGAGGCCCGCGCTGTTGGCTGGATGTCGAAAGTCGTGACGGCGATCGGCTCCATGGCATCCGTTAAGCGATGAGTCACCTCCTTCAGGCTTGATCGGACGCACCACCACGGCCCCCGGAGTCAGGAGAGACAGGATGACATCCCTTCCCGCGCCGGCCGCCACGCCACCGGCCAGCCCGGGCTGCGGGCGCGCTGTCGCGCCTCGCCCCGACCGCTTTCAGCCGCGCAACCGGGGCGGCATGCCGCGTTTTCACACTTGTCGTGGCGCGGCGGTCACAAGCTGCACTGCAGCATCCCCTCGCGACGCGACGTAAGGCCGCAGGCCGAATTGATTCACCTTTGCGTCATGCTACGGTCGGGCGTGGAGAGAGGTCTCACACTCTAGGGAAGAGGTTCAAATGAAACACATTCTTATGGGGGCAAGCCTGCTCGCCCTCAGCGCGGGAGCGGTGTCCGCCGGCGGGATCGAACGGTCCACGCAGTCGGTCGGCGTGCTGTTCGAGAAAGGCAAGAATTACGTCGAACTGTCCTATGGCCGGATCCGTCCGTCGGTGGATGGCGTGGGGGTGATCACCGGTCAGGACACCGGCGGCGTGGCGCGCAACCACTACCTGCCCGGCTTTGCCTACAAGCATGAGTTCAACGACAAGCTGTCGATGGCGCTGATGTACGACCATTTCTATGGCGCGAACATCGAATATCCGACCAGCGGCGCCCTTGAATTCGCCGGCACCAACGTGAACGTGCAGTCCGAGGGCTACACCGCGCTGATGCGCTACAAGTTCGATGACAACTGGTCGGTGCATGGCGGCGTGCGGCTGTCCGACGCCTCGGCCGTGATCAAGCTGAACGGGCTCGCCTATGGCGCGATCTCTGGCTACAGCGCCCGCTTCTCGAACGACTGGGCCGCGGGCTATTCGCTCGGCGCCGCCTATGAGAAGCCGGAAATCGCGCTGCGCGTCGCCCTGACCTACCAGTCGAAGGTGACCCACAAGTTCGACACCACCGAGAGGATGGGCACCACCACCGTTGCCGCCGGCACGACCGAAGTCGACACGCCCGAGGCGGTGACGCTCGACTTCCAGACCGGCGTCGCGCCCGACTGGCTGGTCTTCGGCTCGGTCCGCTGGGTGCACTGGAGCCAGTTCCAGATCGACCCGGCCTGGTTCACCGCCACCACCGGCGGTGGCCTCGTCAACCTGAACAACTCGACCAGCTACACGCTCGGCGTCGGGCACAAGTTCACCGATGCCTGGTCCGGCTCGGCCTTCCTGATGTACGAGGGCGGTGGCGGTGACAACAAGCTCGTCTCGCCGCTCGCGCCGACGCGCGGTTACAAGGGCATCGGCCTGGCTGCGGTCTACACCCACGAGAACGTCAAGGTCACCGGTGCGGTGCGCTATCTGTGGCTCGGCGATGCCGATGCCCAGACCCGCGACACGGCCCGCGCGAACTTCACCGACAACCATGCCGTCGCCGCCGGCGTCCGCGTCGGCATCACCTTCTGATCCACGACGGCTGGCAGATCCGCAAGGACCGGCACGAAACCGGCAAGGCCCCGCCCCGGCGGGGCCTTCGCCTTTGCCCGAAACCCCGTGACGGCGCCCGCCGCGCGCGCTAAACGGGGCGAAACACGGGGGTTCGGATGATCTATCGCAATCGGGCGGACTGGCTGGCGAGCGCGCGCAAGCGGGTGCTTCTGTTCGGCATGTCGGGGCTGGGCAAGACCTATCTGGCGTCAATGCTGCGCGGCGCGGGGTCGGGCTGGTTCCACTACTCGGTCGATTACCGCATCGGCACGCGCTACATGGGCGAATACATCGCCGACAACTTCAAGCGCGAGGCGATGAAGAACCCCTTCCTCGCCGAACTGCTGCTGTCGGATTCGGTCTATATCGCCTCGAACATCACCTTCGACAATCTCGCGCCGCTCTCCACCTATCTCGGCAAGCCCGGCTCGGCCGCCCGCGGCGGGCTCGAGCTCGAGGAATATGAGCGGCGCCAGACCCAGCACCGGCTGGCCGAACAGGCGGCGCTGCTCGACACCCCCTATTTCATCCGCCGCGCCGAGGAGATCTACCGGATCCCGAATTTCGTCTGCGACTCGGGGGGCTCGATCTGCGAGGTGGTGGACCCCGCCGACCCGGCCGACCCGATCCTCACCGCGCTGTCGAAGAACCTGCTGATGGTCTGGATCGAGGGCTCGGCGGCGCATACCGACGAGCTCGTGCGCCGCTTCGACCGCGCGCCGAAGCCGATGTATTACTCGCCCGACTTCCTCGACCGCAAATGGGTGCAGTACCGCGTCGAGCGCGGCCTGCGCGAGGACGAGGTCGACCCCGACGATTTCGTGCGCTGGACCTACCGGCAGGCGCTCGATCACCGCCAGCCGCGCTATGCGGCGATGGCGCGGAACTGGGGCGTGACCGTCACCGCCGAGCAGGTCGCCCTTGTCCGCGACGAGAAGGATTTTATATCCCTGATCGCAGAAACCCTTCCCGCCTGACCCCGGACCAGTTCAAGCATCACTTCAAGATCTCACTGCAAGTATCGGAAACATCATGCCTGTCACCCTTCCCGAAACCCTCCCCGCATTCGAGATCCTGTCGCGGGAAGGCGTGATGGTGATGACGCCCGAACGCGCGGCGCGACAGGAAATCCGGCCCTTGCGCATCGGCCTGCTGAACCTGATGCCGAAGAAGATCCAGACCGAGAACCAGTTCGCCCGGCTGATCGGCGCGACGCCGATCCAGATCGACTTTCAGCTGATCCGGATCACCTCGCATCAGACGAAGAACACCGCGGCCGAGCATATGGAGACCTTCTATCGCTCGTTCGAGGAGGTCGAGGCGACCGGCGAGAAATTCGACGGGCTGATCATCACCGGCGCCCCGATCGAGAAGATCCCGTTCGAGGAGGTGACCTACTGGGACGAGATCAGCCGGATCTTCGACTGGACGCAGAGCCATGTCTTCTCGACCTTCGGCGTGTGCTGGGGCGGCATGGCGATGGCCTATCATTTCCACGGCATCCAGAAGCACGCCCTTGCCCACAAGGCCTTCGGCTGCTTCCGCCACCGCAACCTCGCGCCGACCTCGCCCTATCTGCGCGGCTTCTCGGACGACGTCCTTGTGCCCGTCAGCCGCTGGACCGAGATGCATCAGGACGAGATCGACGCGGCCGGGCTGACCACGCTGATCGCCTCGGACGAGACCGGCCCCTGTCTGGTCGAGGATGGCGCGCATCGTGCGCTCTACATCTTCAACCACTTCGAATATGACAGCGGCACGCTGAAGGAAGAATATGACCGCGACGTCGAGGCCGGCAAGGCGATCAACGTGCCGAGGAACTACTACCCCGACGACGACCCGACGCAGATGCCGCTGAACCGCTGGCGCAGCCATGCGCATCTGCTTTACGGCAACTGGATCAACCAGATCTATCAGGACACGCCCTACGATCTGGCGAAGATCGGCTGCTGAGCCCCCGGCCGGGCGCGGGGCGCCCGGCTTGCGGCCGCCCGCCCGCGGCCTATAGTGATGCATGTTCACATCACCGCGGGAGGGCACCATGGGCAAGGACAAGAAACCCGACGACAAGGTCGCCCTGCCCAAGGCGGTGGCCGCGACGGCGAAGGGCGAGGGCATCCCCTTCGTCGGCGATATCACCAAATACCTGAAGACCGAGGCGCCCGAGGCGGTGCGCAAGGCGATCGAGACCGCCGACAAGGACGAGATCCTGTCGAAGTCCTACCCCTACCGCGAGGAGATGAAGAAGAAGGATTGCGAGGCGCAGATGGCGGCGCTTCAGATCGAGCTGGTGAAGATGCTGTGGGATCTGAAGGCCACCGGGCGACGGCTTGTGGTGCTGTTCGAGGGCCGCGACGCCGCCGGCAAGGGCGGCACCATCGACCGGCTGCGCGAGAACCTGAACCCGCGCTCGGCCTATGTCGTCGCCCTGCCCAAGGCGAACGAGCGCGAGGCGACGCAATGGTATTTCCAGCGCTACGTCGACTGGCTGCCGGCGGCCGGCGAGATCGCGATCTTCGACCGCTCGTGGTACAACCGCGGCGTGGTCGAGAAGGTCTTCGGCTTCTGCACCGACGCGCAGCGCGAACGCTTCTTCACCCAGCTTCCCGATTTCGAGAAGATGCTGGTCGACGAGGAGGTGATCCTCGTGAAGATCTGGCTCTCGGTCGACCGCGCCGAGCAGCTCAAGCGCTTTCTCGACCGCGAGAAGGACCCACTCAAGCAGTGGAAGCTGAGCTGGGTCGACGTCGAGGGGCTGAAGAAATGGGACGACTACACCGCGGCGATCAGGGAAACCCTCGAACGCTCGCACACCGTCTCGGCGCCCTGGACGGTGATCCGCTCGGACGACAAGATGCGCGCCCGCATCGCCGCGATCCAGACCGTGCTCGGCGCGGTCGAGTTCGCGCGCAAGGACCGCAAGGCGATCGGCGAGATCGACGGCAGGATCTGTGGCGGTCTCGACATCCTGAATGGCTAAGCAGGGCTACCATCACGGCAACCTGCGCCAGGCGCTGGTCGAGGCCGCGCTCGAGCTGATCCAGGCGCAGGGCCCGGGCGGCTTCACGCTGTCGGAGGCAGCGAAGCGCGCCGGCGTGACGCCGGCCGCGGTCTATCGCCATTTCGCCGGGCGCGAGGACCTGATCGCCGAATGCGCGCGGCAGGGCTATGCGATCTTCGCCGACGTGATGGAGCACGCCTGGAACGGCGGCGCGCCGGCGCCGCTTGCGGCCTTCGGTGCGACCGGGCGGGCCTATCTCGCCTTCGCCCGCCGCTTCCCGGGCCATTACGTGGCGATGTTCGAAAGCGGCATCGCGCCGAACCGCTCGCCCGAGCTTGCGGCCGGGGCGGCACGGGCCGAGGCGGTGATGCTGCGCGCCACCGAGGTGCTGCTCTCCTCCCTGCCCGCCGCCCGCCGCCCCCCCGCCAGCATGGTCGCCGCCCATGTGCGCGCGATGAGCCATGGCGTGGTCGAGCTTTTCGCCCGCGCCGCCCCCGGCAGCGCCGGGCCCTGGGCGCCCGAGGACCTGCTGGAAAGCGGCATCGGCATCTATCTGCGGGGGCTGGGCATCCTGCCCCCGGACAATTGAAGGAAGACAGGACAATGGAACTGGCAGCACGCGTCGCGCATATGCGCGGCACCGGCGGCAATGGCTGGGGCATTCTCTATCGCGCGCGGGCGATGATCGCGGCGGGCGAGAAGGTGGTGATGCTGACGATCGGCGAGCCCGACGTGAAGACCGATCCGGCGATCCTCGCCGCGATGGCGCAATCGGCGGCGAACGGCCACACCGGCTATACCGACATCCCCGGCATCCCCGCCCTGCGCGCCGAGATCGCCGCCCGCGTCACCGCCCGCACCGGGGTCGAGACCCGGGCCGAGAACGTGCTCGTCACCCCGGGCGGTCAGGCCGCGCTTTACACCGCGCATCAGGTGCTGCTCGACCCGCAGTGCGCCGGGCTCTACATCTCGCCGTTCTACCCGACCTATACCGGCACGATCCGCGCCAGCGGCGCCGAGGCGCGGGCGGTCGAGGCGCGGGCCGAGGCCGGGTTCCAGCCGGCCAAGGCCGACATCCTCGCGGCCAGCCCCGGCGCGCGCACGCTGCTGATCAATTCGCCGAACAACCCGACCGGGGTGATCTATACCCCCGAGACGATCGCCGGCATCGCCGGGGCCTGCACCGAGGCGGACCTGTGGCTGATCTCGGACGAGGTCTACGAGACCCAGGTCTGGGAAGGCCCGGCGATCAGCCCGCGCAGCCTGCCGGGCATGGCCGAGCGCACGGTGGTGCTGGGCTCGCTGTCGAAAAGCCATGCGATGACCGGCTCGCGGATCGGCTGGATGGTGGCGCCCGAGGCGGTGATCGACGCCGCCCACGAGCTTGCGATCAACACCACCTATGGCGTGCCGGGCTTCATCCAGGATGCGGCGCTCTTCGCGCTGCGCCGGGGCGCGGGTTTCGAGGCGGCGGTGGCCGCGCCCTTCGGCCGGCGGCGCGACATCGTGCGCGACGTGATGGCGGACAGCCCGGTCGTCGGGCTGACCCATCCGGCCGGCGCGATGTATGCGATGCTCGACATCCGCCGCACCGGGCTCTCGGGCGAGGAATTCGCCGCACGGCTTCTCGACGAGGAGAAGATCGCGGTGATGCCGGGCGAGAGTTTCGGCGCACCGGCGGCGGGGCATCTGCGGATCGCGCTGACGCTCGAGGATGGCGCGCTCGAGGCGGCGCTGATCCGGCTGCGCGCCTTTGCCGAGGCGCTGGCGGGCTGAGAGGACGGTGAGGGGGCGCTGCCCCCTCGCGGCTTCGCCGCTCACCCCCGAGGTATTTCGGCCAGGAAGAACGGGGCCGGGTCAGGTCAGGGCACTGGCGAGGGCCCAGAGACCGAAGCCCGCCATCATCAGGCTGGAGAGCCGCGCCGTCCAGGTGGCGAAGGCGGCGGGCAGGCGATGGTGCAGCGCCGCGACGGTGCCCGAGAGGAACACCCACCACAGCATCGAGCCCGCGAAGATGCCGGTGACGACGAGGAGTGCGGCAAGCGGCCCCGCGGCATCGGCAAGGCCGAGGCCTGCAAAGATCGCGGCAAAGCTGAGGATGGTCGCCGGGTTGGTCATCGTCAGCGCCCAGGTGGTGGCCGCAGTGGCAAGGAGGCCGCGCCCCTCGGCCGCGCGGGCGGGCGTGGCGGTGACGGTGCCGCGCGGCCAGCCCTGCCAGGCCAGCCAGAGCAGGAAAGCGCCGCCCCCGAGCCCGAGCGGCAGCGAGATCCGCGCGAGGAAGGCCGAGAAGGCGGCAAAGCCCGCGGCGGCGGCGGCGGCATAGGTGGCATCGGCCGCGGCGGTGCCCAGCCCGCCTGCCGCCCCCGCCCAGAAGCCGCGCGCCAGCGTGCGCTGGATGCACAGCGCCCCGATCGGACCGAGCGGTGCGGCGATGGCGAGCCCCACGAGCAGCGATTTCAGGAACAGCATGATCACCCCCGATAGCGGAACGGCGGCTCGACCACGGTCGAGAGCGCCAGCATGGTTTCCGAGCGCGCGATCCAGCCGCCCGATTTCAATTCGGCGAGGAAATCCTCGACCGCGTCAAGGCTCGCCGCGCGGATCTGCACGAGATAGGACCAGGGCCCGGTGACGTGGTGGCAGGCGGTGACCCGCGGCAACTGTGCCATTGCGGCGCGAAAGGCGCCCTCGTCGGCCGCCGGGGCGAGCGCCACCCAGACGAAACCGGTGACCGGCAGGCCGACCGCCTCGGGTGCGATATCGGCGCTCATCCGACGGATCACGCCGCGCTCGATCAGCCGCCGCAGCCGGTCGTTCACCGCCGAGGTCGAAAGCCCCACCACCGCGCCGATCTGCGCCAGCGAGGCGCGGGCGTCATCGGACAGAAGCACGGCAATCTTGCGATCGGTTTCATCCACGGCAGGCTCCATTGCGGTCATTCAGCAGATAAACCGAATGTTTTGCGAAAATCATCGCTTCGCAACGGAAATTTTTCAGGTCCGGAAAATCTGCGGTTCTTCCCTGCCAGAACCGGCAAAACCCGGAAAATTTGCGGCCGGGCAAGGCGCCTGCCCTGCCCGGCCGTTCAGATCCTGCCCGAAGGCACGTTTTCAGAAGCGGAAGGACGCGGTCATGCCGACGGTGGTCAGGTTCAGGTCCTGATTGGAGCCGTCGAAGTTGTTGCCCTTGCGGTAGTCAAGCTCGCCGCCGACCGCCCATTGGTCGTTGAGCTGGTATTTCACCCCCACGAGCGCCATCGGCACGGTGTCCGAATAATCGGTGCCGGCCGATTTGACGGAGACGTGGGAAGCGCCGAGCCCGGCATAGGGCAGCCACTTGCCGGTGGGAACGCCGGCGATCAGCTTGAGATCGGCGAAGTCCTTCACCTTCTGCTCGGTTTCCCCCGAGCCCGACTTCATGCTTGCGCCCGAATAGGCGAGCTCGCCGCCCAGCACGTATTTGCCGAAATCCTTCATGTAGCCGGCGTTCACGCCCGCATAGGCGCCGTCGACACCGAGAGCGCTGTTGGTCTTGCCATAGCCGAGCTGACCACCGGCGTAGAAGCCGGTCCAGTCGACATTGCTGGTCACGACGGGCGCCGGCGCGACAACCGGGGCCTCGGTCACGGGCGCGGTATAGCCACCCGCGAAGGCGGAACCGGCGACCACGGCAAAGGCGCTCGAAGCCATCAGGATGCGTTTCATTTTCGTCCTCCTTTCGGGGCTGTCCCCCGTGGATCTGGTTGCGGTCTTCTGTCCGCACCACCGAGCTATAAGTCCCTGGAAAACAATCAATCCCCCGCCGCGGTCCGATCGGCCAATCCCGGCCGACGCGTGAGCCGGGGCCAATTCCCCCACCCGCCGCAAGGCCTTGGTGCCTTGTACGGAAACGCCCCCGCGGCGGGTTTCGCACGCGGCGGCGTTCACCCGGCCGTCACATCGAGTTGAAAGCGCGTGTGCGCGCCGTGCCTAGAGTTCGGCCGCCGTCATCCGCCGCGCAAGTGCCGCCCCGAGCGCGGCAGAGCTTTCCTCGTAGACGAGATCGAATCCCTCGAATTGCGCGCGCAGCAGCGCCTGTCCCGGCGCCGAGGCGGAAAACCGCACGATGCGTTCGAGGTCGCCGGCCGAAAGCGAGCTGTAGGCGAGGAACAGATAGCCCTCGATCCAGCTGGTGACATCCGCGCGGATCTCTTCTTCCTGCGAGGCGACATCGGCGAGCATGTCGCTTTCGGTCACCTCATAGGGGAAGGCGCCGCCCGCGGCCATGGCGCGGTAGAAGGCGAGGTTCGCGTTCATCCCGCCGACCACGTTCGGCTCGATCAGCCCGGCAGCCTCGATGATGCGCTGCACGGCGGCGAAACGATGGTCACCGCGCGCCTGCGCGGTCTCGGCCGCCGCAATCGCGGCATCCTCGGCCTCGGGATCGAGCAGCGCCTCGCGCGCCGAGATCTCGTGCTCGACCACCCGCTTGCCGGTGTCTGAGGCCAGCCAATGCTCGATCGCCGCCTGATCGGCGCCCTTCAGCGCATCGGCGAAGGTCTTGTCATAGCCCGGCCGCAGCCGTGCCGGGGCATGGATCGCCTCGACCTCGGCGACCCAGCCGGGATCGGAGGCCTCGCCGGTCATTTCCTCGGCAAGATCGCGGCCATAGGCGACGCCTTCCTTCTGCAAGATGGTGAAAAGCGCATCGGTGTGCAGCAGATGCGAGATTCGCGCGGGGTCGGCAAAAGCCCCCTGCCCGGCGAGAACAAGCGCAAGGCCGAGGGCCGCGCGGCGCAGGAGAGGGGCTGGGAGGAAGAATCGGAGCATCGTCGCGGGCCTTTCGCGCGGGGAACGAGGCGCAGCATAGTCCGCCCGGCTCCGCTGCCAAGGCCCCGCCGCACTGCCTGCACAGGCGTTTTCGCGGCTTCCGCCTATCGCTGCGAGAAAGATGAAAAAAGCGGTTGCATGCCCCCGCGCGGCAGGCTAAATCCGCCCTCACAAAACGACCACCGACGCGGAGAGGTGCCGGAGCGGTCGAACGGGGCGGTCTCGAAAACCGTTGTGGGTTTGCGCCCACCCAGGGTTCGAATCCCTGTCTCTCCGCCATATTTCCTTGAAATCATTGAATAATTTCCCGATCAGGGAAATCTATTGCCGATCTAGTGACAGTTTTCGCGCGGTAGATTTGGGGTGCCGACAAGGGTTTCGCGCTTATATGTTCACTGGAACGTGAAGCCTGCGTCTTTTCGCCCCGACATGGAAGCTTCTTACCTGTTCACGTCGAAGTTGAACCTTAATCACGAACGTCTTAGGCTCCGAACTACAAAAGCAATTTCGGAAAACAAATGAGCAAAATCGGCCTTTACGTCTATCAGCTTTGCCTCTTCAACGCGCAAAACTACCAGCAAATTCCGCTCGCGAACGCCGGTATAGGCTCGGAACTCTACGAGTTCCTTCCACAGTTTGTTCGTGGAAAGGTCGCCGCGTTACAAAACAACAACATCGAACGCAGTTGGAGACTCGAGCCAGCGCAGGACGAAGGCCGAAGCAGACACGGCATCGTGCGTTATGGCACCTACGGTTACAGTTCAAACATTATCAATCCAGATGACAACGAAGTTCTCTTCAATAGAAATGCTACTGATGTTGAAGAAATTCCGCTCTACTATCGCTTCTGGGTCCCCGACGCAGGCAACTTCGGGTTTGCTACCCTACAGTCTTTCAGGGACCGTTCTTGTGTAAGCCAAGTCCTTGGGGAACTTACCAGCGAGTTCAACCGCAGATACAACCACATTCGCCTTACACCAAGAAAAGTTATGCCGACGGCTGATGAAATGTATCGCAATGCTCAGGTTAAAAAGCTTATACTTTCAAAAAAACGAGTTCCGAAAGACCGTGCGGAAATTCTGAGAAACCTGCCACCAGATGAGTTGAATGTGGAGCTTTCTTTCTCAGTGAGAAGAAACGGACTATTTGGCGTCTTCTCCGACGTGGCTCCGCAAATTCGCGGTGCGCGGGGTGGCGCAGCCTTCGTCTTCGATGGAATTGAGTTTGATGAAGCAAGCGCGATGGTCGCAATTGGAAATTCATACATGAAAGTTGGTATCGTCGGTCCTTCGAACAATGCCGGTGTAATCGACATATCCGAAGAGGTCCAACTTGGCGCGGATCAGCATCCGACTTTCCAGTCAGTTTCAGAAATTTCGGCTAATGTGATCGAGAACTTCCGCGCACAGTATGGGATGAGGTAATGAAAGTTAGCTTGACTGCGATACTCAAAGCCCATTTCGGAACTCTGAAGAACCTCGGCGAAGAACGCTTAAGCCTTTGGGATATGCTACTTTTCTTCGGAATTCCGATCATCGCAGGTTTCCTAAGCTGGCTTTGGTGCATTCATCTTTCTGAGGATGTGTTTTCTGTCTCGATTTCGGTTTTCGCTATCTTTTCGGCACTTCTCTTTAGCGTTCAAGTGGCCATGTATGGCGTTTTTCGATCAGACCGAAAGGCAACGGGCGACAGCATCCTTGACGGTGAGGAAAGAAAGCTCGCTGAGGAAACCAGAGAACTGCTTCGCGAAATAAATGCAAATGTTTCATATCTTATCTTTCTATCTTGCGCGGCAGTCACGATCTTTCTTGTTTTTTTCGCGGCACCCGTTCCCGATAGGCTTGAGGCTGCAATACTTATCGCCGTCTATCTTCACTTTCTCCTCACCGTCGCAATGATCTTGAAACGCGCTCACGAAATTTTTGATGCGGAATACGCAAAGCCATTGCGCTTTAAGAGCAATAAAATTCCCGCTTCCAAAGCACCGGATCAGCCTGTCGAATAGGTTGCTGTATCGTCCAATCGCGTTACCCCCCCGAGGCGACCGGAATAATAGCGGCGCGAAATTTATCTGGATTACCAGCCTCAAACTATCATGACATGATGCGTCAAAAATGGAGTAAAATGGAAATGTCTTATATCATCGAATATTCAGAAAGTGGCCGGGTAGTCGGTTCGACACCTTGGAGCGCATCTCTGGATGATACGAAGAAAGTTGCATCTTCTGGATTGATCTGCCACAGCGCAGACACCGCAAAAATCATTGAAGACACGACAAGAAAAGTGGTCGCAACCGTGACTAAATGAAAAAAGCCCCGACGCGGTGAAGCGCCGGGGGCAAGGCCGTTCGGAACAATCCCGAAGAACGAACGGCCATCGGGCATACAGGCCATGCCGCCCGAATTCGAAGGTCAGCGCACCGGCAACATCGGGCGCAGTTTCAGCGCAACGCCGGGAAGTATCGCGTAAAGCGGCAGGCCGATCACGGCCCGGTCGGCGTCAGGATCGACACCCGCAGCCGCGCAGGCGTCGCGCATGGTCTGCCCCGCTTCCAGCCCGACCACAGCGACCGCAGGGAAGCCTTCGGGCCGCGCCTTGGCTGCGCCTGCCTTCCAGATCACATGCGCGGCCCGGTCCATCACCACAGCTTGCCCCTGCGCTTCTGCGAAGGCCGGTGCAGGCACATCGGCGGGCGTCAGAAGCGGCAGGCAGCCCAGGGCGATTTCTGCCGTCAGGTCGGGCGCGGGATCATCAAGGCCGATGCCCACAATCTCGGCGAACGGCCCGCGCTTGATCGGATCACCGCAGGGGGAAACGTCGTTGCGCGACGACGCGGCAAGCCAAGCCGTAAGTTCGGCGATTTGGTCTTCGGCAGTTGTGGGCATCATTCACCCCCAAGCGGCGCGGAAACATCAACGGCGGTTCGCATCCCCTCTTGAACGCCCGCGTTGTAGAACGCGGGGGCAACTTCGGCCTGCGCAGAGGCAAGTTTTGCGTCCAGCGCGGCGACTTCCTGCGCAACCTGCACCCGTTCCGAAGCTTCCGGCGCGTGCTTGGCCGCAGCATAGACGCGAAGTTGCGCAGCCCGGTCCGACGAAAGGCCCGACAGTTCCGCCGGAGCCGATCCGATAGCGGCGGCGAAGCGCAGATCGGTTTCGACCAACCCGCGAAGCTTGGCTTGAAATTCAGCATCACCCGCCTTCGACCGCAGATAGCTGCGCAGTTCCGACATAAGCGCCGAATTCCCGGCTTCCGACGCCAAAACGGTTTCGATTTCGGTCATGGCGGCATCGGTTGCGCGATCAGACCAACGCTTCAACGACGCGCGGGCCTTGGTGATTTCGGCGTCAACGGCCTCGGCGATTTGCCGCCCTGCGTCGTGCTGTTGCGTCGGGGTGCGGGTCTTGTCGAATTCGAGATTGTTGACGCGGTTCACGGCATCGGCGACGACGTAGTGAAGTTTCGTCACAACCGTTGCCGGTTCGGCGGGCAACGTTGCGGGGTTGCCAAGATAGGCGCGACGGCCTGCGTCGATACCCATGTTCGACAGGAATTGCTTGGCGCGGGGCGTGTTAACGAGAGGCATGATTTTTCCTTCGGTTGCGAACGGGCTGCGCCTCGCCTTCGACCACGACGAAATCGACGCCGTTGTGTTCGAAAACAAAGCCGTCCGGTTTGCGGTTGGCAGCGATGCCCACAGGGGCGGGTTGTTCTTCGGCTTCGTTGCCCATGTCGGCCAACAGTTCGACGATTTGCGCTTGCAGGCGGTCTTGCTGTTTGCGGCACCATTCGGCAAAACCGCCGGGCGGCTCTTGCTGGATCAAATGGCCGGGCCGGTTGGGATCAACGATAAGTTCAAGATACTGCCCGCCAACGATGCAGATTTCGGCGGGGGCAATGTTTCGCTTGGCTTCAAGCTTTGCGATGCGGGATTTCAACGAAGCTACGGCCATTAGCTTCGTTCCGTTTCCAGTTCGGCAAGGCGCGCCTCAAGGTCGGAAGTTTCGGTCAGCTTCGCGACGATTTGCAGAAGATAGGCGAGTTTACCGGCTTCCGACGGATCAACTTCGCCAGACCGGCAAAGCCGATAGAGTTTCGCAGCTTCGGCTTTAATGTCCGACACGGTATCAAGTTTGACCCGAACCCGTTTCTTCTCGGGCTGACCCATAGGGGGGTTAGGCGAGTTCGGCCAAGCTGGCGTGGCAATATTTGCCATATTTGGGGTTCCTTATCCGGGGATAACAGGTCGAATATTGCCAGTTAACCGGCAATCTCGAATCAGCATAAGGGGCGCGAATATTGATCCGTCAAGCTTATTCAGCAACCCAAGCCGATTTAAGTTGCGCAATCTCCAATTCCGATAAATCGCGACGCATTCCTTTGTTATTACGACGCTTTTTCGATGCCGCAAATTGACGTTGACGGTCAGCTTCTTTCGGGTCAAAACCGCCTTCGATTTCTTCGCGCTTCTTTCTTTTCTTCCATTCGCGATTTGATGCAGCCATACGACGCCGCATTTCGGCAATATCCTGATCCGATAGTTCGACGTTCGGTTTGAACGCATTCGCGATGCGAACTTCGCTGAAAGTTTCTTTGTCCATTTCGTCATTCCCACATATCCAGCCCGCAGGCGATCGAATCAGGCATCGCCGCAGGGGCCGATTTCCGGGCCGTGAAGCGGCTTTCTGCCTTCCGCGCCGTCGGTGCCAACCGCCCCCGAGACACGCGCCACAGGCCCGTCCTGCGCGGCGCTGCGGCTATGCCTTCCCGATCAATCCTTGCCGTCGCCGCTGGACGCCCAAGCGCATGTCCAAATCCTTGTTCGCGACAAGAAAACGATCATAGTTCAATCCCCTACGGCGAAACTCGCGACGCAGTTCGTTGACAACACCGGGAAGCGATGCGGCGGCGAGAAGGATTGTCCCATTGTGCGCAAGTTCGATGATTTGCTTGTCGTCAGCCGCCTGCATGGTTTCGACATACATCATGGACAGAACTTCATAGTAGCACCGGAAGTAATAGTCGGCATAAAGCGACAGTTGTTTTCCGCAACGTTCCGAGAACCGCCAATATTTCCCCATGCCGTAATCGCCGACCATTCGCGACAGGAAGATTTCGGCCCCGGTTACGGCGTCGCCTGGCAAGAAAGACTGCGCACCTTGAACGACGCTTGAAACTTGCCTGACGTAATCGCGACACAAATATTCGTCGGCATCTTCGATGCAGCAAACGTTCTTGCGAACAAGATCGTCTTCGCAACGATTGCGAATTTCTCGGATTACAACATCGGCCTTCGTGTCGAAGGTATGATGTTCAATTTTGCCTCTCATTACGACGCTCCTTTCATTCCCACATTGGCGATTGTCGAAGTAGACGGGTAGAAATCGCCGCATCGACAGGTCTACTTTTTAACATCCTGATTTTACTTACTTATTTTAAAGAAGTAGAAAAGTAGAAGAAGTAGACATAAGGGGAGAAGCAAGTTTTCAGCGTATTATTTAATACCGTTCCAACCTATTAGATGAAGGAAAGGGGAACCCTGTCTACTTTTTCTACCGCTCTACTTTTCAGCAAAATCAATCACTTACGATCTACCGCAAAAGTCTACCCGTCTACTCCAAGAACGCTTCCGGGCGTTCGATCATGTAAGCGTCGCCCGAATAGCGGTAATCTTTCGACAAAACCGCCTTTGACATTGCGGTCAGTTCGCCACATTCGATCAATATTCGGATCGTATCGCGCACGGCGAGCGATGATTTTCCGAATGCGGCATCTTTAAACGGCTTCAATTTATAGACCGACCTTTGAATGTAGCCATACGGAACGATCTTCGCGCTATGCAGGTTTGAATTTCGCTCGCCTGCATAGGCTTCAACTTCGGGCCAAGCGGCGTTGATATACCGACGAATTACCCGCCTGACTTCGTTCAATCGCGCGACTTCGCTTTGCGACACGTTGCCGACTTCGCCGTCTTCGAACTTTCCCAACAGCTTTTCGACGCTGCATGTCACAAGCGAAATCGACCAACGCGCATCGCCGATAGAAATTGTGGGCATGAACGGGTTGCGACCGACGGCCAGCACGGCGGAAATCCGAAGCGCATGAACATATGCCCGGCCCCAAACCGCCCGCTTATAGTCGTCTTCGGAGTGGTCGCGACCTTCGGCGCAGGTGTTGCGGAAGTCGGAAAGTTCGGCGTCGGCGTCGTCAGAGATTTCGACGTTCTGGACGGCCCCGGCGTGGTTCAGGTTCAGCGATTGGGCGCAAAGCGATGCAAGGTTTTCGATCAACTGGCGGGACGGGCTGACCTTCGCATGATGGGCGTTGAAGTCGGCAACCCGGCCCGAGTTCTGCAAGATCACGATGCGAGCGAAGAAGCCGTTCGCGGTGTTCCGTTCGGTGACGATTTCGAAGAAGGTCGCCGGGTTACTGTCGCCAACGATAGTGACGGCGGGCGACTTCACGTCTTCGATGTTGTTTGCGCTGTCGGCATAGGCTGACTTGCGCAGCACCCTGCCCTTTCCGGCCTTTTCGGACAGGTCCAGAAGCATCTTACGAAGGCTTTGCCGCGCTTCGCTGGCCTTCGGCGAAACGATAGGTTCCAGCCATTCGCCGATTTCGGGAATGAACATGGCGAAGCTAGGCGGATCGGCCTTCGACAGATAGCGCGCCAAAGCGGCCTTCGAAGACACGTCGCCGGGACCGATGAACGCAGTCGCTTCGGGCAAAACCTTGCTGACTTCGCTGATAAGCTTTTCGGGCGCTTCGGTCGCCGCGTTCTTCCCCGACGCCGAAGGCGCGATTAGGGTGAAGTAGTCGTTCAAGCCCGAGCTTTCGACGTTCCATGCCCTGCCCACAATCCCGGCGATAAAGCCAAGCCCGCCGATGATCGCAGCTTCGCGCATCGGGTGCGGCGCGGAATCGAAGATGAACCGCATAACTTCGCCGATAAGACCGACCGGCCATTCGGGAAAGTCCGGCATGTCTTCGGCGGGCAAAAGATCGTATGCGAAGGGCGACACGTCATGCCAAACTGCAGCATCGCCAAGCCAGGGCGTGTGCTTCGATGCATCGAATATTGTGGGTAGAACGGGCATCTTTCGGCCTATTGGCAATACGAAGTCATTACGAATTACTTCGCTTGATTTTCGATAGTGATTTCAATGATGTTTGGCGGATCACATGACCGCTATGTAAGCCTTACGCGGTCAAACCGCCGACTTACGGGCTTCGGTCAGTTCGATGACCAATGCTTTGATTGCTTCGTCGTCAGCCCCGGCAATCCGCGCCGCATTGATCTTCGCGACTTCATCCTTGGGCCATGTCGCCAGCTTCGGGGCAAGCTTGATCGGGCGCGGGAACAAGCCCTTCGCCATGTGTTCGTAAAGCGTCGGGCGTTTCATGCCGGTCGCTGCGCAAACATCGGGGGTCTTCATAAGGATTTGCATGTGGGCACCTGTAGGGGGCTGCATCTGTTGCCCCGAACCTACAGGCCAGCCCCGAGAAACCAGAGCGTGAAGAACAAAGCTTCGTCAGCTAGTTAGAGGAAGTTTTTGATACGCTTTCGGAAGTAACGAAGTTGGTCTTTGGTCAAGCTTCCGGCCCGTCCAAGATACGCTTCGGCAAACATTTCGGCGGCCTCTTCGACGCTCGGACAGGCCCCCGATTTGATTGCGGCTGCGGCGGATTTCGCGACTTCGCTTTTGTCGGTGTTTCGGGGGCCAGTGTTTCCGGGCTTCCCGGCTTTTCGACCCGGGCGGCGGCGTTCAATCATGTCGATAACTTCGGGCGAAAACAAAGCGATACGATACTCGGTCATCACGCGGCCCCCGCCTTCATCGGCACGACAACGCCGGTTTGCGCTTCGCCGCGACAAGCTGCGGCCCAAGTTTCCATGAGAGCGCGGCGACGTTCCAGCATGTCGCTACGGCGGTAAGCGCGTTCAACTTCGGTGCCCACAGTATGCGCCAAGCTGATTTCGGCCATGTCGCGTTCAATGCCCCGTTCGGCGGTCCAGTCGCGGAAGGTCGAACGCAAACCGTGCGGCACCGCAGGACGCCCCGAACGCGGGTCAACGAAGCCGTTGCCGCCCTTGGCGGTCGCCGTGTCCTGCATCCGTCGCATGACGGCTGACAGGCTCATATCGGACAGCGCCCCGCCCCGAGCCGCAGGGAACACGAAATCCGAACCTTCGATGCGGGGAAGCGCCTTCAACAGTTCAACGGCGGCATCCGACAACGGGACGCGGTGTTCGCGCTGCGCCTTCATCCGTTCTTTCGGGATCACCCAAAGCTTTGCCTCAAGGTCGATTTCGGACCAAACCGCGCCGCGAACTTCGCCGCTTCGGCTGGCGCACAACGTCAAGAATTCGACCGCACGGGCCGAAATGCCGTCACGCTTCCGAAGGGCAGCGAACCATGCAGGCAGATCGGTCAACGCCAAGGCCGGGTGATTGTCTTTCGTTGCGACCTTCGACGGCTTCGGCAGAAGTTCTTTCAGGTTGCCCGCCCAACGTGCCGGGTTGTCGCCCGTGCGATAGCCCGCGACCGTCGCCCAAGACAGCACGTTTTCGATGCGACCGCGAAGCCGGGATGCCGTTTCGGTCTTCGTCGTCCAGATCGGTTCCAGAACCCGAAGCACGTCTTGGAAGGTAATGTGGGCAACGTTCATGTCGCCAAGCACGGGCGCGGCGTAGGTATCCAGCGTCGAACGCCATTGCTTGCGGTGCTTATCGTTGCGGAATTCGTTCTCTTTCTTCGCTAAGCATTTTTCGACCGCCTGCGCGAAGGTGATTTGCCGTTCGTCTTCGACCTGACTTTTGCGGCGCAGTTCATCCCGTTCCGCGATGGGGTCGCGACCGTCTGCAACGACCTTACGCAGTTCCGCCGCTTTGTCGCGGGCTTCGGCCAAGCTGAAAGTGTGGATCGGGCCAAGCCCCATGCCCCGCCTGCGACCGTTCACGGTGAACTTGAAGACCCAAGATTTCGTCCCGCCAAACTGACTGACTTGCAGGTAAAGCCCGCCGCCGTCGCTGTAGAAGCCGGGTTTCGTTTCCGCCCTAACCTTTGCCGCCGAAAGCCTGTGAATGCCTCTTGCCATGTCGCCACCTATAACCGTTCTATTGCCAATTATTGCCAGAACGTGACGACCAAATCAAGAATCATGCATACAAATCCATCACGCTTTTTCAGATACTTAAGTGACACATACAGCCACATGAAGACGGTTAGAGAACATTAAATGGCGGCCTGTCTCTCCGCCGCTTTCTCCCGAGATATCAGTGAATTCCCGTAACGGGGCCCCGGCATCCTGGGGCGTCGTGGTGTGTCGCGCAAAAGCGCGCGGGAATTTCGCGCGGTGGCCGGAGCACTCCGGACAGGGGCGCCGCCGGCGCAGGCCGCCTCACCGCAAGTAGATCTTCGCCCTGCCCGTCCCCCGCCCAGGCACCGCTTTCAGCAAGCTCCAGCAGCAGTGCCCCGGCACCGCCAAACGCCGCGGCCACAGCCAGGCCGGCTGCGGAAAACGAAAACGGCCGCGGGTCTGCCCGCGGCCGTCTCGGATCTCCGATGCGGACCGATTACTCGGCCTTCCCCGCCTCGATCGAGATCGCGATGGTCACGTCGTCGCCGATGTAGGGCGCATACATGCCCATGTCGAAGTCCGAGCGCTTGACCGTGGCGGCGGCCTCGAAGCCGACCCACGGCTTCTTCAGCATCGGATGCTCGCCCATCTGGGTCATCGTGGCGTCAAGGACGACCGGCTTGGTGATGCCGTTCATCGTCAGATCGCCGGTGATCTTGCCGGTCTTCTCGCCGGTCACCTCGATCGAGGTCGACTTGAACGAGATGTCGGGGTTCTTGTCGGCGCCGAAGAAATCGTCGGTCAGGAAATGCGCGGTGCGCTCGTCCCAGCCGGTGAACAGCGACTTCGCCGGGAAGGTCACGGCGACCGAGCTGTCGGCCGGCTTGTCGGCGTCGAACATGATCTTGCCGTTGAAGCCCGAGAACATCCCCGTGGTGGTCGAGAAGCCAAGGTGGTTGTAGTGGAAGACGATCTGGCTGTGGCTCGGGTCAAGGTCATATTCGACCGGCTCGGCGACGGCGACGGTGGCAAGGCCGAAGGCGAGACCGGCGGCGAGAAGAAGCGATTTCATGCGGGAGGACTCCGTGTTGCATGGGATGGCACCAAGATGCCGCTGCGGCAGGTCCTGCTCAATTCCACAGATCCAAACAGAGTCTGTGCGCAGCCGCTCATAACCCGCACCGAACCGGCGATTTCCCGCCCCTCACCGGCATTGGGCGCGCAGCACCACGATCTGGTCGACCCCGCCGGCTGCATTCGACATCCGCCGGTTGAAGGCCGGATCGAAGGGCGCGGCGGTACAGCGGCCGTCGACGCGCAGCACCGAGGCGGCGATCTCGGCGCGCTTCGTCTCGCTCAGCCCGAGCTTGCGCCCGCACAACCCCTGCGCGACCGCGCTCACCGTGCAGATTGCCACGCCGCCGCGCGCCGGGCGATAGACCTCGCGCCCCATGATCGTCTTCAGCGTGTAGACATCCGTCCCCTGCCGCTGCGCCTCGAAGGCCCAGTCGGCCTCGCTGACACCCCTCGAGGGCACCGGGTCTTTCCAGACGAAGGTGAACAGCAGCACATCCGCGCGCTCGCCCGCCGGGCGGGGCATCGTGCCCCAGCCGACGCGATAATCGCCAACGGTCGCCTGTCCCCGCCGCCCGCCTGCGTGCCCCGCTTGCGGCAGCGCCCCAAGCAGCATCAGCGCCACGGCGAAACTACGAATGAAATGGGATAACATCTTATGCCTCATGCCGGAAATGACGGGCATGAGACCCGAGATGCGGGGAAGGCGCAACGCAAAAGGGCGCCCCGAGGGGCGCCCTTTCTCTCGCTGTCCCGGATGGGATCAGCAGGAGTAGTACATCTGGTACTCGATCGGGTGCGGCGTGTGCTCGTAGGCGTAGACTTCTTCCCACTTGAGCGCGGTGTAGCCCTCGATCAGGCCCTTGGTGAACACGTCGCCGGCGAGCAGGAAGTCGTGATCGGCTTCCAGCGCTTCCAGAGCCTCCCGCAGCGAACCGCAGACGGTCGGGATCGCGGCCAGTTCTTCCGGCGGCAGGTCGTAGAGGTCCTTGTCCGACGCCGGGCCCGGATCGATCTTGTTCTTGATGCCGTCGAGGCCGGCCATCATCAGCGCCGCGAAGGCGAGATAGGGGTTGGCCGCCGGATCGGGGAACCGGGCTTCGACGCGCTTGGCCTTCGGCGATTCGGTCCACGGAATACGGACGCAGCCCGAGCGGTTGCGGGCCGAATAGGCGCGCAGCACCGGAGCCTCGAAGCCCGGGATCAGACGCTTGTAGGAGTTCGTCGCCGGGTTGGTGAAGGCGTTCAGGGTCTTGGCGTGCTTCAGGATACCGCCGATGAAATACAGCGCTTCCTGCGACAGGTCGGCATATTTGTCGCCGGCGAAGAGCGGCTTGCCGTCCTTCCAGATCGACATGTTGACGTGCATGCCCGAGCCGTTGTCACCCTTCATCGGCTTCGGCATGAAGGTCACGGTCTTGCCGTAGGCGTGGGCCACGTTGTGGATCACGTACTTGTACTTCTGGATGTTGTCGGCCTGCTCGACCAGACCACCGAAGATCATGCCCAGCTCGTGCTGGCAGGTCGCGACCTCGTGGTGGTGCTTGTCGACCTTCATGCCCATGCGCTTCATGGTCGAGAGCATCTCGCCACGCAGGTCCTGGGCTTCGTCGACCGGGTTCACCGGGAAGTAGCCGCCCTTGTGGCCGGCGCGATGCGCGAGGTTGCCGGTCTCGATCAGCGTATCGGTGTTCCAGGCAGCGGCCTCGGCGTCGATCTCGTAGCCGACCTTGGCCGGGGTGACCGAGTAGCGCACGTCGTCGAAGATGAAGAATTCGGCTTCCGGGCCGAAGTAGGCCGCATCGCCGATGCCCGAGGACTTCAGATAGGCTTCGGCCTTGTGGGCGACCTGACGCGGGCAGCGCTCATAGGCCTCGCCGGTGTCCGGCTCGACCACGTCGCAATGCACGCACATGGTCTTTTCGGCATAGAAGGGGTCGATGTAGACCGAGGCCGCATCGGGGATCAGCTTCATGTCGGACTGGTCGATCGACTTCCAGCCGGCGATCGACGAGCCGTCGAACATGAAGCCTTCCTCGAAGAAGTCCTCGTCGACGAGGTCGGCCACCAGCGTCACGTGCTGCAGCTTGCCGCGCGGGTCGGTGAAGCGGACGTCGACGTATTCGACTTCCTCCGCCTTCATCAGTTCGAGAGCTTTCTTGACTGCGCTCATTGCAAATAACCCTTTCCTTTGAGCATTGGGTATCCGGGCCATCGGCCCTGAATTCTTCAGACCGCGTCGTCGCCGGTTTCACCGGTGCGGATGCGGATCGCCTGTTCCACGGGGGAGATGAAGATCTTGCCGTCGCCGATCTTCTCGGTGCGGGCCGCAGAGATGATCGCCTCGACGGCAGCCTCGACCATCTCGTCGGGCAGGACCATCTCGATCTTCACCTTGGGCAGGAAATCCACGACATATTCGGCGCCGCGATACAGTTCGGTATGGCCCTTCTGCCGGCCGAACCCCTTCACCTCGATCACCGAAAGCCCCTGGATCCCGGCTTCCTGAAGCGCTTCCTTCACTTCATCGAGCTTGAAGGGCTTAATGATCGCCTCAACCTTTTTCATACCGCCGACTCCCCCCTTCAGGTCTAGCCGAACCTCACTGACCACTTTCCAGCCGGGCTCGCAATCGGCTAGGCTGGAGCCGGGTCGAGCCGTCCGGCAATTCACAATGTGTCGCACAGTTTTTGTGCATGTGGCGCATTATAGCGGCGAAAAGAAAACAGTTCGAGGGGATTATGGCAGAAATCCTGACATCTGCCCAAATGCGCGCCGTCGAACGGGCGGCAATCGAGGCCGGACGGGTCAGCGGCCTTGCGCTGATGGAGCGGGCGGGCGCAGGCGTGGTGGCGGCGATCCTCGAAACCTGGCCGGCGCTTGCTGCCGCGGCCGTACCGCCCTGCGCCGTGGTGCTGTGCGGGCCGGGCAACAACGGCGGGGACGGTTTTGTCGTGGCGCGGCGGCTGGCCGCCCGCGGCTGGCGCGTCGCGACCTATCTCCTCGGCACGCCCGAGCGGCTGCCGCCCGACGCGCGCGCGGCGGCCGAGGCCTGGCTCGCCACGCCCGGCGCGCGGGCCCTGCCCGCGACGGCCCTTGCGGCGGCAGACGCGCAGGATTGCCGCGCCGGCGTGGTGATCGACGCGCTCTATGGCATCGGCTTTCATCCGCCCCTGCCCGCTGCCGCGGCACAGATGCTGGCCACCGCACAGGAGATCGCCCGCGCGCATCCCGCAGGCTGGAAACGTGTCGCGATCGACATCCCCTCGGGCCTTGCGGCCGACGCCCCGCCGCCCGCGCCACTCCCGCCCGGCTGCGACCTCGTCGTCACCTTCCACCGCGAGAAGCCCGTGCACGCCGCCCTGCGTGCGCAAGGCGTGCCGGTCGTCGTCGCGGACATCGGGCTGTGAATCACGCCCTGTTCCCCCACCCTGCCCGCCCCTGCGCGCAAGCCATCGCCGGAGTCCCGACATGATCCGCCACATCACCCTGACCGAAGACATGCGCGCCGCGCTGCGCAAGCCTGTCGAGGCCCACAAATACGGCCACGGCCATGCGTTGGTGCTGGCGGGCGGCGTTGGCCATGGCGGCGCGGCGCGGCTGGCCGCACGCGCCGCGCTGCGGGTCGGCGCAGGGCTCGTGACGCTGCTGCCGCCACAGGCCGCAATGCCGGAAAACGCCGCCCAGCTCACCGCGGTGATGCTTGCGGCCCTGCCCGACGGCTACAGCCTGCGCGGCAAGCTGCAGGACGGGCGGCTGAACGCGCTTCTGCTCGGCCCCGGCCTCGGCCTGCCGCGCGCGCAGGAGATGGTGCCCGCGGCGCTTTGGGCGAAACGGGCGACCGTGCTCGATGCCGATGCGCTCAGCGCCTTTGCCGCCGAGCCCCGCCAGCTCTTCGCGCAGCTGCATGAGAATGTGGTGCTGACCCCGCATCTGGGCGAATTCGGCCGGCTCTTTCCCGACCTTGCGAAGGCACTTGCCGACGGCGTGCTGACCCGGGTCGAGGCCACGCACGCGGCGGCCGATCGGGCCGGCTGCACGGTGCTGCTGAAGGGCGCCGAGACCGCGATCGCCGCCCCCACCGGCGAGGCGGCGCTGCACCTTGCCACCGGCGCGCGCGCCGCGCCCTGGCTGGCCACAGCCGGCGCCGGCGACGTGCTTGCCGGGATCATCACCGGGCTGCTCGCGCGCGGGTTCCCTGCCTATGAGGCGGCCTGCACCGGCGCCTGGCTGCATGTCGAGGCGGCGCGCAGCTTCGGCCCCGGCCTGATCGCCGAGGACCTGCCCGACGAATTGCCGAAGGTGTTCCGCGCGATCGTGCTTTAGCCGGTCGCGGCGGCGGTGCGCAGCGGCGTGGTGCCGATCTCGACGCCGTCGGCATAGATCACTTCGGCCGCATCGAAATGCAGGGCGAAAAGACGGGTCTTCGCGCCGGCCGCACGGGCGATGAACTGCCCGTCAAGCAGCCGCGACACCTCGACGAGCGCCTCCTTGCGACCAAAGAGCGCCTCGGCGCGCCAGTCGCGGATCAGCACCGGCGTGCCCTCGCCCAGCAGCAGCGCACGCTCGGGCCGGTCATGGCCAAGCGCACCGGGAGCGACCTGAACGAGGCGGCCGCGCGTCGGGACCGAGGTGGCGGCGCGCAGCCGGCACATGCCCGAGCGGGTGATGACCCGGTCGCCCGGGCCGAGATATTCGACCGGCAAAAGCCCGTCGAGCGTCGCCACCCGGGTGCCGAGCGCAATGCCGGCAAGCCCGGCGCCGGCGCCGGCGCCGGGATGAGGGTCGAGAACTATGGCGGAACGGCTGCCGGGCGCGGCGGCACCCTGCATCTCCCGTCCCGAAGACGGCCTGTCCATCGGGTCTGTCCTGCTCGTTGTGCCTTGAAGGCGCGCCGTTTTCGGCTTTGTTTCGAGACTAGAACGAATTCCCCGATGGGGCGAGGATTTTTTCCTCCGCCCCCTGTTCAGCCCGCGGGGGCGTTGCTAGAAGGCGGCAGATGCGGGTGTGGCGAAACTGGTAGACGCACCAGATTTAGGTTCTGGCGCCTTTGGCGTGGGGGTTCGAGTCCCTTCACCCGCACCATTTTGAAATCATTTGTCATTTTCCGGTTTTTTCTCCGCCTGATCCTGCGACTCCGGTGAAGTTTCGCACTTTCCCGCTTTGTCGCCGTTTCGTTCCCGCTTCTGCTGAGCCCGTTTCGACGCCTTTTTCTGATCCGCGCCGGAAGCATATTTCTGCGTCATCTCAAGGGTCTTGTGCCCCGTCACAGACTGGATGTCGCGGATATCGACACCGGCATCGGCCATCTCCTTGGCCGCCGTGTAGCGCCATCCGTGGGGCACCGGTAATCCCCCCATCCTTAGAGGGGCGCATCCGTAGAATTCACGCGGCCATCTTCCGTTTCCGGGCGGGTGTGCGGACACCGATGCCCATGTTTGGGCGGTCTTTGTTGTGAGTCCAGAGCCATTGCGTGGTGAAGTCCTGTGCCTCCTCGATTGCTTCGATGGTGCATTGGTCGAACCATTCATGCCGGACGGTGCGATTGTCGCGCTCGATGTAGGCGCTCTGCTGAGGTTGGATGTGCTGGATGGTGATGCCCCGTTTCCCAGCCCAGATCAGCAGCTTGCCGCTGATGCATTCGGGGCCATTGTCGCCCCTCATGGTGCCGGGCTTGCCGCGCCATTCAATGATCCGGTCAGGGCTTCGGATGGCCCGCTCCGCCGACAGAGAAACGTCGACCTCGATGCCCCCCTCCAGGTTGAAGTCATCCAGCACGTTCAGCAGCCGGAACTGGCGGCCGTCGCCCGGCCGGTCGGCGGGTCGGCCGGTCGGCCATGCGCCCGGCACAGCTCGGCACCCAGCATCCTGCCTTCGGCCCACCCCCGGGATCGCAAGGATCTGCGCCTCAGAGTATCTGCTTGTCTTCGCTCAGGATTTCCTCGGTTCTCTTGGCGAGAAAATTCTACTTATGCAGCCCCTTCCCTTCGGGCGGGTCCTGATGTCGAGCCCATTTGCCAATGATGAAGCGCTTGGTCATCCTGCGGCGCCGGGTTGCGGCGGAAGGCAGAGGCTGGCTTCGACCTTGGCGAGGGAGGCGTCGACCTTCTCGAAGACGTCGTCAAGCGGACCGCCGCGCAGGATCTCACGCACTGGGGCCACGACAAGTTCTCGTACGCGCTCCGTGCTGGTCAGAAAATCGAGCGGTACAGCATAGAACCAGCTCTCGTCCTCCTTGTCCTCTGGGCGCCAGAAACGCTGCTCGGCGACGCAGTTTTCCATATATCCGGCCTCGTTAGGGCCATCCGTCGTGAACGCCCATGCATCCTGCCTCACGATGCCGGTCGAGTACCCGACGATGACCTTCGATCGCTTGCCGTCCGCCCAGTCGGCCTCGGTGCCTTCATCCGCGGTAAGCTGGATCGCGATTGTCACGATGCCTTTGGCTTTGCCGTTGGCGCGCGTGTTCCGGTGAAGGAAAAAGCTGTTCCAAACGGGCTGGAGGAAATCCCCGCTCGACCTGTCATATTCGAGCTCTTCGATTTTCGGGTCCTCGCCGCTGCATTCGACCAGCCAAAAGGCTTTAAACAGCTTGTTCAGGTTCTCTTGCGCATCGAGCAGGTTCCTCGCGGATTGCCAAAGAATTGCATCGTGGTTGGTCATTTGTTCTCTCTGAAATCGTATCGGGTTGCAGGCACAGCGGTCATCGGCGGCAGGGCGAACCGCTCCTCGTCGTCGAAAGCAAAGCTGCCCTTCACCGGCATCGTCATCGTCGGCCAGGCCCCCAGCACCGCCCCCTGCGGTTGCCCTGCGAGGAAGTTGGCGGACAGCGCCGACCATGATTTGAGACCGGCGTCGACTGCGCCGCGTTCCAAGGCCCGCAGGTTCTCGGCGGCGGTAGTCCATTCCAGCGATCTAATGCCGTCGATCGGGACGGCTTCCAGCCCGTTCCGAACCGTGCAGCGCAGGTCCTCCACCGCTTTCTGGTGCTGAGCCTCGGCCCCAAGGAGCGTGTAGCCAAGCACCCTCCGCTCCCTCGCTGGCACACCGCCACGGCGGCACCGTCCACGCGCCACGGTTCGGATCTCGCGAGCGCACTGGTCCGCGCCGAGTGGTGCGCCCCATTTCACCTCAACGATCCAGAAAGCCCGCTGCCCGTCCTTCATAAACTCCAGCACGACATCGGGTTCGGAGTTCTCGCTTTCGCCGACGAAGAACGGCCAAAGATAGATCTTGGCGTCACTCGGCAGCGGGTGGCCGCACAGGACCGAAAGCGCCGCCTGCCTCGACTCAGGCGTCAGAAGCCGCAGCATTCCGAAGAGAGAGGAGGTCACAAGGTCCTCCCGGGGATTGCGCTTCGCGCCATGGAGGAGCCTCTCCATCCTTGCTTTCTTCGCGACCACGGCATCGAACATAACCACCCGCTCCAGAACAGGAAATCCACTCCGAGGCTATGACCGCTTCGCTCCTCCTGCAAGCGGATAGGATCCGGCTCTTCGGGTTACGTCGATGGGGCGGCATCGTCGAATGCGGCGTCCCCCCAGTTCGCGCGGAGGCGGAACCGATCTAGCTATGTCAGCGAACTCCGCGCGCAGCCACTTGGATAAAGATGCCGTGTGGCGGCTATCGTGGATTTCTGCGGATTTTGATGCAGCGCATGCAGCGGGCAGCTCTCCGCCCGACACGAGGACAATACGTCGCGGGACATGATATCCTGTCGGCGTCGGCAAGACCGAAAAAGGGCGGGCCCGGTGGACAGGAGGTAGCCCCATGTCCGTCGATCTTCTTCCCGCCCTTCGGCCCTCCCGCGTCCCCTGGAACAAGGGGCGCATCATCGGCCAGAAGCGCCCGCTGTTGCCGCGGCACGTCTGGTCCATCCGGGTCCGCCTCGAGATGGCGGGCAACGCTCGCGACCTCGCGCTCTTCAACATGGCCGTCGACAGCAAGCTTCGCGGTTGCGATCTCGTCGGCCTCAGGGTCCGGGATGTCTTCGTTGCCGGGCGCGTCAAGGAACGCGCGTCGGTGATCCAGAGCAAGACGGGCAAGCCGGTCCGCTTCGAGATCACCGAGACCACTCGGCTGTCGCTTGAGCGGTGGATCCGCGACCCCGAGATGATCGGTCTCGAGTTTCTCTGGCCCAGCCGGATCCATGGCAGCCCGCATCTTTCGACCAGGCAATATGCACGGATCGTCAGGAGCTGGGTTACATCGCTCGGCCTGGAGCCGAGCGCCTACGGGACGCATTCCATGCGCCGGACCAAGGTGGCACAGATCTACAAGAAGACCGGCAACCTCCGGGCTGTTCAACTGCTGCTCGGCCATACGAAGATGGACAGCACAGTGCGCTATCTCGGCGTCGACATTGAAGATGCGCTGTCCCTGTCAGAGGGGATCGACCTGTAACTGCTCTGCCGACCGGCATACCTAGCGCCGGTCGGCCCTGAGCGGACGGTCGAGGACGAGCCGACACCGCGGTGCGGCTGCCCAAAAAGCTGACGACCAGGGCTTGGTGCAGAAAAGCGATGAAAGGGCTGGTCTCGAGGGAGGCGCAACTGGCCCTCGAGGCGCGCAAGGAATTTCGGGAAACGTATCTGCCCAACACTTTGCATGCACCGAATTGCCGCTCTGCACAAAAGCTGCACAACCTGCGCGCGGCTTCTGCACAAGCGTCGAGCCAGGGTACCGCAAGATATTTTGCGGAGACAGATCATGCCCCAACCCCTTCTCATCCCCGGTCTTCCCCGGTCGCTCGCGCTCGACGGCTGGTGGCTCGACATGCCCGAGGCCGCAGCCCCCGAGCGCTCGCCAATCCGCGCAGCGTCCGCCCGCTGGCCGCATTGGGCCGGGCTTGCGGCATTGGTGGCGCTGGCGGATATCCTGTTCTGGCACCATGACCCCGGCCTGTCGCTGGCGCTCTTCGCCCTTGCAATCCTTCTGGTGGCGGCGGTCGGGAACGTGCGGAGGCGCGCGGGGCCGCTCGCCTTGCTTGTCCTCGGCGTCGCGCCTGCCATTGAACATGTGCAGATGCTCTCGCTCGCCTTTCTGACGCTGAGCCTGGCGGCAGCGCTGGTCTGGTTGCGCAGCCCCGAGGCGGGCACTGCCGAGATCATCGCACGCACCGCGGCCTGGCTTTGCCGGTTGCCCGGCCGCTGGTTCACCCCGCTGGCGCCGCGCAGGGCCTTGGCCGCTCGGGAGATCCGTTCTGCAGGTGGCAACGGCAGCGCGCGCAAGTCGTTGCGCGACTGGGCCTTTCCGCTGGCCGGAAGCCTGGTTTTTCTGGCCCTGCTGATGCAGGCGAACCCCGTGCTCGCGCGACTGCTGACGCTCGATCTCGACCTCTGGTCGATGTTCACCCGTGTGCTCTTCTGGGCCGGTATGGCGCTGTTCATTGCCCCTCTCCTTGCGCCTGAGATACCCGAACCGATGTCCCTCTCCCCCGTCGCGCTGCCCTCCGTTGCCCGCCTCGGTCTCAATCCCCGCTCGGTGCTGCGCGCGCTTTTCGTGTTCAACGCGCTCATCGCGGTGCAGTCGGCAACCGATCTGTGCATCCTCGTCTTCGGCGCGGCCTTGCCCGAGGGGATGAGCATGGCCGAATACGCCCACCGCGGCGCCTATCCGCTTCTGGCGACCACTTTGCTGGCCGGGGGTTTCGCGCTGGCGATCCGGCCATTCCTGAAAGAACATCGTGCGATGCTGCCGCTGCTTCTGCTGTGGTTGGCCCAGAACATGGTGCTTTGCGGTGCAGCGATGATGCGCCTCGAGCATTACATCGACGCCTTCGGCCTGACCTATCTGCGGCTCTACGCGCTGATCTGGATGGGCCTTGTCGCCGCCGGCCTCGGCCTCGTCGCGACACAGGTCGTGCTCGGGCGCACGACTCTCTGGCTGTTGATCCGCTGCATCGCGCTTGGCCTCGGCACGCTCTACCTTTGCGCCTTTGTCAATTTTGCTCAGGTCATCGCCGCGCAGAACCTTGCTCGCCCCGGTGCCGATGCCGACTACATCTGCGCACTTGGCCCGATGGCGCACGGCGCATTGATGGCCTCATCGCCGGTCACCGATGCGGAACTGGACGAAGTCTATCCTTGCCCGATCGCCACGGCTCCCCGCATCAAGGGTTGGCGGGATTGGGGCTTTCGTTCCTGGCGCGTCGCCCACTACAGTGCAGCGATGGCGAAAGCGGAGCCGACGCAATGAAGATCCTGATCGTCGATGACGATCCCCGCCTGCGCGATCTGGTGCGCATCACGCTCGAGCGCGCGGGTTTCGCCACGCTCACCGCCGCCGAGGGTGCCGCCGCGCTGATCCATGCCCGCCGAGAGGCACCCGACCTCGTCCTGCTCGACATTGGCCTGCCTGAGATCGACGGGTTCGAGGTCTGTCGCCGCATCCGTGCCACATCGGAAGTTCCGATCTTGTTCCTGACCGCGCGCGACGACGAGATCGACCGGATCGTCGGGCTGGAACTGGGGGCTGACGACTATGTGACCAAACCGTTCTCGCCGCGCGAACTGGTGGCGCGGGTGCGCGCGATTCTCAAACGCGCAGGACACGCGGCCCGCCCCGAAACGCTGGCGCACGGGCGCATCGCGCTTGATCTGCGGGCGCGGATCTGCCGGATCGCCGGCACCGAGGTGGCGCTGACCGCGACCGAATTCGATATTCTCGCGCGGCTGATGGCCGAGCCCGACCGGCTTGCCGCACGCCCTGCGTTGATCGCAGCGCTCTGGGGCGCGCAGAGTCCGGTTTCCGACCGAACCTTCGACAGCCATCTGCGCAACCTGCGCCGCAAACTGGCCGAGGCGGGCTGCCATCACGCGATCGAAACAGTGCATGGCCAGGGGATGCGGCTCGGGGCCTGCGCATGAACCGGCGCTGGCGGCCTTCACTTGCTTTCGTGCTGGGGGGGGCACTGGCGGGCACGCTGGCGCTTTCTTTCACTGGGCTGGTGGCACTGCGCTATTTGGGCCCCGTGATCGGATTCAGATCTGCGGCAGCGGGGCTGGCACTGGCGATCAGCGCTGGCACGGCGGGGCTCGGGTGGCTCCTTTTGCGCCTGCTTTTGCGCCCGATCCTGGCGCTTGAAGCCTATGCGCAGGCGCAGGAAACTGGTGCCCCTGCGGCGCGGCCGGCGCATTTTGGCACCCGCGAGACGGCGGCGACGGCGGTGCGGGTGATCACCATGGCCGAGGCCTTGCGCGACCGAGAATTGACGATCCGCGCTTTCACCGACCATGTCACACACGAACTCAAGACCCCTGTCGCGGCGATCAGGGCAGCCACGGAACTGCTGGAAGACGGTGGTGCGCTTGGCCCCGAGGATGCGCGATTGCTGTCCGAGATTGATGGCGCGCGTGTCCAGCTCGAATCGCAACTGGCCGCACTGCGCAGCGCAGCGCAGGCGCGCGAGGTGCGTCATCTGGGGCAATCGCGGCTGGCGGATCTGGCTGCCGACCTCGGCGCCGACTTTCCGGACTTGAAAATCGAGACCGAAGGCGCGACCCTGCGCCTGCCGCTCGCCGCCGCAGGACTGGGGATCGTGCTGGCGCAGCTTTTGCGCAACGCTGCCGACCATGGCGCAGGAAGGGTGACGCTAGCGGCAAGCGCGGCGGAAACCGGCCCTGTCCTCGAGATCACCAATGACGGCTTGGCAATCGCGGCTGGCAATGCGGCACGGATCTTCGAGCCCTTCTTCACCACACGGCGCGAGACGGGCGGCACCGGCATGGGGCTTACAGTTGTGCGCAACCTGCTGAACGCCCATCATGCCGAGATCACCCTTTGCAACGGGCATCCCACACGTTTCCGCATTACTTTCCCCCCAGTCTGACTGACTGAGCAATCTGCCCACAGCAAATGCAATGTCGTGAAGTTCGGCCCCTTGCCACCGCTCAATTGCCCGACATGCTGCAGGGCCGCATGCTCCTTAGCCGACGTTCGACGTCATCCGCAGTTAACCCTGCGCAGATTTGACAACGATCCGGGGCGAAGCCGCCGCTCGGGGATCATCACAGACGGGCCAGATAATCCTGGAAACGCTGCTTGGGCACCTGGCGAAACCTTGCGCCGGTTTCGCCCATGGCCTTGATCCGGTCCAGTCTGAAATTCCTGAAATCTTCTGCGGTCTCGCACCACGCCGTCAGCAACCAGACCTCATCAAACAGCGTCAGCCCGAGTGGATGAACGCAGCGTCTGCTTTCACGCCCGTCGAGGCTGAGATAGACCAGATCCAGCACGGATCTCGTTCGAATAGCCTGACGCGCCAGACCGCCCCATTTATCCGCCAGCAGATCTTCCTCGCGCTGACGGGGAACAGCCAGAATGTTGAGGTTCCGGAACTGCTCGCGGGCCTCCGATCCCAGTGCCGCCGCAACCTTTCCAGTCACTCGTTCGGCTGCGTCACGCAACCCGCCGCCCTGGCGCGCGATCAGGTGGCGCATGCCCAGCATGATCGCCTCCAACTCCTCGGCATCAAACTGGAGCGGCGGCAGGAAATACCCCTGCTCCAGCTGATAGCCGACGCCGGATTCACCGCGGATGGGCGCGCCGATCGACTGCAGGCTGGCAATGTCACGGTAGATGGTGCGCGGCGAAACCGCGAAACGTGCGGCAAGTGCCTCGGCGGAAACGGGCCGCCTGGCCGCGCGCAGATGATCCATAAGGGCGAAAAGACGCAGTGTTTTCATAAGAGCTGTTCATAGCATACCCCTGACAGCTTCTGTCAGGGGTGAGTTTTATCAGGGTGCGGTGAAGCATCGGAAAGGACATCACATGACACATCCTCTACTGGAAATCGTCACCTATCAGGTCGGCTCGGCAGGTGAGGCCGATGCGCAGCGCCAATGCGCCAAAGAGATTGCCGCGGGCTTTCCGGGATTTTCTGGCTGGCTACCGCTTGCAGATGCCGAAACCCGTGAACGGCGCGCGGATCTGGTGGTCTGGGCCACCCCGGAAGCAGCGGCCGAGGCGGCACGTAAGGTTGGATCAGACGATGACTTCGCGCCGTTTCGGGCAACGATCTCGGCCTTCGGCGCGATGGGGCATTTCTGCTTACCTGCCGGCGGTCTGCCGATGATGCAGGCGGGCGAAGGTATGGAGCTGGGCCGCTTCCGCCTGCGCCCCGGTGTGACAGAGGAGGTGCTCCGCGAAGCTCATGCCCGGATGATCGAGCGCCACCTGTCCCGACAGGCCGGTTGGCGCGGCCAGAGGCTGGCAAAGCTTGAGGATGGCAGCTGGCTCGACCTGGCCTTTGCGGCGACCCCGGGCCATGCCCGGGCGATTTGCGAAAGCTGGGCGGGGAATGCGGATTGCTGCGCGTTCCTGGCGCTGATCGAGCCGATCAGTATGGAATTCGGCGGGATCGCCTGACCGTCAGCCATGAGCTCCGAGCAACGTGCCGCACCATGGTAACCGGCTGGTTCGCCGGTTTTCGGCGGCCCGTCGCACGAGCCGACCGGGCCGGCCCTGACCTGCCGGTCACGGGTCTGTCTGATGCCGGATCGCAGAGCGTTGAACCGGCCATTCATGCTTGCCGCAGCATGCCCGGCGGAGCGAGTGTCAGGAGTGCGGGACCTGCCAAACGTTCGCCGACAGGCAGCAGCAATATGTCAACCCGCAGTGTTCCGCTCACCAGCGGGGCAGGTTGCTTTCGGCAAACTGCCGGAAGGATATCGGCTCCCGCCCGGTCAGTTGCAGGATTTCCGGGGTGGTCCGGTCCTCGCCCCCGTCGCGAATGACCTCGTCGAGATGCGCCAGCGCCTCGGCATAGTCGCGCGGCAGGCCCTGGGCCATGTGGCGCCGCACCAGATCCGCACTCTCCAGGCTGACATGGCGGACCGGACGCGACAGCAGGCCCGAGATCACCCCTGCGACATCACCGTAGCTCAGCGCTTCCGGGCCGGTGAGAATGGCATCCCTGTTGAGCGAGGTTTCGACCGTCAGCGCCGCGACAGCCGCCGCGGCGATGTCGTCGGCGCTGATGAACCCGACGCAGCCGGTGCCGGTTGCGCTGAAGATCGCGTCGTCTTCGCGGATGGTCCGGTCGTGCGGGCCGTGCGAGAAATTCTCCATGAACCAGGACGGCCGCAGGACGGCCCATTCGGGCACGGCGCCGGCGAGCCAGGCATGAACCTCGCCCATCATCGGGCCGCCCGACGCGAATTGCGACGAGCTGAGCAGCACGAAACGCCTGGTGCCGCGGGCCATCGCGCGCTCGAGGATCGGTTGCATCAGCGCCAGATGGTCGGTGCGGTCGGTCGGCGCCACGAGATAGGCCGCAGTGCAGCCGTCGAACGCGGCGGCGGAGGCCGGGTCGGCCCAGTCGAACGGCACATCACCTGCCGCTTTCGGGCGCCGGGTTCCGATCGCCACCGGAATGCCCCGCTCTTCGAGGCGCCGGGCGACGCGGCTGCCGGTGGTGCCGGTGCCGCCCGTGACAAGAATACGCTCAGCCATGGGCCGCGTCCTCACCGGCCAGCGCCGCAACCCCGCCCTCCTCCCCGAGCGCCGCGCGCAGGATCAGCGGGTTCCAGTAGTCCCGGTATTGGGCAATGCGCCCATCCCTGAGGGTGACCACTGAAATGTAGCTCTGGTTGTAGGCCTTGCCGGTTGCCGCGCCTCGCCCGTCACAGGTGAACTCGAAGATGACCGTGTCGCCAGAGGGATAGGAGGACCTGAGCTCGAAGCCGTCGAATTCGAGCAGCGGCCCGAGCCGCTCCAGATACGCGGCCAAGCTCTCGCGCCCGTCGAGGCGACCGGGCATCCCCGGCGGGGCATAGGGAAATTCGAAGATCACATCCTCGGCAAAGAGATCAAGGAAATCGTCGGTGGAGGTCAGGCGGGGGCCGAGGGCCCCCCGCAGGACATCGCCGAAAGTGTCAAACTTGCCAGTCATGAGAAGCTCCGATAATGGTTGGAACGGTATCGTCTCGACCATACGGGGGAATCTGGATGGAACGCAAGCGTTCCGACGAAATTAAGAAACGCGCCCCGTCGGGCGCGGCGGTGCCCCGGGTCGATCTGACCGAGGCGCTTTATCGTGCGCTGTTTCTCGAATGGGCGGAGAAGGGGTTCGCGGCCGTCAGCCTCGAGCGGGTCGCCAGCCGGGCGGGGGCGGGAAAGGCGGCGATCTATCGGCGCTGGTCTTCGCGCGGGGAATTCGCCGCTGAGGCGCTCGAGGCGCTTGGCCTGCAAATGGCCGTCATCGAGGATCAGGGCTCGCTCGAGGCCGACGTGGAGGCCTTTCTCTTCCGGCTCCGCGCGGCGCTGCGGCATCCGCTGGTTCGGCGCATCCTGCCCGATATCCACGCGGAGGCGGTCCGGTCCACGGAGATGCGCAAGTTGAATGCGCGCGTGGCAGGGCAGCGGCGCAATCAGGGGCAGGCGCTCCTGTCGCGCGCCATATCGCGTGGCGAACTGCCCTCGACACTGGATCTGCAGCTCGCGCTCGACCTGCTCCCCGCGCCGCTCTACTGGCGCATGATCGTCATCGGGGTGACGCCCACGCGCGCTGAGGTGAGCAAACTGGCAGCGGCGATCACCGCGGGTCTGCGGGCAATGGGATGAACGCCAGCGCCCGGCCCTGAGCGGACGGTCGAGCATGCGCCGTCGCCGCGGTACAGCTTCCCCTTCACCGCCATCCCCCCAGAACGCAGCGAACATTCTCCCGGCGCTGGCCGGCCACTACGCCCCCCGCACCGTAACCGTCCGCTATCTGCCGAACCTGTTAGGATTGCTCCGCATTGCGCAGACTGAAAGTGATCGTAGCCGCTGCGTGGTTGTCGCCAGCATGAGGCACACTCCCACATAACTGCGTCCCGCGACACGCCAATGCTTCTTACTCGTGACTTGCCGCCAATGCCGTGGCCAACGCATCGCCCTCATAGCCATCCTGGAGGGTCGACGACGTGGCATACCTGGTCGCCGCGCAATGGCCTCGGTGTGCTAAAACATCATAGTGCCTGAGCGACTTACGACGAAGTTGGTCAGGGCCAGCCTTGGTGAAACTGCCCTTAGGCCGCTACGGCACAGTGATCTCCACCGGCGCACAACCTTGGCCACCGATGAGTGGCAGTTAGCGCCTCAAGGAAACAAGGCTCGGCTAAAGCTTGCGGCCTATCCGGCCGCAACTTGATCCCGATTTACACCCTCAGTGGGTCCAGTTCGCCCGGCGATCCGAGGCGAAGTTCTCGCCATAGCCGCGGGCGCGGATGTTGGCGGTGCGCTTGTGCGGCTCGGTCACGGCATAGTCGATGCCGCTCTCCTTGGCATAGGCCTCGGCCGCCTCGCGGGTCTCGAACTTCAGCCGCACCTGCGACTGCGTGTCGTCGGAGCTCGTCCAGCCCATCAGCGGATCGATCTCCCGCGCATCGGCGGGCTCGAAATCGAGATACCAGACCCTGGTCTTGGCCTGACCGGATTGCATCGCATTGCGGGCCGGCTGATAGATACGCGCGCGCATGGTCTTCCCCTTCTCGGAACTCGCCTTTTTCTAGTCGATCCACACGAAAGCGCAAGCCTCGAGCGCCCCGATCCGTCCGCCTCCGCATCCCTCTCGGGCGAATGCGACACCACCGGCCGGGCCGGGAAACGAGGGCCTTCGGGAAAGACCCGGCCGGCGGACCTGCATGGCAGGCCAGAACAATATGCGAACATTGCGGAACAGCCTCAAGCAAACAATCCGACAATCACCTGATTTCATTTCTAAAATTTTCAACATCAGCCGCTCCACCGGAAACCTGCGCCGGCAAGCTCTTGAAAGAGAACGAAAAGAGATCAAATATGACGGGACCGCCGCGCCCGAGCGAGGAGCCCCCATGCCGCACAACACCACCAACCAGCCCTCAGAACGCTTCGACGTGCTCACCCGCCCGAAGCTCGAGGGCGGCCGGCGCTTCGTCATGCACAGCGAATTCTCCCCGGCAGGCGATCAGCCCACCGCCATCGCCGAGCTTTCGGCGGGCGTCGAGGCGGGCGATCATGACCAGGTGCTTTTGGGCGCCACTGGCACCGGCAAGACCTTCACCATGGCGAAGGTGATCGAGCAGACGCAGCGCCCGGCGATCATCCTTGCCCCGAACAAGACGCTCGCCGCGCAATTGTACGGGGAATTCAAGGGCTTCTTCCCCGAGAACTCGGTCGAGTATTTCGTGTCCTACTACGATTACTACCAGCCCGAGGCCTATGTCGCGCGCACCGACACCTATATCGAGAAGGAATCGATGATCAACGAGCAGATCGACCGGATGCGCCACGCGGCGACCCGGGCGCTGCTCGAACGCGACGACGTGATCATCGTCGCCTCGGTCAGCTGCATCTACGGCATCGGCTCGGTCGAGACCTATTCGGCGATGACCCAGGACATGGCGGTGGGCCAGCTTTACGACCAGCGCAAGTTCCTGGCCGAGCTCATCGCGCAGCAATACAAACGCCTCGATGCCGCCTTCCAGCGCGGCGCCTTCCGGGTCAAGGGCGACACCATCGACCTGTGGCCGGCGCACCTCGAAGACCGCGCCTGGCGCTTCAGTTTCTTCGGAGAAGAACTTGAGAGCATTACGGAATTCGACCCGCTCACCGGGCAGAAGACGGACACATTCCAGCAGATCCGGATCTATGCGAACAGCCACTACGTGACACCGCGCCCGACGCTGCAGCAGGCGACGAAGCAGATCCGGGTGGAGCTTGCGCAGCGGCTCAAGCAGTTCCACGACGAGGGCAAGCTCCTCGAGGCGCAGCGGCTCGAGCAGCGCACGAATTTCGATCTCGAGATGCTCGAGGCGACCGGGATGTGCGCCGGCATCGAGAATTATTCGCGCTATCTGACCGGCCGCGGCCCGGGCGAGCCGCCGCCGACGCTGTTCGAATTCATCCCCGACAACGCGCTGGTCTTCGCCGACGAATCCCACGTCACCGTGCCGCAGATCGGCGGCATGTACCGGGGCGACTACCGGCGCAAGTTCACCCTGGCCGAGCACGGCTTCCGCCTGCCGTCGTGCATGGACAACCGCCCGCTCAAGTTCGAGGAATGGGACGCGATGCGGCCGCAGTCGGTCTTCGTCTCGGCCACCCCGGCGAAATGGGAGATGGAACAGGCCGGCGGCGTCTTCGCCGAGCAGGTGATCCGCCCGACCGGCCTGCTCGACCCCGAGATCGAGATCCGCCCGGTCGAGACCCAGGTCGACGACCTGCTCGACGAGATCCGCATCGTCGCGGCGAAGGGGCTGCGGGTGCTGTGCACCACGCTGACCAAGCGCATGGCCGAGGACCTGACCGAATACCTGCACGAACAGGGCATCCGGGTGCGCTACATGCACTCTGACATCGACACGATCGAGCGCATCGAGATCCTGCGCGACCTGCGGCTTGGCGCCTTCGACGTGCTGATCGGCATCAACCTGCTGCGCGAGGGGCTCGATATCCCGGAATGCGGGCTGGTCGCGATTCTCGACGCCGACAAGGAAGGCTTCCTGCGCTCGGAAACCTCGCTGATCCAGACCATCGGCCGCGCCGCGCGCAACGCCGACGGCCGGGTCATCATGTATGCCGACAAGATCACCGGCTCGATGGAGCGCGCGATCGGCGAGACCAACCGGCGCCGGGTGAAGCAGATGGCCTATAACGTGGAACACGGGATCACGCCGCAGACGGTGAAGAAGAACGTCGAGGACGTGCTCGCCGGTCTTTATCAGGGCGACACCGACATGGCGCGGGTCACCGCGAAGATCGATGCGCCGAAGGTCGGCGCGAATCTCGAGGCCCATCTTGCCGATCTGCGGTCGCGGATGCGCAAGGCGGCCGAGAACCTCGAATTCGAGGAGGCGGCACGGCTGCGCGACGAGGTGAAGCGGCTCGAGGCGGTGGAACTGACCATCGCCGACGATCCGCTGGTGCGCCAGGAGGCAGTCGACGAGGCCGTCGAGGCGGCGGTGAAGGTGCGTGGCCGCTCGACCGCCGGGCGGCCGGGCCAGCGCGGCGGGGTCAAGCGGCCGAAGAAGCGCTGAGGCGGATCAGCCGCGCGCGAAGAGCACGTCGAGCAGCGCCTCGACCTCGTCGCTCGCCGGACCGCGGCGCGCGGCCTCGAGCGCACCGAGCCCCTGCCCCAGCGTCTCGGCATAGACGACGCGATGCGCCAGCACCGGCTCCAGCAGCTCGCCCTCGAGCTTCTCGGCCGCCGAGCGCACCTCGCCGTCCAGGCGGGTGCCGCGCTTCACCCGGTTCAGCACCAGTTTCGGCTGCTTGCCCTCGCGCCGGGCAAGGTCGAGCACGCCCTCGGTCGCCCACAGATCGACAAGGCTCGCCGAGATCGGCACCAGCACCATATCCGCCTCGCGCAGCGCCGGGCGCAGGTCGCTGTCGACCTTCGGCGGGGTGTCGATGATCACCACGTCGACCAGCTTCTTCAGCTTCTCGACCTCGTAGCTCACCCCCCAGGCAGAGGAGGTGGAGAACTCGAGCCCGGCCTCGCCCAGCGTCTCGCGCCGGGTCATGAACCAGCGGCCGAGCGAGCCCTGCGGGTCCGTGTCGAGCAGCGCGACGCTTGCGCCCCGCTTCAGCAGCGCCACCGCAAGGTTCACCGCGAGCGTGGTCTTGCCAGCGCCCCCCTTCTGCTGCGCGACCGTGATTACCGTGCCTGCCATTCTTCCCCCCGCCTCGTATCCGTGACTTGCCGCACCGCAGCACAAACCCGGGCGTCGCGCAAGGCAGGCGGCACCCGTGGCATGGAGAATACGGGTTTTCGCCCGGCGCGGTGTCAGAAAACGGCGCCGACCTCGTACATCACCGGCTCGAAGCTGCGGCACAGCGTGGCGATGTGGCGGTTGCGCGTGATCATCTCGGGGGTGCGCAACATCGCCTGATAGTCGCCGCGCTTTTTCCATTTCGAATAATTCGCGATCCGCGTCTGCGCGTCGTTCATGTGCAGCCCTGCCCCAAGGAATCCCGGCTGGTGGCGGATGCAGTTCTCATAGGCATCCTCGAGCGCGGCCATCAGCTCGGCCGCAGTGGCGGGGGTCATCTCGAAGGTGCAGATCACCGTCTGCCCGTCGAAATCCGTCGTGATTTCGGTCATATGTCGGTCCTCCCTCGGCCCATCCTGCCACGGCTGCGACAAAAAATCACGCGCCGCGCGTCGGCGCGGGGGCCGGCCGGGGCGCGCCGCGCGGAAGATGACAGCCGTGCAACAGATTTGTTGCAACGCGCCCGGAATCGGGCAAGTCTTGCCCCGCTGGTCAAAACTTGACGGCCGAAAGGCGCTCGTGTCGCGAGACTGTCACAGAAGGCGCCTAGGTGCATGCTGCAGCCCATCCCGGGCCCAGGCTTCCGACAACGGGGAGAAACCGAATGACGATGAAACCGATGCACTGGCTTGCAGGCGCCGCCGCGCTGCTCGCCACCACCGCGCTCGTCCACGCCGAAGACATGACCGCGCTCGAGGCGGCGGCGAAGGCCGAAGGCATGCTGACCACCATCGCGCTGCCGCATGACTGGTGCGGCTATGGCGCGGTGATCGACGGCTTCAAGGCCAAGTATCCCGATATCAAGGTGAACGAGCTGAACCCCGACGCGGGCTCGGCCGATGAACTCGAGGCGATCCGCGCCAACAAGGGCAACACCGGCCCGCAGGCTCCCGACGTGATCGACGTCGGTCTGAGCTTCGGCCCGCAGGCCAAGGAAGAAGGGCTGATCCAGCCCTACAAGGTCTCGGGCTGGGACGAGATCCCGGACACCATCAAGGACGCCGACGGCTACTGGTATGGCGACTATTACGGCGTCATGTCGTTCATGGTGAACAAGGACCTCGTCGACACCGTGCCGACCGACTGGTCCGACCTGCTGAAATCCGACTACGCCGGCCAGGTGGCGCTCGCGGGCGATCCGCGCGCCTCGAACCAGGCGATTCTCGCGGTGCTCGCCGCCGGCATGTCCGAGGGCGGCAAGGCCGGCAAGGACGCCGGCGAGAAGGGCCTCGGCTTCTTCAAGAAGCTGAACGACGAGAAGAACTTCGTTCCGGTGATCGGCAAGGCCGGCACGCTTGCGCAGGGCGCGACGCCGATCGTGGTGATGTGGGACTACAACGCGCTCGCGGCCCGCGACACGCTCGCCGGCAACCCGCCGGTCGAGGTCGTGGTGCCGGCCTCGGGCGTGCTTGCCGGTGTCTACGTGCAGGCGATCTCGGCCCATGCGCCGCATCCGAACGCGGCGAAGCTGTGGATGGAATACATCTACTCGGACGAGGGCCAGAACCTCTGGCTGAAGGGCTATTGCCACCCGGCGCGCTTCAACGCGATGGCCGCCGCCGGCAAGGTCCCGCAGGAGCTGATCGACGCCCTGCCGCCGGCCGAAAGCTATGCCAAGGCCTATTTCCCCTCGCTCGACGAGCAGGGCGCGAACAAGGAAGCGGTCGTCGCCGGCTGGGACAAGGTCGTCGGCGCGAACGTCCAGTAAATCGGGGCCTCTCGCCCCTCGTGCCGCCCCCGTTATCGGGGGCGGCCTTTGCCTTTCCGAACGGACGGACCCGTGAGCGATACCCCTCCCCCTGCCCGCCGGCGCCTGCCCCTGACCTGGCTCGGGCTTGCGCCCTTCGCGCTTTTTGTCGCGCTGTTCCTGATCGCGCCGACGATGAAGATCGTGCTCGGCGCCTTCCAGCGCGCCGACGGCAGCTTCACCTTCGAAAACATCGCCGGGCTGTTCACCGATTCGATCCTGTCGAGCTACTGGATCTCGATCAAGATCTCGGTCGCCTCGGCGGCGCTTGGCTGTCTTGTCGGCTTCCTGATGGCGGCGGCGATGGTGCTCGGCGGGCTGCCGCGGTCGATCCGCTCGCCGCTGCTGACCTTCTCGGGCGTCGCCTCGAACTTCGCCGGCGTGCCGCTCGCCTTCGCCTTCCTCGCCACGCTCGGGCCGCTTGGCCTGGTGACGCTGGCGCTGAAGACGCATCTGGGCATCAACCTGCGGGTCTACGGCTTCAACATCCTCAGCTTCTGGGGCCTGACCATCACCTATCTGTTCTTCCAGATCCCGCTGATGATCCTGATCATCACCCCCGCGCTTGACGGGCTCAAGCGCGAGTGGCGCGAGGCCGCCTCCTGCCTCGGCGCCTCGGGGGCGCAATACTGGCGGATGGTGGCGTTGCCGATCCTCTTCCCCTCGATCCTCGGCACCTTCGCGCTGCTCTTCGCCAATGCCTTCGGCGCGGTGGCGACGGCGATCGCGCTGACCGGCTCGAGCCTGAACATCGTGCCGATCATGCTTTTCGCGCAGATCCGCGGCGACGTGCTCGGCAACCCGCATCTGGGCTATGCCATGGCCTTCGGCATGATCCTGATCACCGGCGTGGCAAACGTGCTCTATATCGTTTTGCGCATGCGCTCCGAGAGGTGGCTGAAATGAAACGCGCTGCCGCCTGGGCGATCCTGCTTCTCGGGATGGCCTATTTCATCCTGCCGCTTCTCGGCATGGTCGAGTTCTCGCTGTCGATGAAGCGCGGGATCTACAGCCTCGAGGCCTATCGCGTCGTGCTGGCCGATCCGCGCTTTCGCGAGACCTTCAGCTTCTCCGTGGGGATGGCGCTGCTGACCATCGCCGTCGGCATGGCGATCGTGGTGCCCACCGCCTTCTGGGTGCGGCTGAAGATGCCGGGGCTGCGGCCCTATGTCGAGTTCGTCACCCTGCTGCCGCTCGTCATCCCGGCGATCGTCATCGTCTTCGGCTATATCCGGCTTTACAACACCTCGAGCGTGCTGCCGCTGACCGGCACGATCTTCGGCACCAACCTGCTGCTGGTCTTCGGCTATGTCACCCTGTCGCTGCCCTACATGTATCGCGCCGTCGATACCGGGCTGCGCACCATCGACGTCGCCACCCTGACCGAGGCGGCACAGTCGCTCGGCGCGGGCTGGGGCACGATCCTGGCCCGGGTGATCCTGCCCAATGTTCTCGTCTCCGTCCTCTCGGGCGCCTTCGTGACCTTCGCCATCGTGATGGGCGAGTTCACCATGGCGGCCCTGCTCAACCGGCCGGCCTTCGGCCCCTATCTGCAGCTGATGGGCGCCAACCGCGCCTACGAGCCCTTCGCGCTGGCGACCATCGCCTTCGTCATCACCTGGGCCTGCATGGGGCTGATCCAGCTCGTCACCCGATTCTCGAAACACGACAAGGCTGCGCGATGACCTTCCTCACCCTCTCTCACCTCGAAAAGAGCTTCGGGCCGACCCGTGTGGTGAAGGATTTCAACCTCACCGTCGAGCAGGGCGAGTTCATCTCGCTGCTTGGCCCCTCGGGCTGCGGCAAGACCACGGTGCTGCGCATGGTCGCGGGCTTCGAGACGCCGAGCTCGGGGTCGATCGCGATCGACGGCGCCGACATGGTGCGGCTGCGCGCGAACGCGCGCAACATCGGCATGGTGTTCCAGGCCTATGCGCTGTTTCCGAACCTGACCGTGGCGCAGAACGTCGGCTTCGGGCTGAAGGTGAAGGGCACGCCGGCGAAGGAGATCGCCGGGCGGGTCGAGGAGATGCTCGACCTGATCGGCCTGCCCGATCTGGGCGGGCGCTATCCGTTCCAGCTCTCGGGCGGGCAGCAGCAGCGCGTGGCGCTTGCCCGCGCGCTGGCGCCGCGGCCGCGGGTGCTGCTGCTCGATGAACCGCTCTCGGCGCTCGATGCGAAGATCCGGGTGTCGCTGCGCAACGAGATCCGCGCGATCCAGCGCCGGCTCGGCATCACCACGATCTTCGTGACGCATGACCAGGAAGAGGCGCTGTCGATGTCGGACCGGATCGTCGTCATGCATCAGGGCGTGGCCGATCAGGTCGGCACGCCGTTCGAGATCTACAACACCCCCGCCACCCGCTTCGTCGCGGGCTTCGTCGGCACGCTGAACACGATCGAGGCCGAGGTGAAGGATGGCGCGACCGGGCGCGTGGCACTCGCCGGCACCGAGGTGGTGCTGCACCGCCCCCTGCCCGCGGGCCATGTCACGCTGGGGCTGCGCCCCGAGGCGGTGCGGCTGGGGCAAGGCGCCTGCGAGCTTGGCCTGTCGGGTCAGATCACCGAGGTCGATTTCCTCGGCTCGGTGATCCGGCTGCGCGCCGATCTCGGTGGCCAGAGCCTGGCGTTCGACACCTTCAACGCCGCCCATTCGGTGCCGCCGCGGGTCGGCGAGACCGTGGTGCTGGGGCTGAATGCCGCGGATCTGATGGTGATCGGCGCCTGAAGCGAGGGGGCGCTGCCCCCTCGGCCCTCACGGGCCTCACCCCCGGGATATTTGCCGCGATTGGAAGCCATGGCGAAAGCGCCTGCAACGTGACAGCGACGCGCGCTCACGTGATCCGGACCGGTGATTTTCGGGGAGGGTGCGCGGGCAGGAGAGCCGGGCGCGCGGGGCGGCTCTGGTGCCACCAGAGATGTTCCCCGGCTGACGTCGGGGAACGGAATTTCAGGTCTTCGTCGAGCGTTCCGGGCGCCGATCCGGCGCCCGCAGCCGGCAATCAGGCAAGAGCCAGATCGCGCGCCGACTGACGGCCGTCACGGCCGGTCTCGATTTCGAAGGTCACCTTCTGGCCGTCGGCCAGGTGCGGGATGCCGGCGCGTTCAACGGCCGAGATGTGGACGAAGATGTCCTTGTCGCCGCTGTCCGGCTGGATGAAGCCGAAGCCCTTGGTGGAATTGAACCATTTCACGGTGCCCTTGGCCATCGCGAGATCTCCTTGATGTTTGCTGCCCACGGAATTGCGACAGCCCGGCTTGGTCAGATCGAAAAGCAGACTGAAGCCGATGAAGGAGACAGGTGCGGTCGGAACAACGTAGCGACGTCAAACATAAGGCATCATTTTCGTGTTGCAAGAGATTTTTTCGCAACTTTTGCGATGCCGCCGCAGATTTCCGGCCTGCCACCAAAACAGGCAGGGCTCCTGTCATTCGCGCAAAGCGCCGCCCCGTGAGATTGTAACGGACGGTCAAAATCCATCCGCCGTTGACAGCCGCGCGGGGCCGGGCCGAGCCTTGCCCGCAACGCAAGAAAAACCAGACCACGACAGGGGATGTGAATGACCGGCAGGCGCATGCGGCGGCGGAGGCACTGATGCCCGCCGCGCTGATATCCTATGTGCATCTGATCGACGGGCTGACCCGCAGGCTCGGCCGCGTCGCGATGTACCTGCTCTATGCAATGATGGCGATCCTGCTGTGGTCGTCCTTCACCAAGATCCTGCACATTCCGGCGATCTGGACGCTCGAGATGGCGCAGTTCACCCTCGTCGCCTATTACATGCTGGGGGCGCCCTGGGCGCTGCAGACCGATGCCAATGTGCGCATGGACCTGCTCTATTCCCGCTTCTCGACGAAGGGACGGGCGGGCTGGGACGTGTTCACCGTCTTCTGCCTGATGTTCTATCTGGGCGTGATGCTCTGGGGCGCGCTCGACTCGACGGCCTATTCCGTCGAGGTCGGCGAGCGCAACCCGACCGCCTGGCGCCCGGTGCTCTGGCCGATCAAGGGGATCATCAGCCTGTCCTTCGCGCTGATGCTGCTGCAGGCGGTGTCGATCCTGATCCGCGACGTGGCTACCCTGCGCGGGGAGAAGATCTGATGGATCACAACACCATCGCGATCCTGATGTTCTCGACGATGCTCCTGATGATGATCACCGGGCAGCGGGTGTTCGGCGCAATCGGCTTCGTCGCCGTCATCGCGGCGCTGGCCCTTTGGGGGCCGGGCGGCACCGACATGGGCTTTTCCGCGGTGATGAAACTGATGAAATGGACGCCGCTGCTGACCCTGCCGATGTTCGTCTTCATGGGCTATGTGATGAGCGAGAGCCGGCTTGCCGAAGATCTCTACCGGATGTTCCACGTCTGGTTCGGCCCCCTGCCCGGCGGACTTGCGATCGGGACGATCCTGCTGATGGTGATGATCTCGGTGATGAACGGGCTCTCGGTTGCCGGCATGGCGATCGGCGCCACCATCGCCCTGCCGGAACTCGTGCGGCGCGGCTATGACCGGCTGATGATCTCGGGGGTGATCCAGGCGGGATCGAGCCTCGGCATCCTGATCCCGCCCTCGGTGGTGCTGGTGCTGTTCTCGCTGATCGCGCGGCAGCCGGTGTCGAACCTGTGGCTCGCGGGCGCGGTGCCCGGGATGCTGATGGCGGCGCTCTTCGTCCTTTACATCGTCATCCGCTGCAAGCTGAACCCCGCCCTTGCCCCGCCGATGCCGGCTGAGGAGCGCGCGCTGATTTCCTGGCCCGAACGGTTCCGGCTGCTGCGCGCCGGGCTGCTGCCGGTCTTCATCTTCGTCGCGATGATGGTGCCGTTCCTCAATGGCTGGGCAAGCCTGACCGAGGCCTCGGTGATCGGCGCGCTTGCCTCGGTCGCCGCGGCGCTGGTCAAGGGCCGCTTCACCCGGGCGGTGTTCGAGACCGCGACGCGGCAGACGCTGATGATCACCGTGATGTTCATGATGATCATCACCGCGGCGCTCTCTTTCGGGGCGGTCTTCGACGGGCTCGGCGCGGGCCGCGCGATCAACAACTTCTTCCTGAACAGCCTCGGCCTTGCGCCCTGGCAGGTGCTGGTGCTGATGCAGGCGAGCTTTCTGGTGATGGGGATGTTCCTCGACGACACCGCAATGCTGGTGATCGTGGCGCCGGTCTATGTCAGCCTTGCGAAAAGCCTGGGCTTCGATCTCGTCTGGTATGGCGTGCTCTACACCATCACCTGCCAGATCGCCTATCTGACGCCACCCTTCGGCTACAACCTGTTCCTGATGAAGGCGATGGCGCCGCCCGAGTTCACCCTGCCGGTGATCTATCGCTCGGTCTTCCCCTTCGTCCTCGTGATGATCCTGACACTGGTGCTGGTGATGGTCTTCCCCGAGCTCGCGCTGTGGCTGCCGCGCGAGGTGCTGGGCCGCTGAGCCCCCCGCAATCCCCCCCCCCCCGACAATCGCAACGACCCCGAAACGGGGCATTCGACCAACAAGGAGAGACAGATGACGACGACCAGACGGAAATTCCTGACGACCGGCGCCGTGGGTGCGGCGGCGGCGGGGCTCGCCGCGCCGGCGGTGGCGCAGGAAAAGGCGATCAAGTGGCGGCTGCAGACCTATGCCGGCCCGGCGCTGGCCGAGGAGGTGGTGAAGCCCGCGATCGAGGCCTTCAACACCATCGCCAACGGCCAGATGGAGATCGAGCTTTACACCTCGGACCAGCTGGTGCCGACGGCCGAGCTGTTCCGCGCGATGCAGAACGGCACGATCGACGCGGTGCAGTCCGACGACGATTCGATGGCCTCGCCCACCGAGGTCACCGTGTTCGGCGGCTATTTCCCCTTCGCGCTGCGCTATTCGCTCGACGTGCCCGCGCTCTTCAACTCCTGGGGGCTGAAAGAGATCTGGGAAGAGGAATACGCCAAGGTCGGGATCAAGCACATCTCGGCGGGCTCCTGGGACCCGTGCAACTTCAACATGAAGGAGCCGATCACCAGCCTCGCCGACCTGAACGGCAAGCGCGTCTTCACCTTCCCGACCGCGGGCCGCTTCCTCGCGCAATTCGGCGTGGTGCCGGTCACCCTGCCCTGGGAAGATGTCGAGGTCGCGCTGCAAACGGGCGAGCTCGACGGCCTCGCCTGGTCGGGGATCACCGAGGATTACACCTCGGGCTGGTCGAAGGTGGCGCCCTATTTCCTGACGAACAACATCTCGGGCGCCTGGATCGGCCATTTCTTCGCCAATATGGACCGCTGGAACGAGGTGCCCGACCACCTCAAGCAGCTGATGCAGACCTGCTTCGACCAGTCGCACTATCACCGGCAATGGTGGTATTGGGCGGGCGAGGCGAAACTGCGCGTCGAGGGGGCGGACATGAAGCTGACCTCGATCCCGGCCGAGGATTACGCCAAGATGGAAGCGGCCGCGCACAAATTCTGGGACGAGATCGCCGCCGAGAGCCCGCTGAAGACAAAGGTCGTCGAGATCATCAAGAAATACAACGAAACCATGGTCAAGGCCGGCCAGCCCTACCGCTACGGCTGAGCCGCGGGGGCGGGTCCGCGGGCGGGCCCGTCCCGACAAGACGGGGACCGAAAAGACACTGGCGCGGCGGCAAGGGACGCAAGGCCGCCGCGCCGGTATCTGTCCGCCCTGGCCGGCAGCGCTGGCAAGCCGAGGGCCGGGCGGGCATCCGATTCTCCCGCGGGAACGGCGTTCATGATATCATGTATTTTCGATGTTTCATTGGGGCGGATTGCCGCAACGCCACCCGGTGATTGAGAAACTGCCGCAAGGTGATGCAGCCGCGCCAGAGACGGCAGGGTTTTGCCGCCGGCCAAGGCTTTCCTCTCGCTCCCATGAGAAAAGCCGGTATAACTGGCGCAAAGACGGCGGAGGGAAGCGTGACGGTCTCGAGCATTCAGCGCAAACGCAGACGCAGGGCAAAGGTTGCGGGGGCACTTGGCGCATTCTCGGTGGCGGCTGGCATTGCCGCTCCGGCGGGCCACGCCGAACCGCTGATCGGGCAGAGCCGCAACACCTTCGGCATGGCCGGCCTGATCGACATGCCGACGGCCGAGGTGCGCCCCGATGGCGAGCTTGGCCTGTCGCTGATGGGGCTGACCGACGGCACCATGCGTAACACGCTGACCTTCCAGATCACGCCGCGCCTGACCGGCGCCTTCCGCTATTCGAAGGTGCCCGGGCTGATGCCGAAGGACGACGGCACCGGCCGCTATGAAGCGCTCTACGACCGCTCCTTCGACCTGCGCTTCCAGTTCCTCGACGAAGGCAAGTGGGGCTGGACCCCGGCGATGGCGATCGGGTTGCAGGACTTCATCGGCACCGGCGTCTATTCCTCGGAATACATCGTTGCGACGAAAAGCTTCGGGCCGAAGCTGCGGGTCAGCGGCGGCCTCGGCTGGGGCCGGCTCGGCTCCTTCGGCTCGATCGGCTCGACCGGCACCCGCCCCGGGTATGACGTCACCAGCACCGGCGGCAAGTTCAACTCCGGCTCCTGGTTCAAGGGCGATTTCGCGCCGTTCTTCGGCATCTCCTATGCCGCGACCGACCGGCTGACGCTGAAGGCCGAATATTCCTCGGACGCCTATGCCAAGGAAGCCCAGCTCGACGGGTTCGAGCGCAACAGCTCGATCAACTTCGCCGCCGACTACCAGGTGAGCGAATTCTTCGGCGTGCAGCTTTACTACATGTACGGCGAGAAGGTCGGCCTGCAATTCGTGCGCAACATCGACCCGCACTCGCCGCCGTTCCCCTCGGGGATCGAGAAGGCGCCGCTGCCGGTGCGGCCGCGCCCTGCCCCCGCCGCCGATCCCGAGGGCTGGTCGGGGGCCTGGGCCGCCGACCCCGAGGTGCATCCGGGCATCCAGAAGGCCCTTGCGGCAAGCCTCGCCAAGGACGGCCAGATCCTCGAATCGATGTCGCTCAGCGCGACCCGGGCCGAGCTGCGCGTGCGCAACGAGACCTACGGCGCCGAACCGCAGGCGATCGGCCATGTCGCACGGATGGCGACGCGCGCGCTGCCGCCCTCGGTCGAGACGATCGTGGTGACGCCGGTGCAGAAAGGCATGGCTCTGTCCTCGGTCACCTTCCGCCGCTCGGATCTCGAGCGGATGGAGAACACCAACTCCTACGACATGCTGCCGCAGGTCGCGATCACCGCCGCGCCGCAGGACGCGCCGGGGCTCGTGCGCAGCGATGCCGTCTATCCGCGGTTCCAGTGGGCGCTGACGCCCTATGCCGAAGCCTCGATCTTCGACCCGGACAACCCGTTCCGCCTCGACGTGGGCGCCGAGCTTTCGGCGCGCTACGAGATGGCGCCGGGGTTCGTGCTGTCGGGCACGGTGCGGCAGAAGGTCGTCGGCAACCTCGAGGACAGCACGCGGGTGTCGAACTCGGTGGTGCAGCACGTGCGCTCCGATCTCGCCGAATACCAGAAGAACGGCGATCTCGCGATCCAGCGCCTGACGCTGGCGAAATACGGCCATCTGAGCGAGAACCTCTATACCCGCGTCAGCGCCGGCTATCTCGAGCGGATGTATGCGGGCGTCTCGGGCGAAGTGCTCTGGGCCCCGGTCGACAGCCGCCTCGCCCTCGGGATCGAGGCGAACTGGGCCAAGCAGCGCGACTTCGACCAGCATTTCGGCCTGCAGGACTATTCCACCGTCACCGGCCATGTCTCGGCCTATTACGACATCGGCAAGGGCTATACCGCCGAGCTCGACGTCGGCCGCTACCTCGCCAAGGACTGGGGCGCGACGATCGCCATCGACCGCGAATTCGAGAACGGCTGGAGCGTGGGCGCCTTCGCGACCTTCACCGACATGTCCTCGGATGATTTCGGCGAAGGCTCGTTCGACAAGGGCATCCGCCTGACGATCCCGGTCGCCTGGACCACCGGCCGGCCCTCGGTCAACAAGCTGAAGACCACGATCCGCCCGCTGATGCGCGACGGCGGCGCGCGGCTCGACATCGACGGCCGGCTCTACGAGACCGTGCGCATGGCACATACCGGCGACCTTTACGACAGCTGGGGGAGATTCTGGCGATGACGGGCCTTCGGAGCCGGGCGCTCGCCCTGGCCGCAGTGATCGGTCTGGGCGGGCTCGCCGCCTGTGGCTCGGACACCAACCAGACCGAGAACAGCCGCATGGCCGGCGAGTCGATCAAGCAGATCTTCTCCACCTTCAAGCGTGACAAGACCGTGGCCGCCGCCCCCGATGCCGAGGCGATGGCGCGCTCGTCACTCGAGCTGAACAAGGGCCCGCTGATCCTTCTGTCGCAGGAGACGCCGAAGAACGTCTCGATCCTCGGGATGATCGGCGAAAACGGCACGATGCGCACCTATGCCACGCCTTCGATGCAGGCGGTGATCCTGCGCGGCGGGATGCTGGCCGGCACGCGCGGGCTCGGCTTCGACATGATGTCGGCCGAGGTCGAGCAGACCGGGCGGCTGATCCGCGCCCGCACGCCCGGCACCGGCAAGAAGGTGATCCGCTATCTCGACGGGCTCGGGCTCGAGCGGCCGATCCCGCTCGACTGCACGGTCAGCGTCGGCGCCGACACCAGCTATCCCTTCGCCGGGCAGACCTGGTCGGGCCGGCAGGTGGTCGAGCATTGCGAGGGGCTGGGGATGAAGATGGACGACACCTTCATCGTTTCGGCCGCGGGCCAGATCGTCGCCTCGCGGCAGTGGATCTCGCCGCAGCTCGGCTATGTCACGATCCAGACCGTGCGGCCCTGAGCGCCGCACCATCCCCCGAAACGACAAGGGCGCGCCGATGGCGCGCCTTTTGCATGTCGGGCCCTGCCCCGTCGCGCCACACCTCTTGCGGGGCACGAAAATGAACAGGGCCGGAAAGCGATGCTTTCCGGCCCCTTTCGAGATCCCGAAGGATCGTCGAAATTAGTTCGACGACGCGGCGACCGCGATGCCGACGAGCAGCAGCGCCGGGATCAGGATGCCGGCGTTCGACGACGACGACTGTTTCACGACGACCGGTTCGGCCTCGACGACCGGAGCGGTGTAGCCGCCGGCGAAAGCGGTCGAAGCCGACAGGCCGAGGGCCAGGGCGATGGTAGCGAGCTTTTTCATAGTAATCTCCGTCATTACTTTTGACAGCCGCCTTGTTTGGCAGCATCGGGGCGAGATTTGCACAGGCAGTGTGACTTGCAAAGAGAGAATCTCGCTCGGGGATGCGCAGTGGGGCCGAACTGTTGCACTTTGGCACGAGTTTCCCCAGCCGTGGTCCTCCGCACCAGACACGCTCGCGTGATCCCCCGGATCCCTTGCGGAAATCCGCGTGATTCCGGGTGTTTGTCCGGACCGTGGACGCCCGCGCTACGACTCAGCTGCGGCGGCGGACAAGCAGCGAAACGGCGAAGAGCACCGCCGCCGCGGCGACGATCGACGGCCCGGCCGGCGCGTCCCAACGCAGCGAGGCGGCAAGCCCGGCCAGAACCGAGAGGCTGCCGACTGCCGTCGCGCCGAGCGCCATCACCTCGGGCCCGCGCGCGAGCTGCCGCGCCGCGGCCGCAGGCAGGATCAGCAGCGCCGAGATCAGCAATGCGCCGACGATCTTGATCGCCACCGCGACGGTCAGCGCGAGGGCCAGCGTCAGCACCAGCTGTTCGGCCCGCGGGTTCAGCCCCGAGGCCTGGGCCAGTTCCTCGTTCACCGTGGCGGTGAGCAGCCCCTGCCAGCGCCAGGCGAGCAGCAGCGCGACCAGCGCCGAGCCGGCCCAGATGATGCCGACATCGGCGCGGCTCACCGCCAGGATGTCGCCGAAGAGATAGGCGCTCAGATCGACGCGCAGCCCCGAGATGAAGGAGGCGGCGACCAGACCGAAGGCGAGCGCCGCATGGGCCAGCACACCAAGCATCGTGTCCATCGCATGGCCGCGCCCCGACAGGATCGCCACGGTGACCGCCATGGCGAGCGCCACGGCGAGCGTGCCGACATAGACCGACAGGCCGAAGCCGAAGCTGAGCGCCACTCCCAGAATCGCGGCATGGGCCGTCGCGTCGCCGAAATAGGCCATGCGCCGCCACACCACGAAAGAGCCGAGCGGCCCGGTGGCGAGCGTCAGGCCGATGCCGGCAAGCCCGGCACGCATCAGGAAATCGTCAAGCATGATCGTGCTCGTGGCTGTGGGGATGGGCGCAATGCGGCGCGCTCGGATCGTGGCCGTGGCCCTCATCCGCCTCGTGGTCGTGATCGTGGACGTGGCGGTACAGCGCGAAGGCGCCACCGGTGCCGAGCCCGAAGAGCGCGCGGTATTCCGGCGCCGCGGAGACCACACGCGGCGTGCCGGCGCAGCAGACATGACCGTTCAGGCAGATCACCCGGTCCGAGGCCGACATCACCACATGCAGGTCGTGGCTGACCATCAGCACGGCGCTGCCGGTCTCGCCGCGAACCTCCTCGATCAGCTTGTAGAAGGCCGCGGTGCCGGGCTGGTCAAGGCCCTGCGTCGGCTCGTCGAGGATCAGGATGTCGGGCCGCGCCAGCAGCGCGCGCGCCAGCAGCACGCGCTGGAACTGCCCGCCCGACAGCCGCGAGATCTGCCGCCCGCCAAGCCCCGGCACGCCGGTGCGCATCAGCGCCGCCTCGGCCGAGGCATCGTCCACCCGCCGCGGCAGCGACAGGAAGCGGCGCACGGTCATCGGCAGGCTCGGGTCGATGTGCAGCTTTTGCGGCACGTAGCCGATCACCAGATCCTCGCGCCGGCGCACCGTGCCGCGGGCCAGCGGCTCGAGCCCGATCAGCGCGCGGATCAGCGTCGACTTGCCCGAGCCGTTCGGCCCGACGACGGTGACGATCTCGCCGGGCGCGATGGTGAAGTCGACGTCCGACAGCACCTCGGCCTCGCCATGGCGGACGCTGAGGCCGGTGGCGGTGATGAGCGGGATCATGGCGCTTCCTTCCCGGCGCAGGCAGGGCACAGGCCAAGCGCCTCGATATTCGCGCGTTCGATGGTGAAGCCAAGCGCGGCAGCAGCCTCGTCCAGCGCCGCCCGCACCGGCGCGCCGGGCGCCTCGGCGACGCTGTCGCAGGCGCGGCAGATCAGGAAGACCGGCGCATGCACCTCGCCCGGGTGCATGCAGGCGGCAAAGGCATTGAGCCGCCGCACCCGATGCGCCAGCCCGTTCTCGACCAGGAACTCGAGCGCGCGATAGGCGACGGGCGGCTGGTTGCCGAAGCCCTCGGCGGCAAGCCGGTCGAGCATCTCATAGGCCCCCATGGCGCGATGCGACTCGAGCAAGATCTCAAGCGTGCGGCGCCGCACCGGGGTCAGCCGCGCGCCGCGCCGTGCCGCCTCGGCCTCGGCCCGCGCCAGCGTTTCGCCCATGCAGGCGCTGTGGTCATGCGTCGCGAAGGCCGCCGCGGCATCGGGATCGGATTCGTTGTTCATGTTATCTTATCACATTTCCCTTGACGCGTTACGATATAACATAAATAACCGGAGCCCCGATCACAAGAGATGAAGAGGTTCCTCATGCGCTCTCCCCTGTTGCTTGCCGCCCTGCTGGGGGGCACCGCCCTGCCCGGCCTCGCCTGGGCCGAGGTGCCGAAGGTGGTGACCGACCTGCCCGCGGTGCAGTCGCTCGCACTGCAGGTGATGGGCGATCTCGGCCCGGTCGAGGTGCTGCTCGAACAGGGCGCGAATGCGCACAGCTATCAGATGAAGCCGTCGCAGGCGCGCGCCCTCGAACAGGCGGATCTGGTGCTCTGGGTCGGGGCCGAGATGACCCCCTGGCTCGACCGCGCGATCACCTCGGTCGCGCCCGATGCGCATGTGCTGTCGCTGCTGCATGCCGAGGGCACGCACCGGCAGGACTTCGCCGCACCGCATGACCACGAGGACGAGCACGGGGCGGATGAGCACGCGGCCGACGCACATGACCATGCCGCCGAGGGCGCGGATGCGCATGGCGACGAGGATGAGGACGGCCACGTCCATGCCGGCCTCGACCCGCACGCCTGGCTCGACCCGGCGAATGCCGAGCTCTGGCTTGGCCTGATCGCGGACGAATTCAGCCGCCTCGATCCCGAGCATGCCGCGACCTATGCCGCCAATGCCGCGGCCGCAAAGGCGAAGATCGCCACGCTCGACGCCACGCTGACGGCCGAGCTTGCGCCGGTGAAGGACCGCCCCTTCGTCGTCTTCCATGCCGCCTACGGCTATTTCGCCGACCATTACGGGCTGAAGGTCGCGGGCGCGATCGCACTGGGTGACGCGACCGATCCGGGGGCCGCGCATCTGGCCGAGCTGCGCGCCGACCTGACCGCCGACGGCGTCGTCTGCGCCTTCCCCGAGGCCCAGCATGACACCCGCCCGGCCGAGCGGCTGATCGAGGGCACCGGCGTCAAGCTCGGCGGCGCGCTCGATCCCTCGGGCAGCACGCTGAGCTATGGCGCGGACCTCTACGAGCGGCTGATGCAGGGCCTTGCCGACACGATTTCGGGCTGCCTCGCCGGTTAAGCTGCGACGCGGCATCGGGGCGCAGGGCAGAGGGCGACAAGCCCGCAAAGCCCTGCTAGAACCGGGGGCGAAGGAGACCGCGAATGCCTGCCACCCCGCCCCCGGATCTTGCCCGCCTCTTTGCCGAAGCGGCTCCCCGCTTCGGCCTCAGCCGCCCCGCCGGCGCCTGTTTCGCCGCGATCTGGCGCGCCGCGCAGGCGCCCTCGGCCGAGGATCTGGTGACGATCCTCGGTCTGTCCCGTTCCAACGTCTCGGTGGCACTGAAAGAACTGCGCGAGCGCGGCCTGATCCAGGCGGCGCGCAGCTTCGGCTCGCGCAAGGATTACTTCGTCGCCGATCCCGACCCCTGGGCGCTGCTGCGCGCGCTGCTGATCGAGCGTCAGCGCCGCGATCTCGCGCCTTTGGCCGAACGGCTTGCGGCACTGGCGGAGGGCTCGGACGACCCGCGTCTCGCGCCGCTGGCGCAGATGGTGCAGAGCGCCGACGACTGGTTCGCGCGGCTTGCCCGCCATGATGCGGCCGAGCTTGCCCAGCTGATGCAGGCGGGCGAGCTGCCGAAGAAGAAGAAAAAGAAGAACCGCGACTGAGCGCCCGGAAGGCGCGGTGCGGCGGCGGGCGGGGACGCCCCCGCCCTGCCCCTGTCAGCCCTGCATCTCGACGCCGAGATGGCGCGCGACGGTGAAGATGTCCTTGTCGCCACGGCCCGAAAGGCAGGCCACGATGATGTGGTCCCTGGGCAGGGTCGGCGCGATCTTCTTCACATGGGCCAGCGCGTGGCTCGGCTCCAGCGCCGGGATGATGCCCTCGGTCCGGCACAGCATCTGGAAGGCGTCGAGCGCCTCCATGTCGGTCACCGAGACATAGTCCGCGCGGCCGATGTCATGCAGCCAGGCATGCTCCGGCCCGATCCCCGGATAGTCGAGCCCGGCCGAGATCGAATGCCCTTCGAGGATCTGGCCGTCCTCGTCCTGCAGCAGATAGGTGCGGTTGCCGTGCAGCACGCCCGGGCGCCCGCCGGTGAGCGAGGCGCAATGCTCCATCCGCGCGTCGACGCCATGGCCGCCGGCCTCGACGCCGATGATCTTCACCGAAGGGTCGTCGAGGAACGGATAGAACAGCCCCATCGCGTTCGAGCCGCCGCCGATTGCCGCGATCAGCGTGTCGGGCAGCCGGCCCTCGCCTTCGAGCTCTTCAAGCTGCCAGCGGGTTTCCTTGCCGATCACCGACTGGAAATCGCGCACCATCGCCGGATAGGGATGCGGGCCCGCCACCGTGCCGATGCAATAGAAGGTGTCGCGCACATTGGTGACCCAATCGCGCAGCGCATCGTTCATCGCGTCCTTCAGCGTGCCGCGGCCCGAGGTCACCGGGTGCACCTCGGCGCCCAGAAGCCGCATCCGGAACACGTTCGGCGCCTGCCGCTCGACATCGGTCGCGCCCATGTAGACGACGCATTTCAGCCCGAACTTGGCGCAGACCGTCGCCGTCGCCACGCCGTGCTGACCGGCGCCGGTCTCGGCGATGATCCGGGTCTTGCCCATGCGGCGGGCGAGCAGGATCTGCCCCAGCACGTTGTTGATCTTATGCGCGCCGGTGTGGTTCAGCTCCTCGCGCTTGAGATAGATCTTGGCGCCGCCCAGCTCCTCGGTCAGCCGCTCGGCGAAATAGAGCGGCGAGGGCCGGCCGACATAGTATTTCCACAGATACTCCATCTCGGCCCAGAATTCCGGGTCGGTCTTGGCGTGTTCGTATTGCGCCTCGAGCTCCAGGATCAGCGGCATCAGCGTTTCGGAGACGAAACGCCCGCCGAAAATGCCGAAGCGCCCGTTCTCGTCCGGGCCGGTCATGAAGCTGTTGGGAAGGTCCTCGGCCATCGTCACTCCTTAAATCCAAACTCGGACTTTAGCATCCGATAGAGTTGCAGCGCGGCGGCCTCATCGAACTGAAGCGTTTGGCTCAGTTTGCCGGGAATTTCGCGCGACACCGAACCATAGGTGTTCAATTGCAGCACTCTCTTCCCATCGAATTCGCCGACCATATACTTGCACGGAAGTTGCGTCGGATGCACAGACCGAAGAGTCCGGTCAGTCTCTTTTTCAAGAGAAACAACGAGCGCCATCGTCTCACCTCGCGCGTTCAGTCGAGCTTGCGTTTATAGCCAAAGTGGCTGCGGGTAAAGCCAAGCCGCTCGTAGAAGGCGTGGGCCCGGGTGCGCGAGACATGGGTGGTCAGCTGCATCACGACGGCCCCCGCAGCCCGGGCACGCGCCTCGGCATCAGCCATCAGCGCGGCACCGATCCCCTGCCCGCGCAGCCCGGCTGCGACCCGCACCGCCTCGATCTGCGCGCGCCGGGGCGCGGCAAGCGAAAGCCCCGTGAGGACCGAGAGCTGATAGGTGGCGACGATCTGCCCCGCGTCATCGGTGCCGACGATCAGCCGGGTGACGCCCTGCGCCACCATCTCGTGCCAGAGCGCAAGTGCCACCTCGGGCGCCATCGGTTGCGGATCGGCATCGCGGCGGTCGTCGGAAAGCAGCGCCAGCACCGGCGCAAGGTCGGCCTCGCCCGCCTCGCGCCAGCAGATCATCCCTGCGCCGCCGCGACGAAGGCCCGGATCAGCTCTGCATCCTTCTCGCCCGGCAGGCTCTCGACGCCGGAGCTGACATCGACCTGCGTCGCGCCGGTCAGGCGCACCGCCTCGGCGACGTTCTCGGGGGTGAGACCGCCCGCCAGCATCCAGGGCCGCGTCCAGCTGCGCCCGGCGATCAGCTGCCAGTCGAAGGGCAACCCGTTGCCGCCCGGCAGCGCCGCGCCCGCAGGCGCCTTGGCATCGACGAGGATCTGGTCCGCCACCGCCTCGTAGGCCTCGAGATGGGGCAGGTCCTCGGCGGTCGAGACCCCCACCGCCTTCATCACCGGCAGCCCGGCGCGGGCGCGCAGCTCGGCCACCCGCTCGGGGCTTTCGTGGCCATGGAGCTGCACCAGATCGAGTGGCACCTGCGCCAGCACCTCATCGAGGAAGGCATCGCTCGGATCGACGAACAGCCCGACCTTGGCGACGCCGAAGGGGACGTCGAGCGCGAGGTCGCGCGCCACCTCGGCCGAGACGTTGCGCGGCGATTTCGGGAAGAAGACGAAGCCCACATAGGCCGCGCCCGCCGCCACGGCGGCCGCGACATGGGAGGGCCGGCTGAGCCCGCAGATCTTTACCCGCGTGCCGCCCGGGCGGCCCCGATTGACTGCGATCGTCACCATTTCAGCGCGCGGTCTTGTCGAGAAGCGCCAGGACCTCGTCCTTCGGCGCCTCGTGGGTGGTCTTCAGCCGCTCCAGCTCGCCCTCGAGCCAGGCGGCATGGCGTGCCGTCTTCGCCGCGCCCGAACGGATGCGGTGCTCGCGCATCCATTCCCAGACGAAGCCCAGCAGCAGCCCGATCAGCAGGCTGGCGAAGATCACCAGGAACAGCGGCAGCTGCACCGCCCAGGTGAAGCCGAGGAATTCCCCGGTCTCGGGCGCCAGCAGCCGCAGCGTCACCGGGGCGCGATTGGCAAGCGCGATGGCCACCAGCAGCACGGCGAGCACGCCGAGCAGCAGGAAGCGCAGGTATTTCATCATCTCAGTCCGCCTCTCCGTTCAGCCGGTCGCGCAGCAGCTTGCCGGTCTTGAAGAAGGGCACATGCTTTTCCTCGACATCGACGGCATCGCCGGTGCGCGGGTTGCGGCCGGTGCGCGCGTCGCGCTTCTTCACCGAGAAGGCGCCGAAGCCGCGCAGCTCGACCCGGTCACCGCGCGCCATGGCCTCGATGACTTCCTCGAAGATCGTGTTGACGATCTTCTCGACGTCGCGCTGGAAGAGATGCGGGTTTTCCTCTGAGATCTTCGCGATCAGCTCGGACCGGATCATGCGTGCGTTCCCCCAAGGGTGTCCGGGTGGCAGCCCCGGTACTGGATTCTTCCCGGACTATACGAAGAATTTTTTCCAGCACAAACAGCAAAGGCTTGGAAAGGCGTGGGATTCAGCGCGGTGCGGCGAGGTGCCGCCGTCCCTGCCCGATGCAATGGCGAATGCAGGCGCAGAAAACCGGGGGGGAAACCGGGGGGAAAGGCGGTGGCGGCGGGAACCGGGGCGAATCGCCCGAGGGGAAGGGGCACGGGCCGCAGGCGCGGCCCTCCGGCACACCGGGGGCCGCCCCCTCCCCCGCCCTTGCTTTCCGCAGACCGGATCGGCCCGGAGCCCGCGCCGGTTCCGAAAGCCGCGTGCCGCGTGCGTCTCGCAGCGGATGGCCGGGCACGCTGACCGCGGATGCCCCGCACGGCGACCGGCGGCGTCAGCGCCCCGTCCCGGGGGCCGCCGAGCGTGCCCCCGCTTCCAGCCCGGCCAGCCAGGCCTTCAGCCCCGCGCCCACCGGCCCGCGCAGCTCGGGCGGCAAAGCCGCCAGCAGCCGGTGCTGGTTGGCGACGTGATCGGTGACGACGCGGTCGATCAGCGCCAGCCCCTGCGGCGTAAGCTGCACGATCGAGCCGCGCCCGTCGGCCGGGTTCGGCCGCCGCTCGATCAGCCCCTCGGCCTCGAGCCGGTCGAGCCGGTTCGTCATCGTCCCCGAGGCGACCATCGTCCAGTCCATCAGCTCCGAGGGGCTGAGCGCATGGGGCGCCCCGGCGCGGCGCAGCGTCGCCAGCACGTCAAAGCTCGCCGCGGTCAGGCCATGGGCGCGGAACACCGCGGTCAGCTCCTCTGACAGCAGATCGGTCAGCCGCTTCAGCCGGCCAAGCAGCCCCATCGGCCCGGTGTCCAGATCCGGCCGCTCGCGGGCCCATTGCGCAAGGATGTCATCGACGCGGTCCATGCGGCGGATCTAGGCGAAAACTATCTTGACGTCAAGATAAACCGCCCGATATGTCTCGACGTCGAGATAAATGAGGATGCCATGACCCGAACCGCCGACCTGCTGCTGGCCGCCGCCGCCCCGATGATCTGGGGCACGACCTATATCGTCACCTCGCAGATGCTGCCGCCGGGCTATCCGCTGACTGCCGCGGCGCTGCGCGCGCTGCCGGCGGGGCTGCTGCTGATGGCGCTCACCCGGCAACTGCCGCCGCCCGCGCTCTGGGGCCGGCTGCTGGGGCTCGGGGCGCTCAATTTCGCGCTCTTCTGGGCGGCGCTCTTCGTCTCGGCCTACCGGCTGCCCGGTGGCGTGGCGGCGACGCTCGGCGCGGTGCAGCCGCTGATCGTGCTTGGCCTTGCGCGGCTCCTCCTCGGTACCCGGCTGACGCCGCAACGGGTGCTTGCGGCACTTGCCGGCATCGGCGGCGTGGCGCTGCTGGTACTCGGACCGCAGGCGCGGCTCGACGCGGTGGGCGTCGCCGCGGCGCTGGTCGGGGCGGTGTCGATGGCGGCAGGGGTGGTGCTGACCCGGAAGTGGCGGCCCGAGGTTCCGGCACTGACCTTCACCGCCTGGCAGCTGACCGCGGGCGGGCTGCTGCTGGTGCCCTTTGCCGTTGCGGCCGAGCCGGCCCTGCCGCCGCTGAGCGCGGTGAACGTCGCGGGCTTCCTCTGGCTCGGGCTGATCGGCGCGGCACTGACCTATTTCCTGTGGTTTCGCGGCATCGAGCGGCTCGGCCCGGAACGCGTCACCGGGCTTGGCTTTCTCAGCCCGCTGACCGCGGTCGGGCTGGGCTGGGCAGTGCTCGGGCAGAGCCTGACGCCGATGCAGCTCCTCGGCGCGGCGATCGTGCTTGCCGCGACCTGGTTCAGCAGCCGCCCCGGGCGCCGCGCCTAGGCGCCGCGCCCGGCCCCGGTCGCCGGCGCCCAAACCGCCGCAAGGTCCGGGTAGCGCGCCGAGAGCGGACCGACGAGCAGGAGGTCGAAGCCCAGGCGCGCGGCCCCTGCCCCGTCGGTCGCCGGCGTGTCGCCGATCGCGAGAACCCGCCGCCGCCCCGCCGGCAGCCGCGCGAGGGCGTGGTGATAGAGCCCCGGCTCGGGCTTGCCGATCACGGTGTAATCGAGCCCGGGCAGGACGCTGCGGATCGCCGCAAGCAGGCTGCCGGTTTCGGGCACCGGATCCCCGTCGGGGCCCGGATGGCTTTCGTCCGGATTGGCGACGAGCAGCCGCGCCCCGCGCCGCAGCATGCCGACACAGCGCCGCAGATCGGCATAGGAAAACCGCTCGTCCCGGGTCAGCAGCACATGGCTCGGCCTCTGCCGGTCGAGCTGCAACCCGAGCGCGCGCGCGTGGCGGTGCAGCGCCGGGCTGCCGTAAAGACAGAGCCGCACCTCGCGCTCGCGCGCCAGGGCCTCGAGCGCCGCGGTGCCCGCCAGCACGATCCGCCCGGCCGGCACCGCAAGCCCCATGCCCGCGAGCCGCGCCGACAGCGTCGCGGGGGTATCGGTCGAGTTGTTGCTCAGCACGATCAGCCGCGCCCCCGCCCGGGCGAGCAGCGCCTCGGCGCCGGGCAGCACCCGCGGGCCCGACACCAGACAGCCGTCGAGGTCGCACAGGATCGCGTCGTAGTCCTCGAGCTGCATCAGAACCGCCCGAGGTCCTGCGGCGTGGCGACGGCGGCAGCCTCGGCGCTTTCGAGATCGAAGACCGGCCCGTCATAGGCGAAGGAACAGTCATGGATCAGCACCTGCCCCCCGGCCACGCTGACCCAGGCGAGATCGGGCGCCTCGGCCGCGCCAAGGATCCGGCCGGGCCGGTCGAAGGCGTGATGCACCTGATGCATCAGCGCGCGCTGAACATGGAACGGAATGCCGTGCCACAGCCCGGCGATCGGGCGATGCACATGACCCATGAACAGGTAGTCGGGCCGGCGCCCGGCGCGGGCGAAGGCGGCAAGCTCCGCCTCGGCGTCGCGCAGCCGGATCGCGTCCATCGGCGGGATCGCCAGATCCATCGGCGGATGGTGCTGGAACAGCAGCACCGGCCGGTCCGCCGGCGCCGCGCGCAGCGCCTGTTCGAGAAAGGCCAGCCGCGCGGCGCAAAGCCTGCCGTGATGGCCCTCCTCCGCCTCGCACAGGGTGTCGAGGGTGATCAGGCTCGCCTGCGCGAAGACATGCAACCCCTGCACGAAGCCGCTCGCATCGCGCGGCGCGGCGGGAAAGACCGCACGGAACGGGGCGCGGGCATCGTGATTGCCGAGCATCAGGATCACCGGCACCGGCAGCGCCGCCAGCTCGGCGCGCAGGCTGGCATAGGCGGCCTCTTCGGCGCGGTCGGTCAGATCGCCGGCGATCACCAGGAAATCGACCTGCGGCAGGGTGGTCAGGAACGCGAGGGCCCGGCGCAACACCGCGCGCGGGTCAAAGCCGTAAAGGCGCTGGCCGGCGGGGACGAAATGCAGGTCGGTCAGCACGGCGAAACGGAGAGGAGCGGTCATGCGGAAATCCTTTGCAAAAGGGCGCGGCGGCAGGCCCGCCGCGCCACGGGGCTCGGTGCGGCCGGGGGCTCAGTGCGGCAGCAGGCCGTTCGCCTCCTCGACCATGTCGTCGCGCAGCGCTTCCATGTCCGTGGCATCGCCGGTCAGGATCGACTCGAGGCTGTCGTCGATGAGCTGCGTCACCGCGAGCCCGTTATCGCCCGGATAGGCGAACCATTCCGACAGCAGCGGCAGCTGGTTCACCGCGGTCAGCTTGTTCGGGTTCTGCGCATAGAAACTGTCCATCAGCAGCGCGTTCGCGGCCCGGTTCGGCGGGATGTAGCCGGTGGTCAGCGCGACCGCCGCCGCCCCCTCGCCGGAGGTGGTGAACCGGATGAACTCCCAGGCGGCCCGGCGCACCTCGGGGTCGTCGGAGGCCGAGGTCAGCATCGCCGCGTTGCCCCCCGCGGGCAGCGCCTGCGGCGCCCCGCCGATCCCCGGATAGGGGCCGGTGACGAAATCCCAGCTGCCAGTCTTCGAGCGGTCGACGAAGCCCACATAGGCGGTCGAGCTGAAGAACATGCCAAGCTCTCCGGCCGCGAACTGCTTCGAGGCATCGGCGCCCGAGAGGTTCTTCATCCCGCAGTCGCGGAAGATCGCCTGCGCCGTCTCGAGCGCCTTCAGCCCCTCGGGATTGTCCATGTTGAGCTTGCCGTCCCTGATCATCGGCACGCCCTGGCTCCACATCGCCGCCTGCAGCAGCCAGTTGCCCGAGATATTCCAGTGCCAGAACAGCGCATCCTGCCGGCCCGTCGCCCGGATCGCCCGGCAGGCGTCGATCACCTGATCCCAGCTTTGCGGCACCGTCTCGATCCCGGCCGCGCGCAGGATGTCCATGTTGTAAAAGCCGATCGGGGTCGAGACCGAGAACGGCAGGCCATAGACCTGCCCGCCGAAGGTCGAGAGCTCGAGCATCGCCTGGTGATAGCCCGCCGCGTCGAAGCCGGTCTCGGCGGCGATATAGGGATCGAGCGGCTTTGCGATGCCGCGCTCGACCAGGATCGCCTGCCGGTTCAGCGCCTGGAAGGACACGTCCGGCAGGGTGTTCGCCACCGCCTCGCGCAGGATGGTGTTCGTCGCATCCTCGTAATCCTCATAGGTGGCGCGGAACGTCACCTCGATGTCGGGATGCGCCGTGGTGAAGGCCTGCATGATCCGCTCGAAGGTCGGATCGAAGACCGAGGAATAGGCATAGGCCACCTCGATCTGGACGGCGCCGGCGCCCTCGGCGGCAAGCGTCGCCGCAAGGGCGAGCGGAATCAGGTGTTTCATGGCGTGGGGTCCTTTGCGGAAGCGAGGAAGGGTCATTTCATGCCGCTGAGCGCGATGCCGTCGATGAAGCGGCGCTGCGCCAGCAGGAAGGCGACGACGAGGGGGGTGACGATGACCGTCGCGGTGGCCATCATCGGGCCGTAGAAATCGCCGTCGAGGTCGCCCTTGAACTCGCGCAGGCCAAGCGGCGGGGTGAACAGGCTGCGGTCGCCGGTGATCACGATGCGCGGCCAGAAATAGTCGTTCCAATGCGCCACCACCGAGAAGATCGCGAAGGCCAGGAGCGCCGGGATCGCGACCGGCAGCAGCACCCGCCAGATGATCGCGAACTCGCCCATCCCGTCCATCCGCGCGGCGTCGAGCAGCTCGTCCGGCACGGTCAGGAAGAACTGCCGCATCAGGAAGATGCCGAAGGCCGAGACGGTCCAGGGCAGGATCAGCGCGGCATAGCTGTTGGTCAGCCCGAATTTCGCCAGCAGCACATAAAGCGGCAGCGCGATCGCATGCACCGGGATCAGCAGGCAGAAGAGCACCAGGCCGAAGGCGGCCTCGCGGCCCCAGAAGCGCAGCTTCGCCAGCGCATAGGCCGCCGGCACCGCAACCAGCGCCTGCAACGCGAAGATCGAGGCGGTGACGATCACCCCGTTGAGCAGATAGCGTCCCAGCGGCGCCTTGGCGAAGGCCTGACGATAATTGTCGATCACCGGGCGGGTCAGGCACGCGGCCTCGGTGCCGCCAAGGTTGCGGCAGCTCGCATCGGCAATCGGCGCCTGCGCCCCGAAGAGGCCGCCGGTGCCAGACGCGATCTCGGCCGGGGATTTGAACGCGGTGGAGACCATCACGTAGAACGGCAGCAGCACGATCACCGCACCGAGGATCAGCACGAGATGCGCCAGTGTCTGGCGGGCGGAAAGGCGGTGGGTCATCGGTCCTGCACCTTGCGTTCGACGAAGCGGCGCTGTGCCGCGCTGATCAGCATCACGAAGCCGAGGAAGACCACGGTGATCGCGGCGCCAAGGCCGACGAGGTTCTGCGCGATGCCCTTTTCGTAGATCGCGTAGATCATCACATAGGTCGACTTCGCCGGGCCGCCGTGGGTCAGGGCCTCGATCGTGTCGAAGACCTGAAACGCGCGGATTGTGGTGACGGTGACGACGAAGACGGTGGTCGGCGCCAGCAGCGGCCAGGTGATCAGCCGGAAACGCTCTGTCGCGCGCCTCACCCCGTCGATCTCGGCCGCGGCGTAAAGGTCGCGCGGCACCGCGGTCAGCCCGGCGAGATAGAGCACCATGTTGAAGCCGAAGCTCTGCCAGATGCCGATGAAGGCGAGCGTCGCAAGCGCGAGGTCGCGGTCGCCAAGCCAGAGCGGAAAGCCCCCGGCACAGCCGCGCGCAAACCACGGCCAAAGCTCGAGCGCCGTGCCGCAGCCGAGTGCCAGCGTGCGGTTGACCAGACCGAGCGTCGGGTGCAGCGCAAATTCCCACACGATAGCCATCGCCAGCAGCGAGGCCATCACCGGCAGGAAATAGACCGTCTTGTAGAAAGTCTGGCCGATCTTCAGCGCGCGGATCAGCAGCGCCGCGCCCAGCCCGAGACAGACCGAAGCCGGCACCACCAGCACGACATAGAGCACCGTCACGCCGATCATCTTGCGATAGCTCGGGCGGGCGAGCAGCTCGGCGTAATTGCCAAGGCCGATCCAGTGCAGATCGGGGCGGCCGAGGGTGTAATCGGTGAAGGAGAGCGCCGCCGCCACCGCGACCGGCAGGATCAGGAGCGCGAGCATCAGCACCAGCGCCGGGGCAAACATCAGCATCCCGGCGCGGGCCTGGGTGCGCTCGGGCCGAACCGCGGCGTGCGGCGCGGCAAGCGGAAGCGGGGAGGTGTCAGACACCGGCCGCAGCCTCCGCCAGCCGCGCCACCGGGACCGCCTTGCCCGCCACGTCGAAGCCGGTGATCCGCGCCGGATCGGCGCGCAGCCGCAACAGGCTGCCCGGCGCCACCGATGCGCGCGCGGCCGCGGCAAGGCGGACGACGACCGGACGGGCGACGCCCGCCACCTCGAGCTGCACGAAGAGATCGGCGCCGAGGTTCTCGACCAGCCGCACCCGCCCGGCAATCAGCCCGTCCCCGTCGCAGGGGCTCAGCGCCTCGGGCCGGATGCCGAGATGCTCGACCGGCCGGGTGGTGGCGCGCAGCCCGGTCGGACGCCCCTCGATGCCGATCCCCCCGTCCGCGCCGGTCTCGGCGGGCAGGATGTTGATCGCCGGCGAGCCGATGAACTGCGCCACGCGCAGCTCGGCGGGATGGTCGTAGAGCTCGGCGGGCGCCCCCACCTGCAGAATCTCGCCCTCCATCATCACCGCGATCCGGTCCGACATCGTCATCGCCTCGGCCTGATCGTGGGTGACATAGACGAAGGTGGCGCCGAGCCGGCGGTTGAGCTGGGCGATCTCGGCGCGCATGTGCACCCGCATCTTCGCGTCGAGGTTCGACAGCGGCTCGTCAAGCAGGAAGGCCGCCGGCTCGCGCACCAGCGCCCGGCCGAGCGCGACGCGCTGGCGCTGCCCGCCGGAAAGCTGGCCGGGCTTGCGCGCCAGCAGATGGCGGATCTCGAGCATCTCGGCGGTCTCCTGCACGGTCTGCGCGATTGCCGCGCGCCGCGCCCGCGCCCCGGGCAGGAAGCGGCCGACGAGCGGCAGCCGCTGCGCCACCGAGAGCCGGCGCATGGTCAGCGGCACGGCGATGTTCCCGGCCACCGTCAGATGCGGGTAAAGCGCATAGCTCTGGAACACCATGGCAAGGTCCCGGTCGGCGGCGCGGCGCCCGTCGACGCAGGCGCCGCCGATGGACACGCGGCCGCTCGTCTGCGTCTCGAGCCCGGCCAGGATGCGCAGCAGCGTGGACTTGCCGCAGCCCGAAGGCCCGACCAGCGACAGGAACTCGCCGTCGGCGATCTGCAGGCTCACCCCTTTCAGCACCTCGCTGCCGCCGAAGGTCTTGCGGATCTCATCCAGGTCTACGGTCGCCATCGGGGTCTCCTGCGCTCTCTTCCGGGGCGTCATAGGCAGCTTCTGCGACAGTCATGTTACGGTTACAGGCAATGCCTATGAGGGCCGCATGAACTCGTTGTCGCCCAAGGACCTGCTGCCCGCCCTGACGCTGTCACGCCTGCGCGCGCTGAACGCGGTGATGGAGACCGGCAGCTTTTCTGCCGCCGCCCGCCGGCTGGCGGTGTCGCAGGCCACGATCAGCCAGCAGGTGCGGGATCTCGAGCGCGCGCTCGGCCTCGACCTGTTCCGCCGCGTGGCGAATGACATGATGCCGACGCCGCTGTGCCAGCAGATCTACACGCTTTCGCGCGAGATCGAGGCGGCGGGCCAGCGGATCGCCGATCTGCTCGCCCAGCACCGCACGCTCGAACAGGGAGAGCTGCGGATCGGGCTGGGCAATGCGATGCCCGGCATGGCGCGGATCGGGGCGTTCCAGAAGCTCTGCCCCGGGGTGGGCGTGAAGATCGAGATGGGCAGCTGGGGCAAGATCTACGAGGCGGTGATCGAGGGGCGTGTCGATGTCGCCGTGCTGCCCGACGTGCCCGACGAGCCGCGGTTCCGCCGCCGGCAGGTGCAAAGCCAGGCGGTGGTGGCGATCGCCCATCCCGGCCATCCGCTCGCCGGCCGGAGCGAGATCAGCTGCGCGGAACTCGTCTCGGAACGGCTGATCTTCCGCACGCCCGGCTCCTCGACGCAACGCGCCGTCGACGAGGCCTTCCGCAGCGCCCGCCTGTCGCCCCATGCGACGATCGTGCTCGACACCCGCGACGGCGTTCTCGACGCGGTCGCCAATGCCCTCGGCATCGGCTTCATGTGGAGCCATGGCACCAGCCGCCGCGACGGCTTCGTGCCGATCCCCTGCCGCGAGATGCGCCGCGAGCGCGCAGATTACGTGTTCGCCCTGCGCTCGGCCCGCGGACCGCTGCACGAGGTGTTCTTCGGGCTGGCGGCGCCGGGCGGCTGACCCGCGCCCCTCCCTTCAGGGCAGGGCCGCCCCTGCCGCAAAGCGGGCGCGCAGCCCCGCGGCCCCGCCGCTGTCGTGCAGCCAGTGCAGCACCGCACAGCCCGCCTCGGCGTAAAGCCCCGGGTCGCGCGCGGCAAGCGGCGCCCAGTCGAAGGGAGTTGCCGGCAGATCGGCGCGCGGCGCGCGGCGGCAGCGCGCCACCCCCTGCCCCGGTCCGAGATAGCGCCGGTCGTCCGAGATCACCACCGACAGCCCCTCGTCGAACCAGGTCGGCAACCGCCCGCCAAGCTGCCCCCAAAGGCCAAGCTGCGCATGGGTCTCGGCATGGGCAAGCTCGTGCGTCAGCACGGTGGGCGACAGCCCGCGCGGCGCAAGCCGCACCACCGAGATGGGCCCGAGCGAATAGGTCACCGCCGCCGCCCCCCGTCCGCCAAGGCGGCGGTCACAGGCGGCAGTTTCGCAGGCGATCAGTCGCAAATGGGCGCGCGGCGGGCCGTAGAAGGCGGCGATGCGGGCGCGCGCGGCGCGGACCTCGGCCACAAGCGCCGCGCGGGCATGGGCCGGCATCGAGGCCTCGACCCAAAGCCCGCCGCCCGCGGGGTCAAGCCCGAAGCAGCGCGGACAGGCGGCGCCGCGCAGCGCCGGCAGAAAGGCCAGCAGCGCCGCAACGCCAAGCCCCGCGCCAAGCGCGAGGGCCAGAAGGGAAATGCGCATCGCCCGCCACATCGGGACAGGATGGCCGCGCGCGGCCGGCCCCGCAAGCCTCAGCCGCGGCGGCGGATGATCTGCCGCAGCATGCCGTGCAGGGTCTGCACATCGGCCCGCGTCAGCCCGAAGCGCGACCACATGTTGCGCAGGTTGCGCTTCATCATCGGGCCCTTGTCGGGGGGGAAGAAGAACCCCGCCTCCTCGAGCACCTCTTCGTAATGATCGCCCAGCTTCTCGACATCGAGGACGCTTGCCACCTCGGTGCCGGCAAGGCCGGGCGCGACGGGGGCGGCCGCGCTTTCCTGCCGCGACAGCTCATAGGCCATCAGCAGCACCGCCTGCGCGAGGTTGAGCGAGAAGAACACCGGGTTGACCGGCACGGTGATGATCGCATTCGCCCGCGCGATGTCGTCGTTTTCAAGCCCGGTGCGTTCGGGCCCGAAGAGCACCGCCACCTTCTGCCCCGCCGCCATCCGCGCCCGCGCCTCGGCCATCGCCGCCTCGGGGGTGTAGATCGGCTTCGTCAGCTCGCGCCCGCGCGCGGTGGTGGCGAAGACGAAATCGCAATCCGCGATCGCCGCCCCGGTGTCGTCGAAAACGCCGGCATGGTCGAGCACCTTCGTCGCCGCGCCCGAGGCGGTGGCCACCGCCTTCGGGTTCGGCCAGCCGTCGCGCGGCGCGACCATCCTGAGCGAGGCGAAGGAGAAGTTCAGCATCGCGCGCGCCGCCGCGCCGATGTTCTCGCCCATCTGCGGGCGCACCAGCACGAAAACGGGGTTGCGGATCAGGCTGTCGTCGGGATCGGTCATCGGGGGTCCTTTCGGGGGCCTTTTCGCGCGCCGTCCTAGCCCCGCAGGCGCCGCGCCGCAAGCCCTCTGGCCTCGGCCCCTGCGCTGCGCTAGAAGGCGCGAAACACGTTTTCCAGGAGGCGTCATGGCCGAGGACCGCCCGCAGATCTACCTGCTCACCCCGCCGAGCTTCGATCTCGACATCTTCCCGCAGACGCTGTCGCGGGTGCTTGCCGCGCAGGAGGTGGCCTGCATCCGCCTCGCACTCGCCAGCCGCGACGAGGATGCGGTGATGCGCGCCGCCGACGCGGTGCGGCTTGTGGCCCACGAGCATGACGTGGCGCTGGTGATCGAGGATCACGTCCAGCTCGTCGAACGTCACGGCCTCGACGGCGTGCACCTGAGCGACGGCGCGCGCTCGGTGCGCGCGGCGCGCAAGGCGCTCGGCACCGACGCGATCGTCGGCGCCTTCTGCGGCGCGTCGAGACACGACGGCATGGGCGCGGGCGAGGCCGGCGCCGATTACGTCGCCTTCGGTCCGGTCGGCGAGACCGGGCTGGGCCACGGCGCGCGGGCCGAGCGCGACCTTTTCGCCTGGTGGAGCGAGATGATCGAGGTGCCGGTGGTGGCCGAGGGGGCGCTGACCGAGGATCTGGTGCGCGACCTTGCCCCGGTGACCGATTTCTTCGGCATCGGCGAGGAGATCTGGGGCAGCGACGATCCGGTCGCGGCGCTGGCCCGGCTTGTCGCGGCGATGGGCTGAGCCATGCGCGAGAGCGAGGCGGGCGAATTCTGGCTGGGCAATTCCGACGGGCCGATGGGCGATGTCGGGGCGTTCATGGCAAGTGAGCTGCGCGCCGACCGCGCCGATCTGGCCGGCCATCTCCGTCAGCTTGACGGCGCGCGCTCCCTGATTGCGATCGCCGGTGCCCCCGGAGCCGGCAAGTCGCGGCTGGCCGCCGAGCTTGCGGCCGAGCTGAACGCGCGCGCGCCGGGGTCGGCCGCCGTGGTGGCGATGGACGGCTTTCACCTGCCGAACGAGGTGCTTGCCGCGCGCGGGCTCTTGCCCCGCAAGGGCGCGCCCGAGACCTTCGACGTTGCGGCCCTTGCGGCGGCGCTTGCGGCGCTGAAGACGGGCGACGCGGTCGCCGTGCCGGGCTTCGACCGCGAGGCGGATGCGGTGGTTCCGGCGGCCGAGACCGTGCCGGCAGCCGCGCGTTTCGTGCTCGTCGAGGGCAATTACCTGCTGCTGACCCGGCCGGACTGGCGCGCGCTTTACCCGCTTTTCGATCTGACGATCCGGCTCTCGGTGCCCGAGGCCGAGCTGCGGCGCCGGCTGCTTCTGCGCTGGCAGGCCCTGCCCGAGGCCGAGGCGCGCCGCCGCGTCGAGGAAAACGACCTGCCGAACGGGCGGCTCCTGCGGCAGGAAAACCGTGCCGCCGATCTGGTGGTGGCGGGCTGAGCCCTGGCGGGGTCAGGGGGCGCTGCCCCCTCGCGCCTTTGGCGCTCACCCCCGAGGTATTTCGGCCAAGAAGAAAGCAGGGGCCGCGATGCGCGGGACCTTGCCGGTGGACCGGCTGTCACGCAGCGTCGTGATTGGTGTGGCAGGCTGCGTCCTGCTAGGATGCGCCCATCCCCCGGAGACCGCCATGACCCACCACACCCTTGCCCATTCCTTTGCCGAACATTTCGCCGATGGCGTGATGCATGTCCTTGGCGTGATCGCCGCCGTCGCCGGGGTGAGCGCGCTGATCGTCTGGGCGGCGCTGACCGCCGAGCCCGGGCGGATCTGGCCGCTTGTCGTCTATGCGGTGGGGTTGCTCGCCTCGTTCGGCTTCTCGGCGGGTTACAACATGACGCTGCACGCGAAGACCCGCGCCGTTCTGCGCCGCTTCGATCATGCCGCGATCTATCTGCTGATCGCCGGCACCTACACGCCGATGGCGCTGATCGGCCTTGGCGGGCGGGCCGGGCTGTGGCTGACCGCGGCAATCTGGGCGCTGGCGCTTCTCGGCATGGTGATGAAGCTCGGCTTCTTCCACCGCTTCGAGCGCGCGGGCTTCGTGCTCTATCTCGCCATGGGCTGGCTCGGCATCGTCGCGATCTGGCCGCTGCTGCAGGCGCTGCCGCTTGCGGCGCTGCTGCTGCTCGGGGCCGGCGGCGTGATCTACACCCTCGGCACGATCTTCTATCAGCTCGACCGCATCCCGTTCTCGCGCGCGATCTGGCACGGCCATGTGCTCGCGGCCGCGGCGGTGCATTACGCCGCGGTGCTGCTGGTGGCCGCGCACTAACTCAGAGCGGCTCGATATCGCCCTCCGCACGCAGCGCGTGGAACTCGGCCACGAAGGCCGACAGCCGCCCCGCCGCGATCGCGTCGCGCAGACCCTGCATCAGCTCCTGATAATACTGCAGGTTGTGCCAGGTCAGCAGCATGCCCGAGATCATCTCGCCCGCCCGGAAGACGTGGTGCAGATAGGCGCGCGAATAGTTGCGGCAGGCCGGGCAGGTGCAGTGCTCGTCGAGCGGGCGCGGATCGTCCATGTGCCGGGCGTTCTTGATGTTGACCTGACCGCGCCGGGTCCAGGCCTGCCCGGTGCGGCCCGAGCGCGAGGGCAGCACGCAATCCATCATGTCGATGCCGCGCTCGACCGCGCCGACGATGTCGTCGGGCTTGCCAACGCCCATCAGATAGCGCGGCCGGTCCTCGGGCAGGAAGCCCGGCGCATAGTCGAGAACCCCGAACATCGCCTCTTGCCCCTCGCCCACGGCAAGGCCGCCGACGGCATAGCCGTCAAAACCGATTTCCGTGAGTTTCTCGGCACTTTCAGCGCGAAGTTCAGGTGTCACGCCGCCCTGCATGATGCCGAAAAGCGCATGCCCCGGCCGGTCGCCGAAGGCGTCGCGCGACCGCTTGGCCCAGCGCATGCTCAGCCGCATGCTCTCGGCCACGCGGGTCTCGTCGGCGGGCAGCGCCGGGCATTCGTCGAAGGCCATCACGATGTCCGAGCCCAGCAGCCGCTGGATCTCCATCGAGCGTTCCGGGCTGAGGAAATGCTTCGAGCCGTCGACGTGGCTGGCGAAGGTCACCCCCTCCTCGGTCAGCTTGCGCAGGCCCGAGAGGCTCATCACCTGAAAGCCGCCCGAGTCGGTCAGGATCGGCTTCGGCCAGTTCATGAACCGGTGCAGCCCGCCGAGCCGGTCGATGCGTTCGGCGGTCGGGCGCAGCATCAGGTGATAGGTGTTGCCCAGAAGGATGTCGGCGCCGGTCGCGGCGACGCTTTCGGGCATCATCGCCTTCACCGTGCCCGCGGTGCCGACCGGCATGAAGGCCGGGGTGCGGATCTCGCCGCGGGGGGTGGAAATCACCCCGGTGCGGGCCTTGCCGTCGGTGGCGTGGAGGGTGAAGCTGAATTTCTCGGTCATCCGGGCGCTCCTTTGCCGGCGGGGTGTAGCGCGAAAGCGCCGCCTTGGAAAGGTGGGCGGCGCGCCGCAAAGCCCTTGCCTGACGCCGGGGCAGCGTGCCAGTCTGGCCCCGGGGAGTGAGGATGATGGCGCGAGACGAGGAGGATCGGCGCAGCAGGTTCGATGCCGGCGAGCTCGGCGCGGTGGCGCATCTCTACCGCGGCGAGGTCTATCGCTCGACGATCTGGCGCACGCGGCTCGACACCACGACGAACTGGTCGGTGGTGACGCTCGGGATTGCGCTGTCGATCTCCTTCGCCTCGCCCGCCGCCTCGCCGCTGCCGCTGATCCTCGTCGGCATCCTGATCATCTTCTTCCTGATGCTCGAGGCGCGGCGCTATCGCTATTTCAACGTCTGGCGGGCGCGCTGCCGCTGGATGGAGCGGCATTTCTTCGCGCCGCTGCTGACCGATGGCGCGCAGCATCTGGAAACCGGCTGGCAGACCGTGCTGGCCGAGGATTACCGCTTTCCGCGCTATCACGTGCCGATGCGGGTGGCGGTCGGGCGGCGGATCCGGCGCAATTACATCTGGATCCTGCTGATCCAGAGCGCGGCCTATGCCGGCAAGCTGATGGTGCACCCGGGGCCGCTGACCTCGGCGCGCGAGCTTTACGAGCGCGCGGCGATCGGCCCGGTCGACGGGCGGATCGTGATCGGCACGGGCTGCCTTTACGTGCTGAGCTGGACGCTGGCGGCGGTGGCAAGCGCCTGGGACGACCGCCGCCGCGCCACCGGGCGCGCGGGCGACAGCGGCATGGGCTAGCTAGCGCTCGGCCTTCTTCTCCCAGCGGCCCGATTCCTCGCTCCAGTATTGCGCCGAAACGCCGCCGCCGGTCAGCGCCTTCCACTGGTCGCGGGCGCGCGCCACGGCCCGATCGTCGCGGCCGTCGAACAGTATCCAGACCCGCTGCACCGAGCCGACCTCGGCCGGGGTGACCTCGGCACCGTCGACCGTCATGATCGCGTCGCGCCCCGCGGCGGCGGGGCGCACGGTCAGCAGAACCGGCTGCAGCGCGTCATGCGGCCCGCCCGCCAGCCCGTGCGGCAGGAAGCTTTCGTCGCCGCCGAGCCAGAGCCGCTGGTCGAGCCAGTCCATCCGCTCGGCATCGGTGCCGCGCAGCTCGACCTTCCAGCCCTGCGCGAGCGCACGCGGCAGCAGGCTTGCCACCACCTCTTCCACCGGCGATTGCGTGACGTGGTAGAAGAGCGCGGGCACCTTACGCCTCGAACCGGTCGCGGATCAGCCGGTCGAGCGCCATCACCCCCCAGCCGGTCGGGCCCTTCGGCGCCAGTGTCGTCTCCTTCGGCGGCAGCGCGACGCCCGCGATGTCGATGTGGCACCAGGGCGTGCCCTCGGCGATGAACTTCTTCAGGAAGGCCGCGGCGGTGATCGCGCCGCCGTGGCGGCCGCCGGTGTTCTTGATGTCGGCAAGCCGCGAGGTGATGAGCGCGTCATAGGCCGGCGCCAGCGGCATCCGCCAGGCGCCCTCGCCCTCGGCCGCCGCGGCCTTCAGCAGGTCATCCGCCAGCCGGTCGTCATTCGAGAACACGCCGGCATTCTCGTGGCCGAGCGCGACGATGATCGCGCCGGTCAGCGTCGCAAGGTCGATCACCGCCGAAGGCCGGAATGCCTGCTGTGCGTGCCACAGCACATCGGCCAGCACCATCCGCCCCTCGGCGTCGGTGTTGATCACCTCGATCGTGTCGCCCTTCATCGATTTCACGATATCGCCCGGACGCTGGGCGCGGCCGTCGGGCATGTTCTCGACAAGGCCCACAAGCCCCACGACATTCACCGGCGCGTTGCGCAGGGCGAGCGTGCGCATCACGCCGGCGACGACCGCGGCGCCGCCCATGTCCATCGTCATCTCCTCCATGCCCGCACCGGGCTTGAGCGAGATGCCACCGCTGTCAAAGCACACGCCCTTGCCGACCAGGGCGAGCGGCGGCACCTCGATCGCCTCGCCGTTCTCGTCCTCGGTCGGCTGCAGCCCGGTCCAGCGCATCACCACCACCTTCGAGGGGCTTTCCGAGCCCTGCCCCACGGCGAGCAGCGCACGCATGCCAAGGGCGGCAAGCTCCTCCTCCTCGAGGATCTGCACATCGAGGCCCAGCTCCTGCATCGCCGCAAGGCGGGCGGCGAAATCGTCGGTGGTCAGGATATTGGCGGGCTCGTTCACCAGATCGCGGGTGAAGAAGATGCCCTCGGCGAGCGCCGCATGCGGTGCCGCCTCGGCCGCCACCGCCTCGGGCTTCGCCACCATCATCTCGACCGCACCAAAGGGGGCGCGTTCCTCGCTGCGATAGTCAAAACGATAGGCGCGCAGCGCCAGACCGAAGGCCAGCTCGGCCGCGCGCGGGTGGTTCTCGGCCAGCACCAGCAGATCGGCGCCGGACAGCGCGCGCCCGATCGCCGCGCCGGCCTTGCGCGCGGTGGCAACCGGCGCACGGCGGGCCAGCTTCACCAGCTGCAGCGCCTCGCAGGCAAGCCCCGAGGGCCAGGCCAGCTCCATCGACTCGCCCGCCGCCAGCTTGTCCCAGGCCTCCGAGGCGAGCGCCCGGCCAAGCGCGCCGCGGGTCAGCCGCTCGATCCGCCGCGCCGCGGGCGAGCGCCCTGCCCCCGGCGTCACGACAAGCGCGATCCGCCCCGGCCGCGCGGCAAGATCGTCAAGGTCGGCTTCGCTGAAACGGATGGCGACGGGATGGGTCATGGCGGTTCTCTCGAAAGGGTGATCGGGGGTCAGCCTAGCGGCCTCGGCGGAAAATGAAAAGCCGCGGGAGGCGGGGCTTTCGCGCGGCCCGCCGACGGGATAGACAGGGCGAAACTGCCGGGGGTGCGCGTGACGAGACTGGACCGATATCTGCTGTCCCAGCTGATGGCGCTGTTCGGATTCTTCGCGCTGATCCTGGTCTCGGTCTATTGGGTGAACCGGGCCGTGCTGCTGTTCGACAAGCTGATCTCGGATGGCCAGACCGCCTGGGTGGTGCTCGAGTTCACCGCCCTCACCCTGCCGAACGTCATCCGCCTGGTGCTGCCGGTCGCGGCCTTCGCGGCGACGATCTACGCGGTCAACCGGCTCAGCGCCGACAGCGAATTCGTGGTGATGCAGGCCACCGGCGCCTCGCCCTGGCGGCTCTCCCGCCCGGTCGCGGTGTTCGGGCTGATCGTCGCGGCCCTGATGATGGTGCTGGTGCATGTGCTGGTGCCGGTCTCGCGCAGCCAGCTTGCCGCGCGCCAGGCGCAGATCAACGAGAACGTCACCGCCCGCTTCCTGACCGAGGGCAGCTTCCAGCACCCGGTCGACGGGGTGACGATCTACATCCGGCAGATCTCGGAGCTGGGAGAACTGCTCGACCCCTATCTGGTCGATGCCCGCTCGACGACGCAGCGCACCACCTATACCGCGGAAAAGGCCCTGATCGTGCGCTCGGACAGCGGTCCGAAGCTGATCATGTTCGACGGCATGGCGCAGACCCTGCGGCTGAGCGACCACAGCCTCGCCGTCACCCGCTTCTCGGATTTCACCTATGACATCGGCGCGCTGATCGGGGCGCCGGTGAAGGGGGTGACGAGCTGGGACGAGGTGCCGAGCTGGCGACTGATCGCGCCCTCGGCCGAGCTGCTCGCCGCCACCGGCGGCAGCGCCGCAGAGGCCTGGCAGATCCTGAACGACCGGATGGCGCAGCCGCTGCTGGCGCCGGCGGCGGCGGTGCTCGGTTTTGCCGCGCTGATGCTCGGCGGCTTCTCGCGCTTTGGCATGTGGCGGCAGATCGCGCTCGCCATCGTCGGGCTGATCGTGCTGCAGTTCCTGACCAATGCCGTCGACAGCACGATGCGCGGCCGGCCCGAGCTCTGGGCCCTCGCCTATCTGCCCGCGGCCATCGGCGCGGCGGCCTCGGCGGCGGTCCTGTGGTGGGCCGGGCGCCCGCGCAGGCTCTGTCCGCGGCGGGAGGCCCAGGCATGACGCTGTCGCTCTACATCGCGCGCCGCTTCCTGCGCGCCTTCCTGATGGTCGCGGCGACCTTCTGGGGCATCCTCTTCCTGATCGAGATGGTCGAGAAGATCCGCTCCTTCAGCGCCGCCAAGGTCGGCCTTGCGCAGGCCGCGCTGCTCGCCGGGCTGTCGGTGCCGGCCTCGCTCTACACCATCCTGCCGCTGGTGATGATCCTCGCCGCGGTGGCGCTGTTTCTGGGCCTTGCGCGCTCCTCCGAGCTGGTGGTGATCCGCGCCTCGGGCCGCTCGGCGCTGCGCATGCTCGCCGCACCGGTGGTGGTGGCGCTGCTTCTGGGCGTGCTGACCGTCGCCATCGGCAACCCGATCGTCTCGGCCACCTCGAAGCGCTACGAGGAACTCGCAGGCCGCTACCGCGCTACCGGCGTGCAGGCGGTGTCGATCGGTCAGGAGGGCGTGTGGATGCGCCAGGGCATGGGCGGCGACAGTGCCGGCGAACAGGCGGTGATCCGCGCCGCACGCGCCAATCTCGATGCGACGCGGCTTTATGACGTGACCTTCCTGATCGTCGACCCCGAGCGCGGCCCGGTGCGCCGGATCGACGCCGAGGAGGCGGTGCTGACCCGCGGCGCATGGGAGCTGAGCAAGGTCAAGGACTGGCCGCTCGGCAGCTCGACCAACCCCGAGCGCGACGCGACCCGCGCCGACCGGCTCAGCCTGCCCTCGGACCTGACCGCCGAGCGCATCCGGGACAGCTTCGGCACCCCCTCGACGGTGCCGATCTGGCAGCTGCCGGGCTTCATCCGCGGCCTCGAGAACGCCGGCTTCTCGGCGCGCCGCCATCTGGTGTGGTTCGAGATGGAGCTTGCCCAGCCGCTGGTGATGGCGGCGATGGTGCTGATCGCGGCCGGGTTCACCATGCGCCACAGCCGGCTCGGCCGCACCGGGGTGATGGTGCTCCTTGCGCTTGCCGCCGGGCTTGGCGTGTTCTTCCTGCGCAATGTCGCGCAGGTTCTGGGAGACAACGGGCAGATCCCGGTGGCGCTGGCCGCCTGGGCGCCGCCGGCAATCGCGCTGATGCTGGCGCTGGCGCTGATCTTGCAGGAGGAAGACGGCTGATGAGGAACGGGCTGATTGCCGCGCTGCTCGCGAGTGCCGCGCTGACCCTGCCGCCCGCGGCATGGGCCGAGCCCCCTGCGGGCAGCGCCGATGCCCCCGCCGGCGCGCCGGGCGGCTATACCGTGGCCGATGCCGATCAGGCGGCGACCCTGCTTGCCGACCGCATCGTCACCACCGCCGACAACCGGCTGCTGGCCGAGGGCGCGGTCGAGGTCTACTGGAAGCAGAACCGGCTGACCGCGCACCGCGTCATCTATGACCAGACCACCGAGACCCTGACGATCGAGGGGCCGATCCGGCTGGTCGAACCCGGGCAGACCGGCTCGGTGATCGTCGCCGATCAGGCCGAGCTGTCGCGCGATCTGCAAAACGGCGTGATGCTCGGCGCGCGGATGGTGATGGCGCGCGAGCTGCAGCTCGCCGCGAACCGGATCGACCGCAAGGATGGCCGCATCACCACCCTGACCGAGGTCGTCGCCTCGTCGTGCCGGATCTGCGCCTCGGACCCGACCCCGCTGTGGGAGATCCGGGCGCGCAAGATCACCCATGACAACGACACGAGACAACTGCATTTCGAGGGCGCGCAGTTCCGCGTGATGGGCGTGCCGCTCGTCTGGCTGCCGAAGCTGCGCATGCCCGACCCGACGGTGACGCGGATGTCGGGTCTGCTGCGGCCGAGCTTCCGCACCACCTCGAGCCTCGGTGCGGGGCTGAAGCTGCCCTATTTCATCGCCCTCGGACCAAGCGCCGACCTCACCGTCACGCCCTACCTGTCGAGCTCCTACACCCGCACGCTCGGGCTGCGCTACCGTCAGGCCTTCGACAATGGCACGATCAACGCCGAGGGCGCGCTCAGCAGCGACAGCATCCGCAAGGGCGAAAACCGCGGCTATCTCTTTGCCGACGGCACCTTCAAGCTGCCCTCGGATTACACCCTCGGGCTGCAGCTGAAAGTGGTGAGCGACCCGTCCTATCTGCTGAACTACGGCATCACCGAGGACGACCGGCTGTGGTCTGGTGTCACCCTCGAGAAGGTGCACCGCAACGAGATGATCTGGCTGCGCGCCGGCAACACCCATTCGATCCGTTCGGGGGAAAGCAACTCGACCGAGCCGATGCTCTCGGGCGATTTCAGTTGGACCCGGGTGATCCGCCCGGCGGTGATCGGCGGCGAGGCGACGATCGACTGGTCGGTGCATGCGCATCGCCGTGCCTCGGACATGACGGTCGACGGCATCGAGGACAGCGACACCGTCTCGGACGGGCGCGACACGCTGCGCACCTCCTTCGTCGCCGGCTGGCGCCGGCAATGGCTGCTCTCGGGGGGCGTACTCGCCGCGATGCAGACCGAGCTTGCGGGCGACGCGGTGATGGTGCGGCAGGACGAGAACTGGGCCGATCACACGCTGCGCGCCCTGCCCACGGTGGGCGTCGAGCTGCGCTGGCCCTGGGTTGCCACCTCGGGCCGCGCCTCGCAGGTGATCGAGCCGATCGCACAGCTGGTGTGGAGCCCCGACAACCTGAAACAGGTGGCCAACGAGGACAGCCTTCTGACCGAATTCGACGAGGGCAACCTGTTCTCCTTCTCGCGCTACCCGGGCGGGGATGCGCGCGAAGAGGGGCTGCGCGCCAACCTCGGGCTGAGCTGGACCCGGCACGATGCCTCGGGCTGGTCGCTCGGCGTGACCGCGGGGCGCGTGGTGCGGCTGACCGACACCGATCAGTTCCCCACCGGCTCGGGCCTGTCGGGGCGGCGGTCGGACTGGCTCATCGCCGCGCACCTGACCACCGCCGAGGGGCTGACGCTGTCGAACCGGGCGCTGTTCGACAATGATTTCGGCTTTTCCCGCGACGAGCTGCGGCTCGCCTTCGCGGGCGACAAGTACCAGATCGCGGCAGGCTATCTGTGGATGGACGCAAGCGAGACCGAGGGCCGGATCACCGACACCTCCGAGCTTCTGCTCGAGACCGGCTGGACCTGGACCGAGGGCTGGCGCTCCACCCTCTCGACGCGCTACGACTTCACCGCCGAGCGGGCCGCCCGCGCCACGGTCGGGCTGGAATATGCCAACGAGTGCATGAGCGTCGATCTTTCCCTCTCGCGTCGCTTCACGTCCTCCTCTACTGTGAAGCCGGAAACCGACTTCGGTCTCTCGGTACAGCTGGCAGGCTTCGGCGCGACCTCGACGAGCCGCAAGACCACCGGCGGCAGCGCGACGCGCGTGTGCCGCTACTGAGCGCGCGAAGACACGCCCCGGCGGGGAGCGACGGGGCAGGAACGGAACGGATGACGGACGAAAGACGGATGAGGATGAGGATGCGACTGACCCCGCTTCTGGGCATGGCGCTCGCGCTCGGGCTGACGGTGACCGACGTGGCCGCGCAGGCGGCCACCACGAACAGCCCCTTCGCGCCGGTGATCCTCGTGAACGGGCTTGGCGTCACCGGCTACGAGATCGAGCAGCGGATGCGCTTCATGCAGCTGCTGCGCCAGCCGGGCGACCTGCGCAAGGCCGCCGAGAAATCGCTGATCGAGGACCGGCTCCGGGTCTGGGCCGCAAAGCAGGCCGGCATCGTGCTCGACAAGGACGCCGTCGCCAAGGGCATGACCGAGTTTGCCGGCCGCGCCAACCTGACCTCCGAACAGTTCGTCGCCGAGCTGGCGAAAACCGGTGTCGACGAACCGACCTTCCGCGATTTCGTCACCGCCGGCCTGGTCTGGCGCGAGCTGGTGAAGCAGCGCTTCGGGCCGCGGGTGCGGATCTCGGACAGCGACATCGACCGCGCCATGCTGATGGAATCGGAACGTGGCGGCGGCACCCGGGTGCTGATCTCGGAAATCATCCTGCCGGCCCCGCCCGGTCAGGAGGCCGAAGCCCATGCCGAGGCCGAGAAGATCTCGCAATTGCGCAGCGAAGCCGCCTTCGCCGAGGCGGCGCGGCAGATGTCGGCGGCCTCGACCCGCGATAACGGCGGGCGCCTCGACTGGATGCCGCTCGACAATCTGCCGCCGGCGCTGCGCCCGGTGCTGCTCGGTCTCGCTCCGGGCCAGGCCTCGGCCCCGATCGAGCTGAACGGCGCCGTCGCGATCTTCATGATGCGCAGCATCGACGAGCACGGCCCGGCCGGCACCCGCGCGCAGACGCTTGGCTATGCGACGCTCGCGCTCGGCCCGGCGGGCTCCGAACAGGCGGCGCAACTGGCGCAGAAGGCGGCCGCCGCCAAGCGCTGCGACGACCTCTACACGGTGGTGAAGGGGCTGCCCGTGTCCCTCGTCAGCCGTCACGACCCGGCCCCGCAGGGGGCGCTGCCGAAGGACATCGCGCTGGCGCTCGCCGGGCTCGACATCGGCGAGACCACGGTGCTGAGCCGGGGTGCGGGGCAGGAGCTGGTGATGCTGTGCTCGCGCGAGGCGGCGGTGGACGACGCCAAGGGCGAGACCGCGCCGAACCGCGATGCGGTGCGCGCGCGGCTGCAAAACGAGCGGATGGGCATCTATTCCGACAGCTACCTCGCCGACCTGACCGCCAATGCGGTGATCGTGCGGCCATGAGCATGGTGCGGGAAGACGCCGCGCACCGGCCGGTGATCGTCAGCTGCGGCGACCCTTCGGGCATCGGCCCCGAGATCGCCGCGAAGGCCTGGGAAATCCTCGGCGCGGCGCTGCCCTTCGTCTGGATCGGCGATCCGTCGCATCTGCCGCGCGGCACGAAGATCCGCGAGATCGGCCACCCGTCCGAGGCGATGCTGCATGCCGGTGCGGCGCTGCCGGTGCTGCCCCATGCCTTTCCGGCCGCGGCGCTGCCCGGCCAGCCCGATCCGGCGAATGCCGCCGCGGTGATCGCGGTGATCGCCCGTGCCGTCGAGATCGTGCGCGCAGGCGACGGGCTCGCGCTGACCACCGCGCCGATCCACAAGAAGGCGTTGCATGACGGCGCGAATTTCGCCTTCCCGGGGCATACCGAATACCTCGCCCATCTCGCGGGCGGCGCGCGGGTGGTGATGATGCTTGCCGCAGAAAGCGCCACGCCGCCGCTGCGCGTGGTGCCGACCACCATTCACATCGCGCTGAGCGCGGTGCCGAAGGCCTTCACCCCCGAGCTGCTGCGCGAGACGGTGCAGATCACCGCCGAGGGGCTGCGCCGCGATTTCGCGATCGAGAACCCGCGGCTCGCCGTCGCCGGTCTGAACCCGCATGCGGGCGAAGGCGGCGCGATGGGGCACGAGGAACTCGACTGGATGAACGACACCCTCGCCGGGCTGCGCGCCGAGGGCTTTGCCGTCGCAGGCCCGCTGCCCGCCGACACGATGTTCCACGCCGGGGCGCGGGCGAAATACGACGCGGCGATCTGCGCCTATCACGACCAGGCGCTGATCCCGATCAAGACGCTCGATTTCGACGGCGGGGTGAACGTGACGCTCGGCCTGCCCTTCGTGCGCACCTCGCCCGATCACGGCACCGCCTATGACATCGCGGGCCAGGGCCGGGCCAATCCGGCGAGCCTGATCTCGGCGCTGAAACTGGCGGCGAAGATGGGGGCCGCGCGGGCGCGCTGAGCGCGCTTGCCGCGGCAGCCCGGCGACAGTATGCCCGGGCCCGACGCGGCCGGGGGCCAGCCCCCGGACCCCCGAGGTATTTCCGGCAAGATGAAGGAACGGATCATGGCAGCGATCGACGGGCTCCCCCCCCTGCGCGAGGTGATCCGCGACCACGAGCTGGTGGCGAAGAAGAGCCTTGGCCAGAACTTCCTGCTCGATCTGAACCTGACCGCGAAGATCGCCCGCGCCGCGGGCGAGCTGAGCGGCTGCGACGTGCTCGAGGTCGGCCCCGGACCGGGCGGGCTGACCCGCGGGCTGCTGGCCGAGGGCGCGCGCCGGGTGCTCGCCGTCGAGAAGGACAGCCGCTGCCTGCCGGCGCTGGCCGAGATCGCGGCGCATTACCCCGGCCGGCTCGAGGTGATCAACGGCGATGCGCTGGAGATCGACGTGCGCGCGCATCTGACGCCGCCGATCCGCATTGCCGCGAACCTGCCCTACAACGTCGGCACCGAGCTGCTGATCCGCTGGCTGACGCCGCCCGACTGGCCGCCGTTCTGGGAAAGCCTGACGCTGATGTTCCAAAAGGAGGTGGCCGAGCGGATCGTGGCGAAACCCGGCACCGACCATTACGGCCGGCTCGCGCTTTTGGCGCAATGGCGCTGCGAGGCGAGGATCGTGATGGTGCTGCCGCCCGAGGCCTTCACCCCGGCGCCGAAGGTGCATTCGGCGGTGGTGCATCTGCGCGCCCTGCCCGAGCCGCGTTTCCCTGCCGATCCGAAGGTGCTGCAGCGCGTCGTCGCCGCCGCCTTCAACCAGCGCCGCAAGATGCTGCGCGCCGCGCTGAAGGGCGTGCATCCGAACATCGAGGCGCTGCTCGAGGAGGCCGGCATTGCGCCCACCGAGCGCGCCGAGCGGGTCTCGCTCGAGGCGTTCTGCACCCTCGCCCGTCTCGTCGCCCGCGGCTGAGCGCGAAAGGCGAAGGCCCCGCAACGGATTGCAGGGCCTTTCGGAAGTTCTGGAAATCGGGAAGACGCGCCCGGGCCTAGTCGCCCGTGGGCGCTGCCGGGGCCTCGGCCGGGGCGGCATCGCCCTGTCCCTCGGCCTTGTCGCTTTTCTTGCCGCGCGCCGACGGCGACCGGCTGCGCGAGGACGCGGACGAGCGGCTGCGCGACGACTTCTTCGGCGCGGGCTCGGCGCCCGCCTCGGCGGTTCCCGCGACCGGCAGGACCGGTGCGGCCGGCGCCGGAGCGGTTTCGGCCTGCATCTCGGGCGTCACCACGAGGCCCGGGCCGTCATCCTCGGTCGCAAAGGCCTCGGGCATCGCCGCGCCTTCCTCGGGCCGCGGCTCGCGCTCGGGGCGTTCCGCCCGCTCGCGGTTGCCGCTCTGGCCTCCGGGCTGACCATTGTTCTGGCCACCATTGCCGCCCTGCTGCGGGAAGGAGCGTTGCCGCTCCTCCTGCTCGCGCGCCATTTCGCGCTGCGCCTCGCCGAGCATGCGGGTGTAATGCTCGGCGTGCTGCAGGAAGTTCTGCTCGGCAACACGGTCGTTGCCAAGCTGCGCATCCCGCGCCAGCGCGAGATACTTTTCGATGATCTGCTGCGGCGTGCCGCGCACCTTGCCCTCGGGGCCGGAGCTGTCGAACACCCGATTGATGATGTTGCCGATCGAGCGCTGACGGTTCGACTTATTGCGCGAACGGGATTTGGAAGATCTCATGGGCCTTCGTCTGTTGAGCCCCTCGGGGGCGCTGAAGTCCGGGCCGCGATCGGATTGAAGGATCGGGCCCGCCAGGGGGTGCGGCCGGCGCGCGCGGGCGATGCCCGTGAACCGTCTGACCCGCAGTGGAGAGCTGAGCCGTGCAGGGGATCGAATTTCCATCCCGCACGCGAATGACTAAGCATTTCGTGCGCCCCCGTGCAAGCCGGAAATTGCAAAACGGCGCGGATTTGCGCCCGAAAAGCGCGGCACCGGCCCTCAGGCGCAGCCGCAGCCGCCCGCTTCCGCCGGTTTGCGGCCGATCACCACGCGGTCGCGGCCGTCGAGATCGCGGCAGATCTCGATCCGCTCGAAGCCCTGCGCGGCGAGCAGCTCGGAGACCGCGGCGCCCTGCGTCGGGCCGATCTCGAACAGCACCCGCCCGCCCGGCAGCAGCCGCGCCCCGGCGCCGCGGGCCAGCGCACGATAGGCGTCGAGCCCGTCGCCGCCCGGCGTCAGCGCAGCGCGCGGCTCCCAGTCGCGCACCTCGGCGGCAAGGCCCGCCATCTCCGCCTCGGCGATATAGGGCGGGTTCGAGACGATCAGATCGAAGACGCCCCCCACCTGCGCGAACCAGTCCGAGGCGATCAGCCGCACCCGGGAGCTCAGCCCGAGCGCCGCCGCATTCTCGGCCGCGACCGCAAGCGCCGCCGCGGAAATGTCGGTGCCGGTGCCGGTGGCGAAGGGCATGCCCGCGAGCAGGCTGAGCAGGATGCAGCCGGTCCCGGTGCCAAGGTCGATCACCCGTGCGAAGGGCTCCTCGAGCGCGGCAGCCACCAGCAGCTCGGTCTCGGGGCGCGGGTCGAGCGTGTCGCGGGTGACGCGGAACTCATGCGTCCAGAACCGGCGCCGGCCGGTGATCTGCGCCACCGGCTGATGCGCCACGCGCGCGGCAAGCGCCGCGTCGAAGGCGGCCTGCTGCGTGGCCCCGATCTCGTCGCCAAGCGCCATCGTCAGCCGCTCGGGCGTGACGCCGAGCGCATGCGCCATCAGCCGGCGCGCGTCGCCCGCCGCGCCCTCGATCCCGGCGACAATGAGCGCCCGGGTGCCGAGGACGAGGGCTTCCTGCGCCCTCATCCCTCGATCTCCGCCAGCCGCGCCGCCTGATCGTCGGCAATCAGCGCGTCGATCACCGTGTCGAGATCGCCGTTCAGGATCTGCGTCAGGGAATAGAGCGTCAGGTTGATGCGGTGATCGGTCATCCGCCCCTGCGGGAAGTTGTAGGTGCGGATCCGCTCCGACCGGTCGCCCGAGCCCACCTGCGCGCGCCGGTCGGCGGAGCGCTCGGACGCGAGCCGCTCGCGCTCCATCTCGTAAAGCCGCGCGCGCAGCACCGCCATCGCATTGGCGCGGTTCTGGTGCTGCGACTTCTCCGACGAGGTGACGACGATGCCAGTCGGCAGGTGGGTGATGCGCACCGCCGAGTCGGTGGTGTTCACATGCTGACCGCCGGCGCCCGAGCTGCGCATCGTGTCGATGCGGATGTCCCCCGCCGGGATGTCGATGTCGACCTCCTCGGCCTCGGGCAGCACCGCGACGGTCGCGGCCGAGGTGTGGATGCGCCCGCCCGCCTCGGTTTCGGGCACGCGCTGCACCCGGTGCACACCGCTTTCGTATTTCATCCGGGCAAAGACCCCCTCGCCCTCGATCCGCGCCACCGCCTCCTTCACCCCGCCAAGCTCGGAGGGGGTGAGTTCCATCAGTTCGAAACGCCAGCCCTTGGTCTCGGCATAGCGCTGATACATGCGCAGCAGGTCACCCGCGAACAGCGCCGCCTCGTCGCCGCCGGTGCCCGGGCGGATCTCGAGGATCGCCGGGCGGGCATCGGCCGCGTCCCTGGGCAGAAGTGCCAGACGCAGCGCCTGCTCCATTTCCGGGATGCGCGCGCGCAGCCGCGGCAGCTCCTCCTCGGCCAGCGCCTTCATCTCGGGGTCGGCAAGCCAGCCCTCGGCCTCGCCCACATCCTCAAGCGCCTGCCGATAGGCGGCGATTTCCTCGACCACCAGGCGCAGCTCGGAATATTCACGCGACAGCGCCGCGATCTCGGCGGGCGCGGTGGCGACGTTCAGCTTCGCCCCGACAAAGTCGAAGCGCTGCGTGATCTGGGCAAGTTTCTCGAGCGGGACCATGCCGCGGATGTGACGTTTTCATCTCTCCGGGTCAAGCCCCGCGCTCTTTACCTTTGCCGCACATTCCCTATATAAACGCTCGACTTTCGCAGATGCGGGTTCGCCATGACCATCGAAGACCAGACGCCCCTCGAGGGCACGCCGCTGATCAAGCCCTCGACCACCGACCATCCGCTGTTCGACGCGGTGGTGGAGGCCTGCCGAACGGTCTTCGACCCTGAAATTCCAGTGAATATCTACGATCTGGGCCTCGTCTACACGATCGAGATCAACGACGCGAACGAGGTCGGCATCGTGATGACGCTGACCGCACCGGGCTGCCCGGTGGCGGGCGAGATGCCCGAATGGGTGCAGAACGCGGTCGAGTCGGTGCCGGGCGTGCAGGCGGTGAATGTCGAGATGACCTTCCAGCCGCAATGGGGCATGGACATGATGTCGGACGAGGCGCGGCTCGAACTCGGCTTCATGTGAGCGCCAACAGAAATTCTGCTCTTCCCCCTTGTCGGCCGCGCCGCGCGCGCCAAAATTGAACTCATTCGTTCACTCTGGCGCGCAGGTCGCGCCGCACAAGGGACAGTCTTTCCGATGACCGACACACTGTTTTCGCCGGGCCAGCTTGGCCAGATCACGATCGCCAATCGCCTGGTGATGGCGCCGCTCACCCGCAACCGCGCCCCCGATCTGGTGCCGACCGAGCTCACCGTCGAATATTACCGCCAGCGCGCCAGCGCCGGGCTGATCGTCTCCGAGGGCACGCAGATCTCGCCGATGGGCCAGGGCTATGCCTGGACGCCCGGCATCTATTCCCCCGAACAGGTCGCCGGCTGGCGCAAGGTCACCGACGCGGTGCATGCCGAGGGCGGCAAGATCGTCGCGCAGCTGTGGCATGTCGGCCGGATCTCGCATCCCTCGCTGCTGAACGGCGTCCTGCCCGTTGCCCCCTCGGCGATCTCGGCCCATTCCAAGACCTTCGACGGCACCGGCTTTGTCGAGACGGTGACGCCGCGCGCGCTCGCGGCCGACGAGATCCCCGCGATCTTCGCCGATTACGCCCATGCTGCGCGCTGCGCCGATGAGGCGGGCTTTGACGGCGTCGAGATTCACGCCGCGAACGGCTATCTGATCGACCAGTTCCTGCGCGACACCTCGAACACCCGCACCGACGACTGGGGCGGGCCGATCGCGAACCGCGTGCGCTTCCTTGCGGGCGTGCTCGAGGCGGTGGTGGGCGTGCTCGGCGCCGGCCGCACCGGCATCCGCCTCTCGCCCTGGTCGAATGCGAACAATGTCGGCATCGACAGCAACACGCCGGCGCTCTTCGCCGCGGTGGCCGAGGTGCTGAATGCCCATCCGCTCGCCTTCGTCCATATCGTCGAGGGCCAGACCGGCGGGCCGCGCGACTATCCGGAGGCCGAGCTTGCCGCGCTGCGCGCAGCGATCCGCGCGCCCTATATCGCGAACAACGGCTATACCCGCGCGAGCGCGCTGGCCGCCGTCGCCTCGGGCGCGGCCTATGCCGTGGCCTTCGGCCGGCCCTTCATCGCCAACCCCGACCTGCCCGCCCGGCTGGCCGCCGACGCACCGCTGAACCCGCTGCGCCCGGCCCTGCTCTATGGCGGCGGCGCAGAGGGCTACACCGACTATCCCGCCCTCGGCTGATCCACCGCCGCGGGGCGGGTTGTCCACCCGCCCCGCGCACCCTATCTTGGGCCCATCACAGGAGCCGCCCCGATGTTCGCCATTCCCGGAAAACCGCCCGTCACCCTCACCCCCGCCGCCGCCGCGCAGATCGCCCGGCTGATGGCACGCGAACAGGCCGCGGGCTTTCGCATCGGGGTGAAGAAGGGCGGCTGCGCCGGCATGGAATACACCATGGAGATCGCGCAGGAAGCCGGCCCGATGGACATCGTGGTCGAGGACGGCCCGGCCCGCGTGCTGATCGCGCCGATGGCGCAGATGTTCATGATCGGCACCGAGATCGACTATGAAACCGGCCTGCTGGAATCGGGCTTCAAGTTCCGCAACCCGAATGTGGTCGAAACCTGCGGCTGCGGCGAGTCGATCAAGTTCCGCGAAGCGGACGCCGGCTGACGCGCCGACTGTTGGCGTTATCATCGGCGGGCGCGGTGCTTTGCGCCTTCCCCAGCCCCGGCCCCTGCCCTAATCTGGGGCAAACATGGAGGGGCGGATGCGCAGAAAACTCGCGGCAGGCAACTGGAAGATGAACGGCGTCACGGCGAGCCTCGCCGAGGTCGAGGCGCTGCTCGCGGCCCATCCCGCGCCGCGCTCCGAAGTGCTGCTGTGCCCGCCTGCGACGCTCATCGGGCCGATGGCGGCGCTTGCCGCGGGCCGCCTCGCGGTCGGCGGGCAGGATTGCCACATGAAAGCCTCGGGCGCGCATACCGGCGACATCGCCGCCGCGATGCTGAAGGACGCGGGCGCGAGCCATGTCATCCTCGGCCACTCCGAGCGCCGCGCCGATCATGCCGAGACGAATGCGATGGTACGGGCAAAGGCCGCGGCCGCGCGCGAGGCGGATCTGGTCGCGGTGATCTGCGTCGGCGAGACCGAGGCCGAGCGCGACGCCGAAGCGACGCTCGAGGTGATCGGCCGGCAGCTTTACGATTCCACCCCCGACGGCGCCACCGGCGCGAACACGGTGATCGCCTATGAGCCGGTCTGGGCGATCGGCACCGGCCGCACGCCGACGCTCGAGCAGATCGCCGAAGTGCATGACTTCATGCGCTCGGAACTCGCCGGCCGCTTCGGCGCCGCCGAGGCCGGCAAGATCCGCCTGCTCTACGGCGGCTCGGTCAAGCCCTCGAACGCGAAGGAAATCTTCGCCACCTCGAATGTCGACGGCGCGCTCGTCGGCGGCGCGAGCCTGAAGGCCGCCGATTTCGGCGCGATCCTCGCCGCGCTCGACGAGGCCTGAAAAAAGGCAGGGGGCGCTGCCCCCTCTTGGCTGCGCCAATTCACCCCCGGGATATTTGGCGCGATTGGAAGAGGAGCGCGGCTCTGTGCTTCCAATTGCCTGAAATATCCCGGGGGTGGGGGCGAAGCCCGAGGGGGCAGCGCCCCCTTTCGCGCTCAGAGCGGCAGCAGCGTCGTCGACTTGATCTCTTCCATGCTCAGCAGCGCGGTGACGTTGTAGATCTTCACCTCGGAGATCAGCGCCTGATAGAAGGCGTCATAGGCGCGCGCGTTCTGCACCCGCACCTTCAGGATATAGTCGATATCGCCCGCCAGCCGGTGCGCCTCGAGCACCTCGGGCCGCTCGCGCAGGGTGCGCAGGAATTTCTGCTGCCACTCGGCCTCGTGTTCCGAGGTGCGGATCAGCACGAAGAAGCAGGCCTCGAGCCCGAGCGCCTCCGGGTCGAGGATCACCGTCTGCCGGCCGATCACGCCCTGCTCCTTCATCCGCCGAATCCGGTTCCACACCGGCGTCTTCGAGGAGCCGACCTTGCGCGCGATCTCGTCGAGCGACTGGCTCGCGTCCTCCTGCAGCTGGGAGAGGATTTTCCGATCCATCTCGTCGATCCGGACTGCCATTCCGCTTTTCTCCTTCGGCCGGGAAATTGATGCCCCGCGGCGCAGGATGCGGAACACATGTCCTTATCTGCGCCGGTGACTGGCAGGATACCGGGAAAATTTCCTATATTCCAGACAGGAAAACACGTCGCCGGAGGCCGCCATGAGCCGCAAGTTCACCCCGAAAGTCGTCACCGCCAATGATCTGCGCATGGGCGACGTGGTCTACATGACCGCGACGGGCAGCTGGACGCGCTGCCATGCCGAGGCCGAGCTGATCGAGGACGAGGCGCATGGCGAGCTGCGACTGCTCGCCGCACTCGGTCAGCCCGGTGTCGTCGTCGGCCCCTATCTCGCCGAGGCCCGCGCCGGGGCGAACGGTCCCGAACCCGTCCATTTCCGCGAGGTGTTCCGCACCCGCGGCCCCTCGAACTATCCGCACGGCAAGCAGGAGGCGGCCCATGTATAAGTATTCCGACTTCGACGAAGCCTTCGTGCGCGAACGCGCCGCGCAGTTCCGCGGCCAGGTCGAGCGCCGCCTCTCGGGCGCGCTGACCGAGGACGAGTTCCGTCCGCTGCGGCTGATGAACGGGCTTTATCTGCAGCTCCATGCCTACATGCTGCGCGTCGCCATTCCCTATGGCACGCTGCGCGCCGACCAGATGCGCCAGCTCGCCCATATCGCCGAGACCTGGGACAAGGGCTATGGCCATTTCACCACGCGCCAGAACATCCAGTTCAACTGGCCGAAGCTGACCGACGTGCCCGAGATCATCGACGCATTGGCCGATGTGCAGATGCACGCGATCCAGACCTCGGGCAACACCATCCGCAACGTCACGACCGATGCCTTTGCCGGCGCCGCCGCAGACGAGATCGCCGATCCGCGCCCGGTGGCCGAGCTGATCCGGCAATGGTCGACCGACCATGCCGAGTTCCAGTTCCTGCCGCGCAAGTTCAAGATCGCGATCACCGGCTCGCCCGATGACCGCGCGGTGATCCGCGCCCATGACGTCGGGCTGCAGATCGTCGAGCAGGACGGCGAGACCGGCTTTCGCGTCTTCGTCGGCGGTGGCCTCGGCCGCACGCCGATGGTCGGCCAGGAGCTGCGCGCCTTCCTGCCGAAGGCCGACCTGCTGCCCTATCTCGAGGCGATCGTCTCGACCTACAACCTGATGGGTCGGCGCGACAACAAGTACAAGGCGCGGATCAAGATCACCGTCTTCGAGAATGGCATCGACACCTTCCGCGCCGCCACCGAAGAGGAATTCGCCCGGGTCCGGCCGAGCTTTGAAGGCGTCGATCAGGCGATGCTGCGCGAGATCGAGGCGCAATTCGCCCTGCCCGACTTCGAGGCGGCGCCGGTCGAGTTCTACGAGCGCGCGCTCGAGGTCGATCCGCTGTTCCGGGCCTGGGCGGGCCAGAACCTGAGCGCGCACCGCCGCGCCGATCATGCGATCGTCACCGTCTCGCTGAAGGCGCATGGCGAGACCCCCGGCGACGCCTCGGCCAGCCAGATGCGGGTGCTGGCCGATATCGCCGAGCAATACGGCTATGGCGAGCTGCGCATCAGCCACGAGCAGAACGTCGTGCTGCCGCATCTGCGCAAGGCCGACCTGCCGGCAATCCATGCGCAGCTGCTGCGCGCCGGGCTCGCCACGGCGAATGTCGGGCTGCTCTCGGACATCATCGCCTGCCCCGGCATGGATTACTGCGCGCTGGCCACCGCCCGCTCGATCCCGGTCGCGCAGGAGCTGGCGACGCATTTCCGCAAGATCGGCCTCGAAGAGGAAATCGGTGCGCTGAAGATCAAGATCTCGGGCTGCATCAACGCCTGCGGCCATCACCACGTCGGTCACATCGGCATTCTCGGCCTCGACCGCGCCGGGGTGGAGAATTACCAGATCACCCTTGGCGGCGATGCCGGCCCCGCGACCACGATCGGCGAGCGGGCAGGCCCGGGCTTTGCCTATGACGAGGTGGTGCCGGCGATCGAGCGGATCCTGCGCGCCTATCTGGCGCTGCGGGCCGACCGCGCCGAAAGCTTCATCGAGGCGTTCCGCCGCCTCGGCCCCGCGCCGTTCAAGACGGCGCTTTATGGCGAGGCACGGGATGCTGCCTGACATCGCGACACGGGTCGCCGGGCTCAATGACCGCTACCGCCACCACGCGGCGGTCGCGGTCATGGAGAAGGCGCTGAAGGACCCCGACACCGGCGAGGTGGCCCTGGTCAGCTCGTTCGGGGCGGAATCGGTGGTGCTTCTGCACATGGTCTCGCTGATCGCGCCGGGCACGCCGGTGATCTTCGTCGACACGCTGATGCTGTTTCAGGAGACGCTCGACTACCAGCGCGAGGTCTCGCGCCAGCTTGGCCTGACCGACGTGCGCACGATCACCGCCGCGCAGGCGATGCTCGATCTCGAGGACCCGGACGACACGCTGCACCAGTTCAACACCGACGCCTGCTGCGCGCTGCGCAAGACGGTGCCTCTTGAACAGGCACTGTCGGGGTTCGATGCCTGGATTACCGGCCGCAAGCGCTTTCAGGCCGCGACCCGTGCGACGATAGATTTCTTCGAGGTCGAGACGCCCGCGCGGATGAAGATCAACCCGCTCGCCCATTGGGGCCGCGAGGATCTCGAGGAATACATCGTGCAGAACCGGCTGCCGCGGCATCCGCTGGTGGCGCAGGGCTATCCCTCGATCGGCTGCGCGCCCTGCACCTCGAAGGTCGCCCCGGGCGAGGACCCGCGGGCCGGCCGCTGGCGCGGCTCGCAAAAGACGGAATGCGGCATCCATTTCATCGGCGGCAAGGCGGTGCGCGTGAAGAATGGCGCGCAAGAGCCTGACAACAAGGAGAAAGTTGCATGAGCGTGATCGTGCGCGACGACGGCTTCCACGCCGATGACTTCACCGGCGAGGCGGTCGAGATCGCCCCCGATACCCCGTCCGAGGAGCTGATCCAGCGCGCCTCGGGCGCGGCGCTTGTGCGCATCGCCTTCCCGTCCTTCTCGGACGGGCGCGGCTTCACGCTGGCGCGCAGGCTGCGGGCGGCGGGCTATGCCGGGCGGCTGCGCGCGGCGGGCCATGTGATTGCCGACCAATATGCGATGGCGCGCCGCTCGGGCTTTGACGAGGTGGAGATTTCCGAGGCGCTGGCCGAACGGCAGGGCGCGGAACAATGGCTTGCCCGGGCCAACTGGCGCGCGCATGATTACCGCGCCCGGCTGCAGCGCTGACCCTTGCGGGTTGACAGATTGCCGCAGCCCGGCAAATTGCCTTAGATCAAGGCTGGCCGCAGAGGATTGAGATATCTGCGGCTCATGTTTTTCGCGCCCCGGGTCCTCCTCCCCCGGGCCCAACCGAACGAGATGCCAGACGTGACCCAGACTGCGACGATTCCGCCCGTGAAGCACCTGCCCGACGCCCAGACCGTGACCGATGTGAAGCACTGGACCGACCGGCTGTTCTCCTTCCGCGTGACGCGGCCGCAGTCGCTGCGCTTCCGTTCGGGCGAGTTCGTGATGATCGGGCTGATGGGCGAGAACGGCAAACCGCTGCTGCGCGCCTATTCGATCGCCTCGCCGGCCTGGGACGAGGAGCTCGAATTCTACTCGATCAAGGTGCCGGACGGCCCGCTGACCTCGAAGCTGCAGCACATCGGCGTGGGCGACGAGATCATCCTGCGCCCGAAGCCCGTCGGCACGCTGGTGCTCGACGCGCTGCTTCCGGGCAAGCGGGTGTGGTTCCTCGCCACCGGCACCGGCATCGCGCCCTTCGCCTCGCTGATGCGCGAGCCCGAGACCTACGAGAAGTTCGAGGAAGTGGTGATGATGCACACCTGCCGCACCGTCGCCGAGCTGGAATACGGCCGTGCGCTGGTCGAAAGCCTGAAGGACGACCCGCTGATCGGCGAGCTCGTCGGCGACAAGCTGAAATACTATCCCACCGCCACCCGCGAAGAGTTCCACCACCGCGGCCGCATCACCGACAACCTGATGAGCGGCAAGGTCTTCGAGGATCTCGGCATCGCGCCGATGGATGCCGGGCATGACCGCGCCATGGTCTGCGGCAGCCTCGCCTTCAACAAGGACGTGATGGCGGTGCTGGAACATTACGGGCTGCACGAGGGCGCGAATTCCGAGCCGCGCGAATATGTCGTCGAGAAAGCCTTCGTCGGCGACGGCATCTGAGCACGGCCCGGCGGTCCGCGACAGGCCGCGGGTGCGTCCCCCCGCGGCCTGTCCGTTTCCGGCTTGCGGCGTCCGCCAATGAAACTTGCGGCTTTCGCCAATGAAAAACGCCGCCCCGAGGGGCGGCGTTTCGGTTTTGCGGGCTGCGTTGCGGCCTCAGAGGCCAAGCGCGACCTTCACCTGGGCGACGGTCGCCGCAACGAGGGCGGGGTTCGTCTTCGCCGCCTCGACCGCGGCCTTGAGCGTGGTCTTGGTTTCGGCCGAGAGCGACGAGGCGTCGATCATCGTGCCGACCTTGGCCGCATCGAAGCCCTCGACGGTCAGCGCCGAGGCATCGGCGCCGGCACCGGCCGCGGCGGCATTGGTCGCGGCGCTTGCCGCATCGCTCACCGCCTGCGCGGCAGCCGAGCTTGCCTGCGCCGCCGACTGCGCCGCCTGGGTGGCGGCATCGCCGGCCGCGCCGGTCACGTCCGAAGCCGCCTTCTTGGCGGCATCGGCGGCAGCGGTGGCGGCTTCGGTCGCGGCGGTGGCGGCATCAGACGCCGCCCCGGCAGCCTGGGTGGCGGCACCGGTGGCCACGTCCTTCGCGGCGTCGACCGCGGCCCCCGCGGCCTCGGTCGCAGCCGTTGCGGCATCGCCCGCAGCCTTCGTCGCCTCGGCCGCGGCCTGCGCCGCGGTCTGCGCGGCATCCTGGGCGGCGGTGGCGCTGTCGGAAGCGCCTGACTCGACCGCCCCGGTCACGGCCTGAGCCGCATCCTTGGCGTCGTTCACCGCCTCGGTCGCAGCCTTCTGCCCTTCGGGCGAACGGGTAAAATACCACGCCCCCGCGGCAATCGCGGCGACGACCACGACAAGGCCAAGAACCTTCTTCATGTTTCTCTCCCTTCGGTTCGGAAACGAATTCGACGCCTGCTATATGGACACCCGCGACGGCGAGGCAAAGGCTTAAGGGCGCTCTCCTTTCCCCTTACCGGGCCGATCGGGCGGAAAACCGCTGATTCCGGTTGAAAGCCGCGGCTGTGGGTCCTATTTTGCGCGCCATTCGACTTGGCCGCAGAAGGATCACAGCCATAGCCCGCAGACCGCACAATGCCCCGCCGCAAAGAGACACCGGCCCCCGGATCAACGATCGGATCCGAGCGCCCGAAATCCGCCTGATCGGGGCGGACGGCGAGAACGTGGGCGTCGTCACCCCGGCGCGCGCGATGATGATGGCCGAAGAGGCCGGGCTTGATCTGGTCGAGATCTCGCCGACGGCGGTGCCGCCGGTATGCAAGATCATGGACTACGGCAAGTTCAAGTACGAACAGCAGAAGCGCGAGGCCGAAGCCCGCAAGAAGCAGAAGATCATCGAAATCAAGGAAGTGAAGTTCCGCCCCGGGACCGACACCCATGACTACGAGGTCAAGATGCGCTCGGTGATGCGCTTCCTCGAGGATGGCGACAAGGTGAAGGTCACCCTGCGCTTCCGCGGCCGCGAGATGGCGCACCAGGGCCTCGGCCTCGAGCTGCTGAACCGCGTCGCCGCCGATGTCGGCGAGGCCGGCAAGATCGAAAGCATGCCGAAGCTCGAAGGCCGGCAGATGGTGATGATGATCGGCCCGAGGTGATCCCCGCGCCCCGGCGCAGGCATCGCGAGCCCTCCCCCCGCGGGAGGGCTTTTTCGTTGAGCCCCGCCCGCGGCCAGACTCGCCCTTTCGTGAGGCGGCGTGATTTGCCCCTGCCGGCGCGAAGTGGGACCATTCGGCAATCAGAATATGAGGACAGGAACAGACATGGCACGGATCATTCTCAGCCGCCGCGCGGCGCTCGCTGCGGGGGCCGCATCGCTTTTCACCCCGGCGCTGGCGCGCGCCGGCACGCAGGATATCCCGATGGCCGATCAGCCGGCGATCGTCGCGCCGCAGATGCGCGCGAATATCTCCTCCTTCCGCGAGATCGACTGGCGCGACCATTTCGACCGGCTCGACCGGGTGACGCTGATCGCCGACACGGTGTCGAAGGCGCTGCACTACTGGGCCGTCGACGGCGTGGATTACCGGCTCTACCCGACCTCGGTGCCGAAAAGCCCCGAGCTGACGCGGACCGGCTATACCGAGATCGTGCGCAAGAAGATCGGGCCGAGCTGGACGCCCACCGCCTCGATGATCGCCGCGGACCCGTCGCTGCATGCAATGCCGCCCGGGCCGGACAACCCGCTCGGCACGCATGCGATGTATCTGAGCTGGCCCGCCTACATCATCCACGGCACCCACGACACCCGCAAGATCGGGCGCAAGAGCTCGTCGGGCTGCATCGGCCTGTTCAACGAGCAGATCGAGGAACTCTATGGTCTGTGCCCGATCGGCACGCAGGTGAAGCTGATCTGAGATCCCCTTGGCATCGGCCCAAAAATAAAGCGCTGCGGGAGGGAGGCCCGCAGCGCATTGTTGAACCAGACGAGGGAGAACGTCCTTGGTTCGGTCAGGTCCCGCCGGCTTGCGCCGTGTTTCAGGGAGATCAGGAACCTGATGCCCCCTTTCTACGCGGCAGCCCGGCAGGCAACGTTGATCCAGATCAAGATTGCCCGGGCGCGGGCTGCGACATTTTGGCTGCCCCCGTGGCGCGCTAGAGTTTCGCCAGCCCCTGCCGGATTGCCCGGTTGTCGCCGCGCTTCAGCACCCATTCGCCAAGCCGCCGCGCCAGCCGCTTGTGCCCCTTCGCCACCGCCCGTTCGAACAGCTCGCGCTGATAGCGGGCGAAATCCTTGCGCGCGCGCAGCCGGCGATAGAAGCCGGCCTCGGTCAGCGTGCCGTCGAGCGCACCAAGGATGATCGGGCTGAGAATGCCCATCTGGCTGAGCGAGGAGCCGAGCCGGTGGCCCAGAAGCGGCGCGCGCAGCTTCATCACATTGGCGCCCTGAAACCGCGCGGCATGCTGCGCATCCAGCGGCTCATAGGGATCATAGAGCAGCGCAATGCGCCGCGCCGCGCCGCTCACCTGTGCCGCATCGCCGTATTTGCCGCTGAAATTCGCGCCCCAGACCGTCTTGTAGCGCGTTTCCCAGGGCACCACGGTCCTGTCGACCGTCGACTGCGGCGAGATCGCCACCACATCCGCCCCCGGGCAGGCGCCCGAGAAGGCGCAGGCGGCATAACCGCCCATCGAGGCACCATAGAACACCACCCGGTCGAACTGCGCGAAGAAGCCCTCGGCCGCCAGCCGGTCGAACTCGGCCGCGACCCAGGGGGTGCGATACCAGGTCCAGCCGCCCGCCATCACCCCAAGCATCGACCAGCCCTGCTTCTCGATGAAGGCAAAGCCCCAGGGCCGGCGGTCGTCGCGCTTGTTCATCGCGATGTCGAGATTGTCGAAGGTGACGACCAGCACCTTTTTCGAGCGCGGGATGTAAAGGAAGCTGTGGCCCTCGCTCTCCCGGTAGAAGCCGTCGGGGCCCGCAAGCCCCTGTGCGATCGCGGCCCAGCCGTCATCGGCCACGGGCGCCGGCGCGTTCGGGGTGAAGACCACCCGCCGCACCGACTTGCCGTCGCGGGGCGGCAGCTCAGCCACGATCTCGGTCTCGCCGAAATCCTTGAGAAACGGGAAACTGCCGGTGCCGTGGCGGATGTCGAGCACCATCCGGCTGTCGGCATGAAGCGCGGTCTCGAGCACCTCGCTCAGGTGCTTGATCTTGTGCCGGTCGCCCCAGCCTGACAGGTTCAGCAGCAGATCAACCGCGCGCAGCTCGTCCGCGCGGGTCACCACGCGGACCCGGCCCGGGTCCACCCCTGCCGCCTCGAGCGCCGCAAGATAAGGCGCGATCCAGTCCGAGCGCAGCCCGGTCCAGCTGCCGTTCGCCCCCATGTCGATCAGCGTGATGTCGCAATCCCAGCGGTCATGCGCCGCGAGCACCGGCCCGAGCGCCCCGCCGCCGAGATCGGCGACCGAGGCCACCTGCGTCAGCCCCGTCGCCGCGAGGAGCGCGTCTTCCCCTGCCCCGCGCATCGCTCAGTCTTCCGCGCCGGTGTCGGGCTCGGGCTTGCCGTGGCGGCGCAACGGTGCCGCGGCCGGGTCGATGCCGTGCTTCCTGACGAGCTGCCCGATCAGGCTGCGCGGCTTCGGCACGCCGTCGAACTTGTCCAAGAGCCGCGCCCGCATCCGCCGGCCGTAGAAATGGATCGAGTAGGTGTCGTCCTTGATGTGGCTGTGCCAGTCATAGCCCGGGCGCAGCATCAGCGCGCGCTCGCTGTACTCAAAAGGATAGAGCCCCCAGATCGGCATCGCATACCGCGACTCACCGGTCTTCTTCAGGAAATGGGTCAGCGCATGCGGCCCCCACACGCCCCAGGGCTGCTCGCCCGCATGCACCGGCGTGCCCGCGGCCTTCTTTGCCTCAAGCTCGCGGCGGTAGGCATCGCCATACCATTCCGGGATCGCATATTCGTCGGTGGTGAATTCCAAAAGCTGGCCGAGCGCCTCGCTGTCGCGCGGCAGGCCGAGCACGCCGCCGTTGATGCCCTCGGCGCTTTCCCAGGAATAGAAATGGCCGTTCGGCGTCTCGAAGGGCTTCACGCAATAGGCGTCGGTATCGGCCCAGATCGTGCGGTCATTCTGCGCCAGCAGGTGGTAGCGGAACAGGTCCGAATGCAGCGCCGGGCTGTTGGTGCGGCCATGGCGCAGGAAGTTCTCCTGCGACAGCACCTCGTTCGCATCGGCCATCTCGATGCCCTCGGGGGCGTTGTCGATCGGCTCGTAGGAGTAAAGCTTCACATGCTGGCCGGCATCGACGAAGGATTTCAGACAAAGCTGTTCGAGATAGCTCAGCGACCCTCCGATCCAGAGCGCCGCAACCTGGTAATCCTTCGACATGAATACACTGCCCTTTTTGGCTTTACTGGTCTCTCTTGCCGCCATAATCGCCAAATCCCCCCGGATTGCCAACGCAAATTCGCGCGCCGCCCGGTGCGGTTTGCGGGCGCGGAGGGCTGTGCTAGGAAGAGGCAAAGGCAAGGGGTGAGCAGATGAGTGAGGCAGGGGTGTTCCGCCGGCAACTTGGGGTCGTGCAGCTTGGCGGGCTGACGGTGCTCGACGCGGTGCTCTGGCCCGACCGGCGCGACGGCGAGCCGGTGCGCACCCTGCATCTCTTCCTCGCCAATCCTTCCCATGCCGGACAGGTGCCGCCCGAGCAGCCCGAGGGCTGCGTCGAGGTGCTCGAACGGCGCGAGATCTCGGGCGGCGTGATGGTCGTGGCGCGCGCCCCGGCCGAGGGCCCCTTGCGCATCGCGCTGAGCCCCGAGGCGCCGCGCCCGGGCCCCGAGGCCGCCCTCCCCGCCGCCCCGGTGATCGTGCACGAGATCGACGCCGCCGCCCCCGACCGCGCCACATTCGCCGGGCGCGACTGCCTCTTCGGCCAGCGGCTCGAGGAAAGCGCCGAGACCGTGGTCGACTGGCTGAGCTGGCATCACGATTACCACGGCGCGACCGGCGCGGTGATCGTGAACCGCGCGCCGCCCGACAGTGCGGCGGGCAGTGCCGAGGAGTTTGCCCGCGCCCTGCGCCGCGGCCTGGAGGAGCGCGAGCTCGAGATGGCGGTGGCGATCGTCGAAAGCGCGATCCCGCTCGGCAAGCCCGATCTCGGCCCGGAAAGCCACCCTTTCCTCGCCCCCGACGCGCCCGGCAAGGACCGCATGGAGGTGCCCGCGGCCGACCCCTGGCGTTCCCCGCTCGGTCAGGCGCTGATCTACGAGATCGCGAAATGGCGCTTCCTCACCGAGGCGCGGGCGATGCTGACGCTTGACGTCACCGACCTGCTCGCACCGCGCGCGGCAGGCACGCCCTCGGCCTTCGACGCCTGCACCACCGCGCGCTCGGGCGTGGTGTTGCTGGTCGGGCGGCGGATCTATCCGTGGCGGGTGCGGCAGGGCGCGTCCACGCGCTTTTCCGACCACATCTGCCGCCAGTTCGACGCCCGCCGCGGCATTGCCCGCTGGGGCGTCGCGCCCGCGCGTGCCGGGCTCGATGCCACCTGGCGCGCGATCCGCGTGGCCTATGCGAAACCCGACCCGAACACCACTTTCCCGTTCTGGCGCGCCATGGGGCTGCGCGTGCCGGGCCGCGCCGCCTCGGAGCTTGCGCCCAAGACCTCGCTGATCGAGGACCCGCAGCTTCTGGAGCTTGCCACCCAGGTCTGGGGCCACAAGCCGATCCGGCCGCCGGTGTCGAAGCCGAAAGCGGCGCCGAAACGCGCCGTCGAGGGCGGGCGCACCTGCATCGTCACCACGATGAAGAACGAGGGCCCCTTCATCATGGAATGGATCGCCTATCACCGGGCGATCGGGGTCGACGACTTCCTGATCTACACCAACGACTGCTCGGACGGCACCGACGAGATGCTCGACCTGCTCGAGCGCAAGGGGATCTGCGCACATCGCGACAACCCGTTCCGCACGATGGACCTCAAGCCCCAGCATGCGGCGCTGCAGGCCGCCGAAAGCGAGCCGATGATGCAGAACGCCGGCTGGGCGATCTGCATGGATGTCGACGAATTCATCGACATCAAGATCGGCGACGGCACGCTACGCGCGCTCTATACCGCCATGGGCGAGGCGAACATGATCTCGCTGACCTGGCGGCTCTTTGGCAATTGCGACGTGCACGGCTACGAAGACCGCTTCCTGCTCGACCAGTTCACCACCTGCGCCCCCGAGGTGGTGCGCAAGCCGCATCAGGCCTGGGGGTTCAAGACCCTTTTCCGCAACATCGACATCTACAAGAAGCTCGGCGTGCACCGGCCGAAGGGGCTGATCCCCGATCTCTGGGATCAGGTGAAATGGCTCAACGGCTCGGGCCATCCGATGCCGAAGGAGATGTTCCGCAACGGCTGGCGCTCGACCACCGACACCTATGGCTATGACTGGGTGCAGCTGAACCATTACGCCGTGCGCTCGGCCGAAAGCTTCCTCGTCAAGCGCGACCGCGGCCGGGTGAACCATGTCGACCGCGATCAGGGGCTTAGCTACTGGTTCCGGATGAACCACAACGCCGTCGAGGACCGCTCGATCCAGCGGATGATCCCCGCACTTCAGGCAGAATGGGACCGGCTGATGGCCGACCCCGAGATCCGCGCCGCGCATGACTATTCCGTCAAGAAGCACCGCGAGAAGATCGCCGAACTGCGCGCCACCGAGAATTACGAGAAATTCTATGGCGAACTGTGCTCGCCGCGCTTCGAGAAATACTCGCGCATGCTGCATGTCTTCGGCTCGAGCGTGTTCAACGCCGGGCCCGGCGTGATCCCGCCCGACCTGCACGAACAGGTGCTGCCGCCCGACTTCCTGTTCACCGTCGAGCATGTGGGGGAGGCCGAGCATTGAGCGCGCACGCCCTGCCCGACCGCGTGCTCGGCCCCGATGGCAGGAGCCTCCGGCGGGAGTATTTGGGCCAGGAAAATGGGCCTTTTTCTTGGCAAAAATACTCCCCGCGGAGCGTCCGGCGCGGCGGCCGGGGGCGGCGATGACAGGCTCGTCCCCACGCGTTGCCATCGTCACCACGATGAAGAACGAGGGCGCCTTCCTGCTCGAATGGCTCGCCCATTACCGGGTGCTGGGGGCGACGTCTTTCTATGTCGCCCATAACGATTGCGAGGATGGTCAGCCCGAGATGCTGGCGCGCCTGGCCGGGATGGGCCTTGTGCGCCCGCATGCGACGCGCGCGACCGAACATGGCGGCATCCAGCGCGCGGCGCTGCGGCAGGCGCGCTGGTACGAGGAGGTGACGCAGGCCGAGTGGATCTGGGTCTGCGATGCCGACGAATTTCTGGTGGTGAAGACGGGCGACGGCAGTTTTGCCGCGCTGATCGGGGCCACACCCGGCGTCGATGTGATCGGGGTGAGCTGGCGGCAGTTCGGCTCGGCCGGGATCACCGGCTATGACCCTGCCCCCGTCACCCGGCAGTTCACCCGCTGCGAGCGGCCGCCGCGTGTGGCCTATGTGAAATCGCTGTTCCGCCGCCTGCCGGAGATGGCGCGGATCGGCGTGCACATGCCGCACCCGCGCGAGGGGGTCGAGATGGCACGCGCCATTGCCGGCGGCGCGCCCTGGCGCAACGGCCGCGGCGGGCTGATCCTGCGGGCCGACACCCGCGTGGCGCAGGTCAATCACTATGCGCTGCGGGCGCGCGACAGCTTTCTGGTGAAGCGCGACCGCGGCCGGGTGAACCACGCGGGCGAGGACATGGGCGCCGACTACTGGGCGCGGTTCGAGCGCAACGAGGTCGAGGATCACGCGATTGCCCGCTATGACGCGGCGGTCACGGCGGAGCTTGCGGCGCTGCGGGCGGACCCCGAGCTTGCCCGGCTCGAGGCCGCCGCGCGCGACTGGCACCGCGCCCGCATTGCCGCGTTGCACGCCCGCCCCGACTGGGCCGCGTTCTCGGCGCGTCTTGCCGCGGGGGCGATGTGATGCGGGTGCTGGCGATCCTGACGGTGAAGAACGAGGGCGCCTTCCTGCTCGAATGGCTGGCCCATCACCGCGCCATCGGCTTCACCGATTTCCTTGTCTTCTCGAACGATTGCAGCGACGGCACCGATGCGATGCTCGACCGGCTGGCGGCGATGGGGCTGCTGACCCATGTGCGAAACCCGGGGCCATGGCCCGAGGGCCCGCAATGGGCGGCGCTGAAGACCGCCGACCGGCACCCGCTCAAGGCCGCGGCCGACTGGGTGCTGTTCCTCGACATCGACGAATTCGTCAACATCCACGCCGGCGACGGCACGGTTGCGGCGCTGCTGACCGCCCTGCCCGAGGCGACGGCGATCCCGCTGACCTGGCGGCTGTTCGGCAATGCGGGCGTCGTCGATTACACCGACACGCCGGTCACCGCGCAATTCACCCGCGCCGCACCCGACGCCATGACATGGCCGTGGCGGGCGCTGCTGTTCAAGACGCTCTTTCGCAATGACGGCAGCTATCGCAAGCTCGGCGTGCACCGCCCGCGCAGCCCCGATCCCGCGCGCATGGCGGCGCAGCGCTGGTTCGACGGTTCGGGACTGGAGCTGCCGCCGCTCTACCACCGATCGCGGTTGTTCTCGCCGCCGGGCGCGCCGCATTACGGCCTTGTGCAGCTCAACCACTACGCCCTCGGCGCGATGGAAAGCTATGTGCTGAAATGCGACCGCGGCCGGGCGAATCGCGAGGCCTCGACCTTCGACATGAGCTATTGGGTCGAGCGCAACTTCTGCACCGAGGAAGACACCTCCATCGCCCGCCACGCCCCGGCGCTGGCGGCAGGGATGGCCGAATTGATGGCCGATGCCGCGCTCGCGCGCCTGCATGCCGCCGCGGTCGCCTGGCGACACAGCCGGATTGCCGAGCTGCTGCTCGAGGAGCCGTTCCGGGCGCTTTTTGGCCGGCTGCTGCTGACGCCGCCCTCACGCCCGCTGCCACCGGCCTTTGCCGCGCGGATGATGGCGCTTGCCCTGCGGGCCCAGAAGGCGCGCGGAGAAACAGTCTGACCGGATTCGGAGCATTTCCGCGAAATGGCGGACAGTTCATTGAAATTCCTTAATTTCTCTGATTTTCGCCTGAATTCGGCAATGCTAGGTTAATATTTCGAAGCGCACCTTTCCGAGGACAACGGAGGAGGTCATGGACAGCATTCTGGAACCCGGAAAACCGATGCGGGAAATGAGCGACAGCGACTGGAAGCGGCAGATCGCGGAACTGGGCGAGGAAGAGGGCTATTACGAGCCGCTCGGCCCGGCCCATGCCGCGCTTTTCGCCGATCGCGGGCCGGTGCTGCTGGTCAGTTTCGAGAGCCGCGGCGCGATCCGCAGCCGCGGCGAGGGGCAGCTGCCGCTCGGCTATGCCGTAGCCGAGACCGCCGATCATTCGAGCCTCACGCTGATCTCGGACCGCGACACCTGGTTTCGCGACCCGGCGGTCTATGCCTTCTTCGACCGGCTGGTCGATGACGGTTTCTTCGAGGATTTTGACCGCGTCGTCTTCTACGGTGCCGGGCCCTGCGGCTATGCCGCCGCGGCCTTCTCGGTGGTCGCCCCCGGTGCCACGGTGATCGCGATCCAGCCGCAGGCCACGCTCGAGCCGCGGCTGACCGGCTGGGACGACCGGTTCACCGAGATGCGGCGGCTGTGCTTCACCGACCGTTACGGCTTTGCCCCCGACATGCTCGAGGGCGTGGGCCGGGCCTATGTGCTGTTCGATCCGGCGGTGACGCTCGACGCGATGCATGCGGCGCTGATGGCGCGGCCCTGGGTCGAGCTGCTCGCCTGCTTCGGCGCCGGTTCGACGGTCGAGCGCATGCTGACCGATCTCGACGTGCTGGAAACGATGCTGACCCAGGCCTGTGCCGGCAGCTTCGACGCGATGTCGTTCTGGCGGCTCTACCGCACGCGGCGCATCTCGGGGCGCTACCTGCGCCACCGGCTTGCCCATCTCGAGGGCGCCGGGCGGACCTATCTGGCGGCGATGCTGTGCCGCAACGTGGTGCGGCGAATGAACGCGCCGCGATTCCGCGCGCGTCTCGACCCGCTCGAGGAGGCGCTTGCCGCAAAGGGCACGCCCCTGCCCGAACCGCTGCCCCTGCCCGGCGAGATCTGAGCCCGCGACGCGGGAGATCGGGCGGGCGTGGCCTCAGGCGTTCGAGCCGCGGCCCGTGGGCTCTTCGGGGGCGTCGGCGTCGTGGTCGTGCGACCCGTGCACATGCACCGCGGCGCGCCGCGCCGCGCTGCCATGCGCGACCTGGCCGAGGATCGTCTGTTCGGGCGCGAAAAGCGGCGCGGGGGTGAACGGCTCGGTGGTCACCCGCAATTCGAGGCCAAGCGCGTGCAGCGCCTGCCCCAGTGCCTCGTCCGCCTGCACCAGCAGCCGGTCGCTGTCGATCTGGCACGGCGCACGGAACTGGCCCACGCAGAGCGCGGCAAGCACCAGGTCGCCCCGCACCTCGGTCAGCGTCTGCATCGTCGATGTCTCAGGCATCCGGTCCCCTCCTGCGTCGCCCGGCGCTTCCGGCCGGCACCGGCGACTATCCGCCGCGCGGCGCCGATGCGCAAGGGGGCCCGGGGAGAACGACCGAAGCTGCGGCAAGATGCGCGCCCCGGCCAGGCGCCCGCCCGAGGTCAGTAGCAGAACCGGTCGCTCAGCACATGCGAGGCCAGCCCCGACCGGGTCAGCCCCCGGCGCCGAAGCTCGTCATCGCCCAGTGCGGCAAGCGCGTCGATCTCGGCCAGACGCGCCTGTCGTTCGGTGTGGCAGGCAAGCGCCGCCGCAAGCGACGCCAGCAGGGGGTGGGCCTTGGACGCGCGGACGGCGCGCGGACTTGCCGTGAAGACGTATGCCATTGGAAACCTCCTGATCTCGGGTCAGTCTGTTTCCTCCCATGACACTCAGGATACGTCAGAATCGCTGCCATAACTATTGCGCATGGCGCATGCCGGACCCCCAAGCCATGCGTCGGTCAGCAGGAAAATGCCCGCGCGCTGATCAGATAGACCGCCGCGCCGGGCTCGACCCGGTCGAAGACGACGGTGTTCGCGCCGCTTTCGCGGGCGCTGTCGAGCACCTTGTTGCGGGCGTATTTGATCCCCTGATCGCCGAGCACCGGGCCATAGACCCCGGGCTCCATGGTGATCGTCGAAACGAACCGGCAGCTTCCCACCTCGCTCGCCTCGGCGGTGCGCACGCCGGTCACGCCGCGAAAGCCGGGATCGTTGCAGGCGGCCAGCACCAGCAGGGCACCGGCCAGGGCGGAAAGGGTCTTCATTGCTGCGCTCCTCGTTGGCCTGAAGGCGGCGCCATGCTGCACCGGCGCGCGCGCCGCGGCAATCCCCCTCCCGGCCCCCGCCGCGTCACATCGGCGCGAAGCTGCCACTGGATTCGGACCGGCACCCGGTGTAGTCGGAAAGCCATGACCCAGATCACGCTCCCCCGCCCCGATGACTGGCACCTGCACCTGCGCGACGGCGCGATGCTGGCGGCCGTGCTGCCCGAGAGCGCGCGCCATTTCGCCCGCGCGATCATCATGCCGAACCTGGTGCCGCCGGTGGTGACCGGCGCGCAGGCCGCGGCCTATCGCGACCGGATCCTGGCCGCGCTGCCCGCCGACATGCGCTTCACCCCGCTGATGACGCTCTACCTGACCGAGGAGACCGACCCGGCCGATGTCGCCGCCGCCGCGGCCGCGGGCATCGTCACCGCGGTCAAGCTTTATCCGGCCGGGGCGACCACCAATTCCGCCTCGGGCGTGCGCGACTTCGACAAGGTGCGCGGCGTGCTCGAGGCGATGGCCGAGATCGGCCTGCCGCTGTGCGTGCATGGCGAGGTCACCGACCCGGCCGTCGACATCTTCGACCGCGAGGCGGTGTTCATCGAGCGCGTGCTCGACCCGGTGCGCCGCGCCACCCCGGGGCTGCGGGTGGTGATGGAGCACATCACCACGAAGGATGGTGTGGACTATGTGCGCAGCCAGGGCGAAGACCTCGGCGCGACGATCACCACGCATCACCTGATCATCAACCGCAACCACATCCTGGTGGGCGGGATCAAGCCGCATTACTATTGCCTGCCGGTCGCCAAGCGCGAGAGCCATCGCCTTGCCCTGGTCGAGGCCGCGACCTCGGGCGAGGCGCGCTTCTTCCTCGGCACCGATTCCGCGCCCCATGCCGACCCGGCCAAGGAAAGCGCCTGCGGCTGCGCCGGCTGCTTCACCGCGACGAACACGATGCCGCTGCTCGCGCATGTCTTCGAGGCCGAGGGCCGGCTTGCCAACCTCGAAGCCTTCGCCGCGCGCAACGGCCCGGCCTTCTACCGGCTGCCGGTGAACGACGAGATGCTGACGCTGGAAAAGACCGACACCGCGGCGCACTGGCCCGCGAAGATCTTCGGCGGCGCCGGCCCCGTCACCGTCTTCGACCCGGGTTTCCCGGTCTACTGGCATGTGAAACCCTGACCTTTCCCTGGAACCGTCCCCCAAGGAGCGCCGGCGGCGCCCGACGGGGGGCAGCCCCGGACGCCCCTTCAGAAGGATTAGCGACATGATCCCCTCCTCCTACCCGACCCAGGACGAAATCGCCCGTCTCACCGCGCGGATGCTGCTCGAGATCAAGGCCGTGCATTTCAACGCCGAAGAGCCCTTCACCCTCGCCTCCGGCCTGCCCAGCCCGACCTACATCGACTGCCGCAAGCTGATCTCCTTCCCGCGCATCCGCTCGACGCTGATGGATTTCCTGTCGGTCACCGTGCTGCGCAATGCGGGCTTCGAGGCCTTCGACAACATCGCCGGCGGCGAGACCGCGGGCATCCCCTTCGCCGCGATGGTGGCCGAGCGGCTCGCGCTGCCGATGACCTATGTGCGCAAGAAGCCGAAGGGCTATGGCCGCAACGCCCGCATCGAAGGTGCGATGAGCGAAGGCCAGCGCGTGCTGCTGGTCGAGGACCTGACCACCGACGGCGGCTCGAAGCTGAGCTTCGTCGATGCGATCCGCGACACCGGTGCGAGCTGCGCGCATACCGCGGTGATCTTCTACTACGGCATCTTCCCCGAGACCGTGGGCAAGCTTGCCGAGCACGGCGTGGCGCTGCACTACCTGTGCACCTGGTGGGACGTGCTGGCCGAGGCCCGCGCCCAGGGCGCCTTCGATGCGAAGACCCTCGACGAGGTCGAAGCCTTCCTGAAGGCCCCGCGCGCCTGGCAGGAGGCCCGGCAGAAGGGCTGAGGCGAAAAACCTGTGGACAGTTTTGGGGGCAGGCTGTGGACAGTCTGCCCCCGACTCGCTGCCCCCTCGCATGCGCCCACCATCCGTGGTAGGCTGAACCTCACCACCCACAACCAACGCCGCAAGCGGCCGCTCCGGCGGCCGGTTATCCACAGAGATTTCCAGATGGCGCGGCCCGCCCCCGATCGGCTATGCGACGGGTTCCGGGCCATGAGGCAAAGATGAACGAGACCACCGCGATCCGCAACGACACCGCCGCCCCCGCCGAGGTGCCGGAAGAGGCGCTGCCGCACAACATCGAGGCCGAGCAGCAGCTGCTCGGCGCGATCCTGACCAACAACGACATCTTCGACCGCATCGCCTCGGTGGTGAAGCCCGAGCATTTCTTCGAGCCGGTGCACCGCACCATCTACGAGACCGCGATCGCGCGGATCCAGAAGAACGCGCTGGCCTCGCCGGTGACGATCAAGGCCTATCTCGAGGATGACCAGGGGCTGCAGGCGCTTGGCGGTGCGACCTATCTCGCGCGGCTCGCGGGCGCGGCGATCTCCTCCTATGCCGCGCGCGACTACGCGCAGATGATCCATGACCTCGCGCTGCGGCGCGAGCTGATCCGGCTCGGCAAGGATCTCAGCGCCTCGGCGTCGAAGGTGGATGTCGGCATCGAACCCGACGAGCTGATCGTGAAGACCGAAGGCGCGCTTTACAAGCTCGCCGAGACCGGCACCGCCGAGAAGGGCTTCGTCAGCTTCCTCAAGGCGGTGACCGAGGCGGTGCAATCGGCGAACGCCGCCTATCAGCGCGAGGGCGGGCTTGCCGGCGTGTCGACGGGGCTGAGCGACCTGAACAAGAAGCTCGGCGGGCTGCACCCCTCCGACCTGCTGATCCTGGCCGGCCGGCCGTCGATGGGGAAGACCTCGCTTGCCACCAACATCGCCTTCAACATCGCCAAGGCCTACAAGCGCGGCCAGCGCCACGACGGCACCGAAGGCGCGATCGAAGGCGGTGTGGTCGGCTTCTTCTCGCTCGAAATGTCGGCCGAACAGCTGGCTGCGCGCGTGCTCTCGGAGGCCTCGCGCGTGCCGTCGGAGCAGATCCGCCGCGGCGACATGACCGAGGGCGAGTTCCGCCGCTTCGTCGAGGCGGCGAAGGCGCTCGAGACCTGCCCGCTCTACATCGACGACACCCCCGCCCTGCCGATCAGCCAGGTCGCCGCACGCTGCCGGCGGCTGAAGCGCACGCACGGGCTCGACGTGGTCTTCGTCGACTACCTGCAACTGCTGCGCGGCACCGGCCGCACCGACAACCGCGTGCAGGAAATCGGCGAGATCTCGATGGGGCTGAAGGCGATCGCGAAGGAGCTGAACATCCCGGTGGTCGCCCTCTCGCAGCTCAGCCGAACCGTCGAAAGCCGCGAGGACAAGCGGCCGCAGCTGAGCGACCTGCGCGAATCGGGCTCGATCGAGCAGGACGCCGATGTGGTGATGTTCGTCTATCGCGACGAATACTACCACGAGCGCATGAAGCCGCCGGAAGACGACCCGAAATTCGCCGAATGGCTGCAGAAGGCCGAACGCGTGCATGGCAAGGCCGAGATCATCCTCGGCAAGCAGCGCCACGGGCCGATCGGCACCGTCGAGGTCGCCTTCGAAAGCCAGTTCACCCGGTTCTCGGATCTGGCGCGGCAATGGCAGGGCGACGGCGGCGAGAGCTACTGAGCCCGGCCCGCCGAAAAAATTCGACGCGATCTCAGGGCCTTGAGCGCAAAAGGGGGGCTGTCTGCCCCCCTCTTGCCCGTGCCGGGCAATTCACCCCCCGAGGATATTTTTAGCAATTGGAAGATGGAGGAGAGCCACGCGGCGCCGCGTCTCCCGCCCGTCCCGCTTCCAATTGCCCCAAATATCCCGGGGGTGAGGCCCGAAGGGCCGAGGGGGCAGCGCCCCCTTCCGCGCTCAGCCGCAGCAGCTCCCCGCGCCCGAACAGCACGCCGCGCTCGCCTCGGCCAGCGCCGCCGGATCGCCGGTCACCGGGAAGCCGCGCGCGATCCAGCGCTCGAGCCCCGGCTCCATCACCGCGACATCCGCAAAACCCTGATACATCAGGAAATATGCCGCCTTGCGCGCCTGCGTGCCACTGTCGCCCACGAGGATCAGTGCCCGCTCGCGCGGGATCTCGGTCCAGCGATCCTCGAACTCGGCAAAGGGGATGGCGCGCAGATCGCAGCCGCCAAAGCCCAGTTTCGCCACCGCCTCGGGCGGGCGCAGGTCAATCAGCAGTGCCCCTTCGGCCAGCATCCGCTGGCTCGTGCTCGGGCAGGCCAGGCGCACCTCAGGCAGATCCTTCACGCTCGTTTCGCTCATCGTTTCCTCCTCAGCCGAGCCAGCCCAGAACCTCGGCCGGCGCCGGCACCGAGCCCCTGTGGACCACCTTCTCGCCCACCACCACGGCGGGGGTGGACATCACCCCGTAGCCCGCGATCCGGCGCAGATCCTCGATCTTGACGACCGAGACCTCGCGCCCCGCCTCGCGCGCCACGCGCTCGATCAGCTCGACGGTCGCGCGGCATTTCGCGCAGCCGCTGCCAAGAACCTTGATCTCCATCGAAATCCCCTTTTCAGAACAGAAGGTTGAACAGGAACCCCACAGCCAGGATGCCGCTGCCGACGGTGCCGATGAAGACGGCGATCAGCCGCAGTGTCAGCACCTGACGCAGGATGATCATCTCGGGCAGGCTCAGCGCGATCACGCTCATCATGAAGGCGAGCACCGTGCCCAGCGCCGCGCCCTTGCCCAGAAGCGCCTCGACGATCGGGATCACGCCGGCCGCATTGGTGTACATCGGGATGCCCAGCGCCACCGCGGCCGGCACGCTCCACCAGGCATCGGCGCCCATGATCCGCACCATCAGCTCCTCGGGCACATAGCCGTGGATCAGCGCCCCCATCGCGATGCCGAGCAGGATCCAGAGCCAGACCCGGCCGATGATCTCGCGCAGGGCCTCAAGGCCGAGACGATAGCGCGCCACCATGCTCAGCGGCGCGCCGCCCGCCTCCTCGGGGGCAGAGGCGCCGGTCGCGATGTCGCGCACCCAGTCCTGCAGCCAGCCCTCGAGATGCAGCCGCCCGATCACCCAGCCGGCAAGGATCGCGACGGCGAGGCCGAAGCTGAAATAGGTCAGCGCAACGCCCGGCCCGACCAGACCGAACAGCATCACCAGCGCCACCTCGTTCACCATCGGCGCGGCGATCAGGAAGGAGAAGGTCACGCCAAGCGGCACCCCGGCCGAGACGAGCCCGATGAAGAGCGGCACCGCCGAGCAGGAGCAGAACGGCGTCACCACGCCGAGAAGCGCCGCCAGCACATTGCCGACCCCCTCGCGTCGTCCGGCCAGCAGCGCGCGGGTGCGCTCGGGGCTGAAGAAGCTGCGCACCACCCCCATCGCGAAGACGATGAGCGCGAGCAGCATCAGCACCTTCGGCACATCATAGAAGAAGAAGGCGAGCGCCTCGCCGGTGTGGCTGTGCCGCTCGACCGGGATCAGCGCGGTCAGCGCCTCGGAAATCGCTGGCAACCGGCCGTAAAGCCAGAACCAGGCGGCCACCGCCGCGAGCACCGCCAGATGCGGCCAAGGCGCGGGAGGCGACGGGCGGGGGGCTTCGATGTCGGCGCTCATGCGGCGCTCCTTTCTGCGGCCTCGGCCGCCAGAACCGCGTCAAGGAGGACGCGGATCTCGGCCGGCATCTCCGGGTTCAGCCGGTAGCGCACCCATTGCGCATCGCGCCGGTCGGTGACGAGGCCTGCCTGTTTCAGGGTCTGCATGTGCCGTGACATCCGGCTTTGCGTGGCATCGAGCCGCGCCATCAACTCGCACACGCAATGCTCGCCGCCGTCCGCCAGCAGCCGGATCGCGGCCAGGCGGGTGGGTTCGGCAAGGGCGGTGAGAATGGTCAGGGTCATTTCCGGACTCGCGCATATGCGTTCTGGCGCATGTTGCGCCTGCCGCCCAGGCCGTGCAAGCGCGCCAGCGGGGGTGCGACGGAATGCAGCAGCGCGGCTGTCGCCTGTCCGTCATCGAAACGTCACTTGGCACGCGTTATTAATTCCATTATTCAGGAACAATGGAACAGATTGACGCCCCCCTCGCCTTCACCGCCCTCGGCCACCCCGGCCGGCTTGCCGTTTTCCGGCTGCTGATGCGCCGCGTGCCCCAGGCAACGCGGCCCGGAGAGATCGCCCGCCTCACCGGGGTCAAGCCCAACACCCTCTCGCATCACCTCGCCGATCTCGAGGCGGCGGGGCTGATCCGCTCGGAGCGGCAGGGCCGCGCGATCCTCTATTCGGTCGCGCTCGAGAACCTGACCGCGCTCGTCGGCTATCTCGTCGCCGATTGCGGCCGCGGCCGGCCCGAGCTGTCGGCGGCGCTGATCGCGCAAGGCGCAAGCCCCGTGCCGCGCGACCGGCCGCTGAACGTGCTCTTCATCTGCTCGGGCAACTCGGCGCGCTCGATCTTTGCCGAGGCGATCCTGCGCGAGCTTGGCGGCACGCGGTTCCGCGCCTTCTCGGCCGGCACCCGGCCCGGATCGGCGCTGAACCCGATCGCGGTCGATCTGCTGCGCCGCAACGGGCTGCCCATCGAGGGGCTGCGCGCCAAGCATATCGCCGAGTTCGAGCTGCCCGGCGCGCCGCGGATGGATTTCGTCTTCACCGTCTGCGACGCCGCGGCGTCGGAGGAATGCGCGCCCTGGCCCGGCGCACCGCTCACCGCGCATTGGGGCGTTGCCGATCCGGTGCAGGCCGAGGGCACCGAGGCCGAGCGCGGCCTTGCCTTCGCCCGCGCCTTCAGCGAGCTGCACCGCCGCATCGCCGCCTTCGCCGCCCTGCCCTTCGACACGCTCGACCGCCTCGCGCTGCAACAGCAGCTCGACCGGATCGGCCTTGATCACCTCTGACGGAGCCTTCCCATGACCCGCACGCCCCCGCGCATCGCGCTGAACGGCCTTGGCCGCATCGGCAAGCTTGTCCTGCGCCGCCTGATCGACACCGGCGCGGCCGAGGGCCTCGTCCTGGTGAACGAGCCCGCGGGCCGCGCCGAGCAGCACGCGCTGTTGCTGGAATTCGACAGCGTGCACGGCCGCTGGCCGGCGCAGATCGGCCATGGCGCCGACAGCCTGACGGTGAACGGCCAGCACCTGCGCCTGACCGCGGCGCGCCGGTTTCAGGACCTGCCGCTCACCGAGATGGGCATCGACATCGTGCTCGACTGTTCGGGCGCCTTCCGCAAGGCCGCCGATTTCGCGCCCTGCTGGGATGCCGGCGTGCGCAAGGTCGTGGTCTCGGCCCCGGTGAAGGACGGCGACGCGCTGAACCTTGTCTATGGCGTGAACCACGCGGCCTATGAGCCCGCGCGCCACCGCATCGTCACCGCGGCAAGCTGCACCACCAATTGCCTTGCCCCGGTGGTGAAGGTGATCCACGCGGGGATCGGCATCCGCCACGGCGCGATCACCACGCTGCATGACGTGACCAACACCCAGACCATCGTCGACCGCCCGGCGAAGGACATGCGCCGCGCCCGCTCGGCACTGACCAACCTGATCCCGACGACCACCGGCTCGGCGAGCGCCATCGGCCTGATCTTCCCGGACCTTGCCGGCCGGCTCGACGGCCATGCGGTGCGGGTGCCGCTGCTCAATGCCTCGCTCACCGATTGCGTCTTCGAGGTCATGCGCCCGACCACCGTGGCCGAGGTGAACGCGCTTCTCGCCGCCGCGGCCGCGGGGCCGCTCTCCGGCATCCTCGGCTTCGAGACCCGGCCGCTCGTATCCTCGGATTACGTGAACGACCCGCGCTCGTCGATCGTCGATGCCGGGGCGACGATGGTCACCGGCGGCACGCAGGTGAAGATCTTCGCCTGGTATGACAACGAATGGGGCTATGCCTGCCGGCTGGCCGATGTGCTGGGCCTTGTCGCGGGGGCGCTGTGATGGACCGGCCCCTGCGCGCCTATGCGGCCGTCACCGCGGCCTATTGGGCCTTCATGCTGTCGGACGGCGCGCTGCGGATGCTGGTGCTGCTGCATTTCAACGCGCTCGGCTTCTCGCCGGTGGCTCTGGCGTGGCTGTTCCTGCTCTACGAGATCGCGGGAATCGTCACCAACCTTGCCGCGGGCTGGATCGCGGCGCGTTTCGGGCTGGCCTCCACCCTTTACGGCGGCCTCGCGCTGCAGATCGCAGCGCTGGTCGCGCTCGCCAATCTCGATCCGGGCTGGAGCCTCAGCGCCTCGGTTGTCTTCGTGATGGCGGTGCAGGGCGTGAGCGGCGTCGCCAAGGATCTGGCGAAGATGTCGGCGAAATCGGCGGTAAAGCTGCTCGCCCCCGCAGGCGATGGCGCGCTCTTTCGCTGGGTCGCGGCCCTCACCGGCTCGAAGAACGCGGTGAAGGGCGTGGGCTTCTTCCTCGGCGCGGCGCTGCTGGCGGTTGCGGGCTTCGGCGCCGCGGTCTGGGGCATGGCCGCGGTGCTGGCGCTGATCCTGATCGCCGTCACGGCCTTCCTGCCGCCCGGTCTGCCGGCGGGCAAGAAGGGCACGAAATTCGCCGCCGTCTGGTCGCGCGATCCGCGGGTGAACCGGCTTTCGCTCGCCCGCATGTTCCTGTTCGGTGCGCGCGATGTCTGGTTCGTGGTCGGCATCCCGGTCTATTTCGGCACGGTGCTGTCCGATGGCACGCCCGCCGGCAACCGCGCCGCCTTCTTCCTGATCGGCGGTTTCATGGCGGCCTGGATCATCGGCTATGGCCTGGTGCAGGCGCTGGCGCCGAAGATCCTGCACGGCGCCGCGGCGAACGGCGCGCGCGCCGCCGCCCGCTGGGCCGGTGCGCTGGTGCCGATCCCATTTGCGCTGGCCGCGGCCGCGCTTGCCGCGGGCGGCCCCGCCCCCTGGCTCACCGCGGTGCTGGTCGCCGGGCTGCTTCTCTTCGGCGTGGTCTTCGCGCTCAACTCCTCGCTCCATTCCTGGCTGATCCTCGCCTTCGCGGGCACGGGCCGGGTGACGATGGACGTGGGCTTTTACTACAGCGCGAATGCGGCCGGCCGGCTTCTCGGCACGCTGCTCTCGGGGCTCAGCTATCAGGCGGGAGGGCTGCCGCTCTGCCTTGCCACCGCCGGGCTGATGGCCCTGGCGAGCGCCCTTGCAATGCGCCCGCTTGCGCGGATCGCCGCCGCCTGAGCGGCCCCGCCGGCCACAGTTCCGTCATCGCACGGGATGCAGGGTGCGATTGCCCTTGACCTTCGCGGCCCATGGTTCAAGAAAACCCCCATGGCTACCGCATCCCTTCGCATCGACCTCGATGCCATCCTTTCGAACTGGCGCGCGATGGACGCGCTCACGGGCACGACGACCGAGACGGGCGCCGTGGTCAAGGCAGACAGCTATGGCCTCGGCGCCGCGCGCATCGCGCGGATGCTGGCGCGGGCGGGATGCCGCAAGTTCTTCGTCGCCTGCACCGAGGAAGGCGCCGCGGTGCGCCAGGCTCTGGGCGAAGGCCCCGAGATCTTCATCTTCTCCGGCCACATGGCGGGCGACACCGAGATGATCGGCGACCTCGGCCTGACGCCGATGCTGAACTCGCTCGATCAGGTGACGCGGCATTTCGAGTCGCTGCCCGGCGCCCCCTTCGGCATCCAGCTCGACACCGGGATGAACCGGCTCGGCTTCGAGCCCGCCGAATGGCAGGCCGTCGCGCCGATCGTGCTCGGCTCGCATCCGAAGCTGATCATGAGCCACCTCGCCTGCTCGGACGAACCCGCGCACGAGATGAACCGCTATCAGCTCGACACCTTCCGCAAGATGACCGCAGGGATGAACGTGCCGCGTTCGCTCTCGGCCACCGGCGGCATCCTCCTTGGCCGCGACTACCATTTCGACGTCACCCGCCCGGGCATCGCGCTGTATGGCGGCATGCCCTTCGAGGCGGCGCGGCCGGTCGTCACCCTGTCACTGCCGGTGATTCAGGTGCGCGACGTGCAGGCGGGCGAGACCGTGGGCTATTCGAACACCTGGACTGCCGAGGAGGATGCGCGCATCGCCACCGTCTCGGGCGGTTATGCCGACGGGCTGATGCGCACGCTCAGCTCGAAGGCGACGCTGTGGCACGGCAATGTGCCCTGCCCGCTCGTCGGCCGGATCTCGATGGACCTGATCACCGTCGACATCACCCATCTGGGCGAAGTGCCGAAGGCGCTCGACATCCTCGGCCCGCACCAGGGCGTCGATGACCTCGCCGACGTCGCCGGCACCATCGGCTACGAGATCCTGACCTCGCTCGGCAACCGCTACACCCGCCACTACGTCGGGGGCTCGGTGTGATCGAGCGCGGGCTTGCCTCGCTTGGCCGTATCGTGCTCGACGGGCTTGCCGGCGCGGGCCGGGTGGCGCTTTACGCGCTGACCGTGGTCTCGCACCTGCTGCGTCCGCCGTTCTACGGCCGCGAGTTCCTGCATGCGCTGATGCAGATCGGCTGGCTCTCGCTGCCGGTCGTCGGCATGACCGCACTCTTCACCGGCGCGGCGCTGGCGCTGCAGATCTATGCCGGCGGCGCGCGCTTCTCGGCCGAATCCGTCGTGCCCTCGATCACCGCGATCGGCATGGTGCGCGAACTCGGCCCGGTGCTCGGCGGGCTGATGGTGGCGGCCCGCGTCGCCTCCTCGATCGCCGCCGAGATCGGCACGATGAAGGTGACCGAGCAGATCGACGCCCTCGTCACCCTCTCGACCGACCCGTTGAAATACCTCGCCGCACCGCGCGTGCTGGCCGCGACGCTGAGCGTGCCGCTGCTCGTCGGCGTGGGCGACGTGATCGGCATCATGGGCGGCTGGATGGTCGGCACCGGCCGGCTCGGCTTCAACTCCGCGACCTACATCAAGAACACCTGGGAATACCTCGAGTTCTGGGACGTCGGCTCGGGCCTTGTGAAGGGCGCGGCCTTCGGCTTCATCGTGGCGCTGATGGGCTGCTTTTACGGCATGAACTCGGGCCGCGGCGCGCAGGGCGTGGGCGCCGCCACGAAATCCGCCGTGGTCGCCGCCTCGATCCTGATCCTTGCCGCGAACTACACGCTGACGGAGGTTTTCTTCTCCGCATGATCGAGATCGAAGGCCTGAAAAAATCCTTTGGCAGCAAGCAGGTGCTGCGTGATGTGAACCTGACCGTGAAGCGCGGCGAAAGCCTTGTGGTGATCGGCGGCTCGGGCACCGGCAAGTCGGTGCTGCTGAAATGCATCCTCGGCCTGGTGCCGCCCGATGCCGGCGTGATCCGGCTCGAGGGCCGGCCGGTGACCGAGGCGACGCGCGAGGATTTCCTCGCCCGCTTCGGCATGCTGTTCCAGGGCGGGGCGCTGTTCGACAGCTTCTCGGTCTGGCAAAACGTCGCCTTCCGGCTGCTGCGCGGCGCCACGAAGCGACCGCAGGACGAGGCCCGGGCGATCGCGCTCGACAAGCTCAAGCGCGTCGGCCTCGGCCCGGAAGTGGCCGACCTCTACCCGGCCGAGCTTTCGGGCGGCATGCAAAAGCGCGTGGGCCTTGCCCGCGCCATTGCCGCCGACCCGCAGGTGATCTTCTTCGACGAACCGACGACCGGGCTCGACCCGATCATGGCGGGGGTGATCAACGACCTGATCCGCTCGATCGTCAGCGAGATGGGCGCCACCGCGATCACCATCACCCATGACATGTCCTCGGTCCGCGCCATCGCCGACAGTGTCGCGATGCTGCACGAAGGGGTCCTGCGCTGGCAGGGCAGCGTCCAGGAAATGGACGACACACCAGACCCTTACGTCCAGCAGTTCATCCACGGCCGGGCCAAGGGCCCGATCACCGCGCTGCGCTGATGCGGCGCGGCATGCGCGCCCCCGCCCGGCTTGCCCGGCTCGCGAACCTGTCGCTGCTGATCCTCTTTCCCGTCGCCTGGAGCGCGCCGCTTCTACGCGCCGGGCTGCTGCCCGTCTTCGGTCTTGACGAGATTTCGGTCGTCTCGGGGCTTGCCACGCTTGTCAGGACCGATCCGCTGCTGGCGGCACTCGTTGCCGTCTTTGCCATTGTCGCGCCGCTCGCCAAGGTCGCGGGCCGCGCCGCCGTCGATGCCGGCCTTGCGCCGCAGCGCTGGCTCGGGCCGCTGCACGCGCTCGGCCGGCTGGCGATGGCCGACATCTTCCTGGTCGCGCTCTATATCGTGGTGGCGAAGGGGGTGGGCGTCGGCCGGATCGAGACCGGCTGGGGGCTTTACCTGCTCACCGGCTGCGTCCTCGCCTCGCTCGCACTCTCGCATGTTCCGCCGCCGCGCGGCTGAGCGGGCGGAGGGGGCGCTGCCCCCTCGGGCTTCGCCCTCACCCCCGGGATATTTGCAGCAATTGGAAGCCTGTCCCCTGCTTTCTCCTTGCCCGAAAGACCTCGGGGGTGAGCGGCCCTGGCCGCGAGGGGGCGGCGCCCCCTTCCCCGCCTTGCCGCCGGCGCGCCCCTCTGGCACAAGGGGGCATGGCCAAGGCATCCCCCCAGTTCACCTGCACCGCCTGCGGCGCCGTCCACAAGAAATGGGCCGGCCGCTGCGAGGCCTGCGGCGCGTGGAACACCATCGCCGAGGAGGCGCCGCTGTCCGCGGGCCCCGCTTCGCGCACGCTTGGCGGCACGAAGGGGCGGCGCATCGCGCTGAGCACGCTCGCGACCGAAGAGGCGCCGCCGCCGCGCACGCTGAGCGGCATGGCCGAGTTCGACCGGGTGCTCGGCGGCGGGCTCGTGCCCGCCTCGGCGATCCTCGTGGGCGGCGATCCGGGCATCGGGAAATCGACGCTGCTGTTGCAGGCGGTCGCGGCATTCGCCCGCAAGGGGCTGAAATGCCTTTACATCTCTGGCGAAGAAGCGGCGGCGCAGGTGCGGATGCGGGCGCAGCGGCTGGGTCTTGCGGAGGCCCCGGTCGATCTGGGCGCCGAGACCAACCTGCGCGACATCCTGACCACGCTCGAGGCCGAGCGGCCCGACCTCGTGATCATCGATTCGATCCAGACGATGTGGGCCGACACGGTCGAGGCGGCGCCCGGCTCGGTCAGCCAGGTGCGTTCGGCCGCGCATGAGCTGGTCACCTTCGCCAAGACCCGCGGCGTCTCGGTGATCCTCGTCGGCCATGTCACCAAGGAGGGCCAGATCGCCGGCCCCCGCGTGGTCGAGCACATGGTCGACACGGTCCTTTATTTCGAGGGCGAGCGCGGCCATCAGTTCCGCATCCTGCGCGCGGTGAAGAACCGCTTCGGCCCGGCCTCGGAGATCGGCGTCTTCGAGATGACCGGCGGCGGGCTGGCCGAGGTCGCCAACCCCTCGGCGCTGTTTCTGTCCGAGCGCGGCCAGCCCGCGCCGGGCTCGGCGGTCTTTGCCGGCATCGAGGGCACGCGTCCGGTGCTGACCGAGATCCAGGCGCTCGTCGCCCCCTCCTCGCTCGCAAGCCCGCGGCGCACGGTGGTGGGGCTTGATTCGGGGCGCGTCTCGACCATCCTTGCGGTGCTCGAAAGCCGCTGCGGCATTCCCTTCACCGGGCTCGACGTGTTCCTGAACGTCGCGGGCGGGATGAAGGTGAGCGAGCCTGCCGCCGACCTTGCGCTGGCCGCGGCGCTGCTTTCCGCGCGCGAAGATGTGGCATTGCCGCCAGACCTGGTGATTTTCGGCGAAATCTCTCTTTCGGCGGCGCTGCGCCCGGTGGGTCAGGTGGAAAACAGGTTGAAAGAGGCGGAGAAACTTGGTTTCACACAGGCAATCCTGCCGCAGGGGACCAAGGTCGAGGGCGGCGCGGGGATGCGGTTGCGCAAGCTGCCCGACCTCGTGACATTCGTCGGGGACATGTTCGGCGCCGGCTGAGGCGCTGCAGGCAAATGTGGGGACCATGGAAGGTTTTACCATCGTTGACGCCATCGTGGCGGTCGTCATCATCCTGTCGGCGATCCTCGCCTACAGCCGGGGCTTCGTGCGCGAGGGGCTGGCGATCGTCGGCTGGATCGCCGCCGCGGTCGTGGCCTATATGTTCGCCGATGCGGCGCGGCCGCTGATCGCGCAGCTGCCGGTGATCAACAAGTTCCTCGGCGACAGCTGCGAACTTGCGACGATCGGCGGCTTTGCCGCGGTCTTCGCGCTCGCCCTCGTCGTGTTCTCGATCATCACCCCGCTCTTCGCCTCGGTGGTGCAGCGTTCGGCGATCGGCGGGCTCGACCAGGCGCTCGGCTTCCTCTTCGGCGTCCTGCGCGGCGTGGTGCTGGTGGCGGTGGCCTTCGTCGTCTACGACCGCGTCGTCGCCGAGGAGGCGATCCCGGTCGTCGACGCCTCGCGCTCGGCCAAGGTCTTTGCCCAGCTCAGCGGCAATCTCGACGAGACCATGCCCTCGGATGCGCCGGGCTGGATCGTGGCGCGCTATGAGCAGCTGGTGTCGAAATGCCCCGCGCCCGCGGCGGCGCCGAGCACCACCGAGACCGCTCCGGCGGCAACGGCGAACTGAAACGTCGCAAACGTGACGCGCTGATGACGGAATTCGCAGCGGGAGGGCTTAACACCCCTCCCGTTTCGCATTACATGTCGCCGCGCAAGCCCCCATCGCAAGCCGGAGTCGGAGACCCCCCATGACCCAACCGGAACCGCATTTCCTGTCGCATCCGTTCGACGACGACAAGCTGAAGGAGGAATGCGGCGTCTTCGGCGTGATCGGTGTGACCGATGCGGCGAATTTCGTCGCCCTTGGCCTGCACGCGCTGCAGCACCGCGGCCAGGAGGCGGGCGGCATCGTCGCCCATGATCCCGAGAAGGGCTTCAACTCGGCGCACCGCTTCGGCTATGTGCGCGACAACTTCACCAAGGCCTCGCTGATGGAGACCCTGCCCGGTCCCCTCGCCATCGGCCATGTGCGCTATTCGACCGCCGGCAAGAAGGCCGCGGTGATCCGCGACATCCAGCCCTTCTTCGGCGAGTTTTCGATGGGCGGCGCGGCAATCGCGCACAACGGCAACCTGACCAATGCCGAGGCGCTGCGCCGCGAGCTGATCGAGCATGGCGCGATCTTCCAGTCGGGCTCGGACAGCGAATGCATCATCCATCTGATGGCGCGCTCGTTCCAGAAGACCCATGCCGACCGCATCGCCGACGCGCTGCGCCGCTGCGAGGGCGCCTTCTCGGTCGTCGCGATGACCCGCACCAAGCTCATTGGCGTGCGCGACCCGCTCGGCGTGCGGCCGCTGGTGCTCGGCCGGATCGGTGACAACGGCTATGTGCTGTCGTCCGAAACCTGCGGCCTCGACATCATCGGCGCGCATTTCGTGCGCGAGATCGAGCCGGGCGAGATGGTGGTGATCCAGGACGGCAAGATCGAGAGCGCACGCCCGTTCCATCAGGCGTCGCCGCGGTTCTGCATCTTCGAACATGTCTATTTCTCGCGCCCCGACAGCATCATCGGCGGCCGCTCGGTCTATGAGACGCGGCGCCAGATCGGGGTGGAGCTGGCCCGCGAGGCCCCGGTCGAGGCCGATCTCGTCTGCCCGGTGCCGGATTCGGGCACGCCCGCGGCGATCGGCTTCAGCCAGGAATCGGGCATCCCCTTCGCCCTTGGCATCACCCGCAACCAGTACATGGGCCGCACCTTCATCGAGCCGACCGAGCAGATCCGCAACATGGGCGTGCGGCTGAAGCTGAACGTGAACAAGTCGCTGGTGAAGGGCAAGCGGGTGATCCTCGTCGACGACTCGGTCGTGCGCGGCACCACCTCGCGCAAGATCAAGGAGATGATCCTCGACGCGGGCGCGGCCGAGGTGCATTTCCGCATCGCCTCGCCGCCGACCGCCTGGCCGTGCTTCTATGGCGTCGACACGCCGGACCGCAACAAGCTGCTCGCCGCGAAGATGACCGAGGACGAGATGCGCGACTGGATCGGCGTCGACAGCCTGAAGTTCATCTCGCTCGACGGGCTTTACCGCGCCGCCGGCGAGGCCAATGGCCGCAACAACGCCTGCCCGCAATATTGCGACGCCTGCTTCTCGGGTGAATATCCGGTGGTGCCCTCGGACCAGATCGAGAAGGGTTTCGAGATGAAGACGCAGGAGGCGGCCGAGTAAGGCCGCTTCAGTTCCGCGGTCGCGAGGGGGCGCTGCCCCCTCCTGGCCTCCGGCCAGTTCACCCCCGGGATATTTGAGGCAATTGGAAGACCGGGGATCGCCCCGTCTTCAATCGCGGCGCTCAGTCCTTCGCCAGTGCCGTGCAGCCGTCGAGCAGATCGGTTTCCGCCCCGTCGGCCGCGCGCCAGCTCAGCGTGGCCTCCTCGCCCTTCGTGCGCCAGAAATAGCCCGCCCGGCCCTCCGGCGCCTCGGCATAGAAGGCCCCCGAGCCCGAGGGCACGTTGGAGAGCACGACCATCCGCCCCTCGAGCGTCAGGATCGCAAGCGCCGGCATGCCGCCGTTCACATAGACCGCCTCGATCCGCGCGCCGCGGTCGCAGCCATAGTGCATCGGCAGGGTCTCCAGGTCCTGCGCGGCCGCCGGGGCGGCGAGCAGGAGAGCGGCTGCAACAAGGCGCATCAGGCGTTCTCCTCGATCGCGTCGGCCATCGCCTCGGCCCGTGCCGCAATCTCGGCGAGGGTGTCGAAGACCTCGTGCGGGACCACCGGCACCTCGACCTCGACCGGATGCGCCCGGGCCTCGGCGAGCGCCGCCTCGAGGGCGGCGATCTGGCCCTGTGCGGCCTCGAGCTCGGCCTGCAGCCGGCGCAGCCGGTCGCCGGTGCCGGCGGCCTTGTCTGCCACCATCAGCCCCGCCATCAGCAGCATCCGCGTCTCGGGCATCCGCCCGATCTGGCCGAGCAGCACCGCCGCCTCGGCATCGAGAAGCGCCGACGCGGCCTGCAGGAAATGTTCCTCGCCCTGGGCGCAGGCGACGGCGAAGTCGCGCTCGCCAATGGTGATCTTCAGCTCAGGCATCTTCGCCCTCCCCCGGTTGCGCCTCTTCGGCCGATGTCGCGAAGAGCGGTGCGAGCGTGCCGAGGATCTCGGCCAGTTCCGCCGCCTCCCCGGCCCGTGCGGCGCGCAGCGCCTCGAGCTCGGCCTGCATCGCGCGGTTGATCAGATGCGGTGCCGGGTCGTTGCCGGCCTCGATCAGCGCCTGGTTCGCCTCGGCCAGATCGAGGTTCGCGCGCTTGAGCCGGTTCACCTCGGACTGTGCGGTCTCGAGCGCCTTCGTCGCCGTGGCGAGGCGTTTCTCCATCGCCGAGAGCGTGGTTTCCTGCTTTTCACGGATCGCGCGCACGCGCTCGGAGAGCTGGGCATTCGCCTCCCGCTCGCTGTCGAGCGCCTCGTGCAGGCGGGCAAGCTCGGCCGGATCGGCGCCGGCGGGCACCGCGGCCGCCGGGGCTTCCGCGACGGGCTCGGCAACCGGCAGCGCAGCGGCCGCCTCGGTCCCGACATCGGACTCGGGTTCGGGTTCGGGTTCGGGTTCGGGCGCCGGCGGCTCTGCCACCGGCCGCGCCAGCAGGGCCTCGACCCCGCGCCCGATCCGGTCGAGCGCGAAGGAGATCCGGCGTTCGTATTCGGCGATCTCGGTCATCTGTTCCCCTGGGCAGCAACTGGGCGGCAACGACGCGGCACGGCGAATCGCCGCCTGCGCCGCCGCGCGGCCCAGTCTATCCTCTGGACCGGGGCCAGCCCACCCTTTTGCATCAAGCACTTGGGGCTTGCGCTTGAACTTGCCCCGATCCCTGCTATCAGGGGCGCAAGTTAACGCCAACATCGCATCGAAAGGAGAGGCTCTTGGACATCGCCACGCTCCGTGCCACTCACCCCGACCACTGGAAACTTGCGACCGCGATCCGCGCTCTCGCCATGGATGCGGTGCAGGCCGCGAATTCGGGACACCCCGGCGCGCCGATGGGCCTCGCCGATGTCGCGACGGTGCTCTACCGCAACCACCTGAAGTTCGACGCGAAGGCGCCGGGCTGGGCGGACCGCGACCGCTTCGTGCTGTCGGCCGGCCATGCCTCGATGCTGCTTTATGCGCTGCTGTACCTCACCGGCTATGAGCAGGCGACGCTCGAGCAGGTGAAGTCGTTCCGGCAATGGGGCTCGCGCATGGCGGGGCACCCGGAATACGGCCATCTCGAGGGCGTCGAGACCACCACCGGCCCGCTCGGCCAGGGGATCTCGACCGCGGTCGGCATGGCGATTGCCGAGAAGTCGATGGCGGCGCGCTTCGGGCGCAAGGTCGTCGATCACAAGATCTGGGTGATCGTCGGGGACGGCTGCCTGATGGAGGGCATCAGCCAGGAGGCGATCGGCCTTGCCGGCAAGCAGGAGCTCGACAACCTGATCGTCCTTTGGGACAACAACAACATCACCATCGACGGCCGCGTGACGGTGTCGGACATCACCGACCAGCACAAGCGCTTCGAGGCCTCGGGCTGGCAGGTGCTTGCCTGCGACGGCCATGACCCGGCCGACATCGACCGCGCGCTGACCGAGGCGAAGAAGGCCAGGCGCCCGGTGCTCGTCGACTGCAAGACGATCATCGGCTTCGGCGCGCCGACCAAGTCGGACAGCTATTCGGTGCACGGCTCGCCGCTCGGCGACAAGGAACTGGCCGCGACCAAGGAGATCTACGGCTGGCCCTATGGCCCGTTCGAGATCCCGGCCGAGATCAAGGCCGAATGGGAAGCGATCGGGTCGAAGGGCGCCACCGCCCGCGCCGAGTGGGAAGAGCGTCTGAATGCGCTCTCGCCGGCGAAGAAGGCCGAGTTCGAACGGCAGATGAGCCGCGGCGTGTCGAAGAAGCTGGCCTCGGCGATCCGCGCCTTCAAGAAGGCGCAGTCGGAAGCCGCGCCCAAGGTCGCGACCCGCAAGGCCTCGGAAATGGTGCTGGCCGCGGTGAACCCGGTGATCCCGGAAACCATCGGCGGTTCGGCCGACCTCACCGGCTCGAACCTGACGCTGACCCCCGGCCTGGGCGATTTCATGCCCGACAACCGCAAGGGCCGCTACATCCGCTACGGCATCCGCGAACATGGCATGGCGGCGGCGATGAACGGGCTCTACCTGCACGGTGGCGTGCGCCCCTATGGCGGCACCTTCTTCTGCTTCACCGACTACGCCCGCGGCGCGATGCGCCTGTCGGCGCTGATGGGGGTGCCCGCGGTCTATGTGATGACGCATGACAGCATCGGGCTTGGCGAAGATGGCCCGACGCACCAGCCGGTCGAGCATCTGGCGATCTGCCGTGCCACGCCGAACACCTGGACCTTCCGCCCCGCCGACGTGATCGAGACGGCCGAGGCCTGGGAACTGGCGCTGAGCTCGGAGAAGACCCCCTCGGTGCTGGCGCTGAGCCGGCAGAACCTGCCCACCCTGCGCACCAAGCATTCGGGCGCCAACCTGACCGCGAAGGGCGCCTATGTGCTCGAGGAAGCGGCGGGCAAGCGGCAGGCGATCCTGATGGCGACCGGCTCGGAAGTCGAGATCGCGCTGAAGGCGCGCGAGATCCTGCAGGCGCAGGCGATCGGCACCCGTGTCGTGTCGATGCCCTGCATGGAGCTGTTCGCGGCGCAGGACGAGGCCTACCGGCGCAAGATCCTGCCGCCGGGCGCGGTGCGCGTCGCCGTCGAGGCGGCGGTGCGTCAGCCCTGGGACCGCTGGCTGATGGGCGAGCGCGGCGCCGAGAAGAAGGCGGGCTTCGTCGGCATGACCGGCTTTGGCGCCTCGGCCCCGGCCGACCGGCTTTATCAGGAATTCGGCATCACCGCCGAAGCGGTGGCCGAAAAAGTGAAAAGCCTGCTTTGAGCCCGACCCAGATCCAGAATGAACCGGGGGGGCCGCAAGCGGCCCCCTCTGCCGTTGACCCCACGGCAGCAGCCCGGCGGCGTGCCGCGGGGCTCGGCGTGCTGTTCCTGCTCGGCTCGCTCGCGACCTTCACGCTGATGGACGCGGTGGCGAAGTATCTCGTCACCCGCTACCACCCGGCGCAGCTGATCTGGGCGCGCTTCGCGATCAACCTCGCGCTGGTGGCGCTGGTCTATCGCGGCTCGTTCCTGCCGCGCCTGCGCACCCGCCAGCCGCTGGCGCAGGCGGCCCGCGGGGTGATGCAGGTCATCACCATCGTGCTCTTCTTCGTCGCCATCCGCCACATCGGTCTGGCCGAGGCCGACGCGCTCTTCGACATCAACCCGATCCTGATCACGCTCGGCGCGGCGCTGTTTCTGGGCGAGCGGATCGGGCCGCGCCGGATTGCCGGCATCGTCATCGCCTTCCTCGGCGCGCTGGTGATCCTGCGCCCGGGCGTCGGCGCCTTCGAGCCCGCCGCCGCCCTCGCCTTCGCCTCGGCCTTCAGCTATGCCGCGGGCAACCTGCTCACCCGCGTCGTGCGCACCGACCCGCTCGCCACCTCGCTGATCTGGTCGGCGCTGGTCGGCACCGTGCTCAGCTCGATCGCCCTGCCCTTCGTCTGGAAGGAAGTGGCGATCGCCGATTTCCCGATCTTCCTGGCGCTTGGCGTGCTCGGCAGTGCCGGTCAGGCGCTTGTCGTGCGCGCCTTCAGCCTGAGCGAGGCCTCGACCCTCGCGCCCTTCGGCTATTTCAGCCTGATCTTCGCCAGCCTGTGGGGCTTTCTCTTCTTCGGCCAGCTGCCCGACGTCTGGACGGTGGCCGGTGCGCTTGTGATCGTCGGGGCGGGTCTCTATGTCTGGTATCGCGAACGCAAGTCCGCAGAGTGACCGATGACCGAAGACCCGCACCCCAGCCTGACCGACCGCCTCTCTGACACGGTGTTCCGTGGCCTGATGGCGCTTGCGCGCAGCCTGCCCTACGAACGGCGGGTGCCGATGATGGGCTGGGCGGTGGCGCATCTGGTGGCGCCGGTCGCGGGCTGGCGCCGACGGATCCGCGCGAACCTTGCCCTGACCTGCCCCGAGCTGCCGAAGGCCGAGGTCGAGCGGCTGGTGCGCGCGGTGCCCGACAATGTCGGCCGCTCGCTCGCCGAGATCTATTCCGGCGAGGAATTCCTTGCCCGGGTGCGCAACCTGCCGCTTGAAGGCCCGGGCGCCGCGGCGCTGCAGGCCGCCCATGACGAAGGCCGGCCGGTGATCGTCGCGGCCGGGCATTTCGGCAATTACGACGCCTGGCGCGGCGCGCTGGCCGGGCGCGGCTATCGCATCGGCGCGATCTACCGGCCGATGGGCAATGCGCTGTTCAACCGCCATTACCTGCGCGCGATCTCGGCCATCGCGACGCCGCTTTTCGCCCGCGACCACGATCTGAAGGCGATGCTGCGCTTCCTGCGCTCGGGCGGCATGGTGGCCTTCGGCTTCGACCAGTTCTTTCGCCAGGGCGCACATCTGACCTTCTTCGGACGTCCGGCGCAGACCCCCACCTCGGCGGCCGAACTGGCGCTGAAGCTGAAGGCCGACCTGATCCCGATCTACGCGATCCGCCAGCCCGACGGGCTGAGCTTCCGCATTCTGGTCGAGGCGCCGGTGCCGCACAGCGATGCCGAGACGATGACGCAGGCGCTGAACGACGCGCTCGAACGGCAGATCCGGGCCCATATGGAGCAATGGCTCTGGGTGCACCGGCGCTGGAAGGACCGCAGGCCGAAAACGCCGCAGGCCTGAGCAGACGACCTGACCGGGCGCGTCCCGAGACCGGCCTGAGATGCGGGATCAGTTCAGCCGGGCAGCAGCGAGGATCGGCCCCGGCAGCGGCGCCGACTTGCCGGGCGTCGCGCTTTGCACGATCACCACCGCCGGCTCGTCGCCGTCGATCTTCGCGGTGAGCCGGGTCGGCGTGCGCCCGTCCCAGTCGGCCACGGCATGCCAGGCGGTGACGACATTGGCGTAATCGAGCACCATCCCCGCATTCTCGCCGCGCAGGATCTCGACCCGCGCCTGCGGCGCGAAGCGCACGATCTGCACCACCGCATTCTGGGTCAGCGGCGGATCGGCGCGCAGCTCGATCTGATAATTGCCCTTCGTGCCCGAGACACTGAGCGCCACCGCATCAGGGGCCTCGTGTTCGCGCGCGATCATCTGCTCGAGCTCGGCCTCGCTCGGCGCGACGAGCGACTGCTCGCCCTCGACGATCATCTGCGGGGTGAAGATGGTGCGGCTGCGTGCGGCGCGGGCATAGGCCTTTTGCCGGGCGGTGAAGGCGGGCTGGGCGAAGGGGTCCTCCCAGCCGAGGTAATCCCAGTAATCGACGTGCAGCGACAGCGCGATCACATCGGCACGATCGGCGATCTTCGCCAGAAGCTCGTCCGCCGGCGGGCAGGCCGAACAGCCCTGCGAGGTGAAGAGCTCGACCACCACCGGGCCGCGCGCGGGCTCCGGGCCGGCGGTGCGCGCCATCAGCGACATCGCGTCGGAGACCCCGGCCTTCCCGAGCGCATTCTCGAGCGCCTGATTCAGATTCTCGATCAGTGACGGGCCGGAAAGCGTGCCCGGAGCGGGTGCCGCGCCGCCAGCCCCGTTTCCGCCGCCGTTTCCGGCTGCCGTGCCGGCATCGGCAAGAACCATCGCGGCAGAACCGCCAAGCGGGCCGGCGCCCGGACCGGGACCATGCCCCAGATCCACGCCATCCGCGAAGGCCTGGGCGCCGCAGACCGCGGCGAAGGTCAGTGCCAGCCAGCCTCCGGCGGCGGTGCCGATGATCGCGCGTGCCAGTGCCATGGCGCCCCTTTCCCTTGCAGGTCTCTTCCTAAGCTGAGGGCATGGCCTTTGCCAATCAAGGTTTTGCGATTTCCCCGGCGTCAGCCGGCCAGTTGCCACTGATAGCGCGAACGCCCGCGGCCGCTGTCGGCACTCTTCCGCGAGCGGGGCGAAAATCAGTGTGCAATGGTATACAAAAATGCCGCATCCCCCTTGATCGACTCCCCCCGTTGGGGCAGAACGGCCGCAGCGAAACCCTGATCTCAATCCGATCACTGCAAGGGAGGCCAGTCCCCATGACCGTCGTCACCGGCAAAGATACTGCCAAGACGCGCCGCACGCTCGCCGTCGGCGGAACGTCCTATTCCTATTACTCGATCCCGGCCGCGCAAGAGGCGGGGCTCGGCGACTTCTCGAAGCTCCCGGCTTCGCTGAAGGTCGTGCTCGAGAACCTGCTGCGGTTCGAGGACGGCGGCTTCTCGGTCTCGGTCGAGGACATCAAGGCCTTCGGTGACTGGGCGAAGATGGGCGGCAAGAACCCGCGCGAAATCGCCTATCGTCCGGCCCGCGTGCTGATGCAGGACTTCACCGGCGTTCCGGCCGTGGTCGACCTCGCCGCGATGCGCGACGGCATCAAGGGGCTGGGCGGCAACGCGCAGAAGATCAACCCGCTCGTCCCCGTCGATCTGGTCATCGACCACTCGGTGATGATCGACGAGTTCGGCAACCCGCGCGCCTTCCAGCGCAACGTCGAGCTCGAATACGAGCGCAACATGGAGCGCTACCAGTTCCTGAAATGGGGCCAGGGCGCGTTCGAGAACTTCCGCGTGGTTCCGCCCGGCACCGGCATCTGCCACCAGGTGAACCTCGAATACCTCGCGCAGACCGTCTGGACCGACACCGACCAGAACGGCGAACTCGTGGCCTACCCCGACACCCTCGTCGGCACCGACAGCCACACCACGATGGTGAACGGCGCGGCCGTCCTTGGCTGGGGCGTGGGCGGGATCGAGGCCGAGGCCGCGATGCTCGGCCAGCCCGTCTCGATGCTGATCCCGGAAGTCGTCGGCTTCAAGCTGACCGGCGCGATGGTCGAAGGCACCACCGGCACCGACCTCGTGCTGAAGGTCGTGCAGATGCTGCGCAAGCACGGCGTGGTCGGCAAGTTCGTCGAATTCTACGGCCCGGGCCTCGACAAGCTGCCGCTCGCGCAGCGCGCCACCATCGCCAACATGGCGCCCGAATACGGTGCGACCTGCGGCTTCTTCCCGATCGACGCGGAAACCCTGCGCTACCTCAAGCAGACCGGCCGCTCGGAAGAGCGTATCGCCCTGGTCGAGGCCTATGCGAAGGAAAACGGCTTCTGGCGCGGTGCGGATTACGAACCCGTCTACTCCTCGACCCTCGAGCTCGACATGGGCTCGATCGTTCCGGCGATCTCGGGTCCGAAGCGGCCGCAGGACTACCTGCCGCTGACCGACGCGAAATCGACCTTCTCCAAGGTCGTCGCCTCCTATCGCGGCATCGACGTCTCGGCCGAGGCCGCGGCGATGGCCTCGGAAGGCGACACCGCGACGAAGCCGGTCAACGTCTGCAAGTCGGTCGCCGTCGAGGGCAAGGATTACAAGGTCGGTGACGGCTCGGTGGTGATCGCCTCGATCACGTCGTGCACCAACACCTCGAACCCCTACGTGCTGATCGGCGCTGGTCTCGTCGCCCGCAAGGCGCGCGCGCTCGGCCTCAAGGCGAAGCCCTGGGTGAAGACCTCGCTCGCCCCCGGGTCGCAGGTCGTGCAGGAATACCTGCAGGCCGCGAACCTGCAGGACGATCTTGACGCGCTCGGCTTCAACATCGTCGGCTTCGGCTGCACCACCTGCATCGGCAACTCGGGCCCGCTCGGCGATCCGGCGATCTCGAAGGCGATCAACGACAACGACCTCGTCGCCGCGGCCGTGCTCTCGGGCAACCGCAACTTCGAGGGCCGGATCTCGCCCGACGTGCGCGCGAACTTCCTCGCCTCGCCGCCGCTCGTGGTCGCCTATGCGATCGCCGGCGACATGAACATCGACCTCTCGAGCGAGCCGATCGCCACCTCGAAGGACGGCAAGCCGGTCTATCTCAAGGACATCTGGCCGACCGACGCGGAGATCGCCGAGCTCGTCGAGAAATGCGTGACCCGCGAGGCCTTCCTTGCGAAATACGCCGACGTGTTCAAGGGCGACGCCAACTGGCAGGGCGTGAAGACCACCGAGGGGGAAACCTACGACTGGCCGCCGCAGTCGACCTACATCCAGAACCCGCCCTATTTCCGCGGCATGTCCAAGGAACCGGGCGTGATCTCGAACGTCACCAATGCGCGCGTTCTCGCGGTGCTGGGCGACATGATCACCACCGACCACATCTCGCCCGCGGGCTCGTTCAAGCCGACCACCCCGGCCGGCAAGTACCTGACCGAGCGCGGCGTCGCGCCGAAGGACTTCAACAGCTACGGCTCGCGCCGCGGCAACCACGAAGTCATGATGCGCGGCACCTTCGCCAACATCCGCATCAAGAACGAGATGCTCGATGGCGTCGAGGGCGGCTACACCAAGGGCCCGAACGGCGAACAGACGACGATCTTCGACGCCTCGATGGAATATCAGGCGGCGGGCATCCCGCTCGTCATCTTCGGCGGCATCGAATACGGCGCGGGCTCGTCGCGTGACTGGGCGGCGAAGGGCACCAACCTGCTCGGCGTCAAGGCGGTGATCGCGGAGAGCTTCGAGCGGATCCACCGGTCGAACCTGATCGGCATGGGCGTCATCCCGTTCGAGTTCACCGGCGGCGACACCCGCAAGACGCTTGGCCTGACCGGCGACGAGGTGGTGACGATCGAGGGCCTCGAAGGCGACATCAAGCCGCTGTCGCTGGTGCCCTGCACCATCACCTTCAAGGACGGCTCGGTGAAGACGATCCAGCTCAAGGCCCGGATCGATACCGAGGTCGAGATCGAGTATCTGAAGAACGGCGGCGTGCTGCACTACGTGCTGCGCAACCTCGCCAAGGCCTGATCTTCGGGTTCAGGAACCGGAAAGGCCCCGCAGTTGCGGGGCCTTTTTCCTTTCCGCGTCCTGCGAAACAGCGATCTTATCTGCGCGTTAAGGCCTCCGCGCCACTCTGGCAGCGGTCTTCACCTCTCCCACCGTCTGCAACAGGTTCCCGTCCCATGCCCCGCTCCCTGCGCCCGTCCCTGACCACAGCCCTTGCCCTCGCGCTTGTCGCGGGCTGCGCGGCCCCGCCCGCCCCGGCACCCGCGGCCGCGGCGGCGCCCGCCCTGCCCGGCAAGGTGATCTGGACCGACGGGCATGGCGATCTTGCCGTTGCGGCGGCCGGGGCAGCGGCCTGTCCGACGACCAGCACAGCCGAGGTCAGCGCCGCGCTGGCCCGGACAAATGCCGTGCGCCGCGAGGCCGGGCTTGCCCCGCTCACCGCAAACCCGGTGCTTCAGCGTGTGGCGGAAAAGCACGCCTGCGACATGGCCCGCCGCGGCCTGATGACCCATGCCGGTTCGAGAACGACCGGGCCGCTCGCCCGCGCCAAGCAGGAAGGATACCGGCCGCGGGTGATTTCCGAAAACATCGCCGCCGGCGCCCCGGGGCGGTTCACCCTGTCCGGAACGCTCGAGCAATGGGCGCTCTCGCCGAAGCATCGCGCCAACATCACCATCGCGCAGATGCAGGATTTCGGCATCGGCCATGCCATCGCCGCCGACGGCAAGGCGACATTCTGGACGGCGGTCTACGCGACAACGGGGCGCTGAGCCGCCGCGGCCTTGCACGGCGCCCGCCCCCTCCCCATATCCTCCCCACATGTTACGGAGGTTTACATGACAGACCGCGATCTCTGGATCGAGCAGCGCATCGCCAATGACCGCAAATCGGCGGCGGCGGCCTATCTGCTGTGGTTCTTCCTCGGCTTCTTCGGCGCACACCGCTTCTATCTCGGCCGCTGGGTCTCGGGGCTTTTCATGCTCGCCCTCTTCGGCATTGGCACGCTGCTGGCGCCGGTGCTGGTGGGCTATCTGCCGCTCGGCCTCGTCGGGCTGTGGTGGCTGATCGACGCCTTCCTGATCCCGTCGATGATCGCCTCGGACACCGCCGAGATGCGCTGGCGGCTGCGCACCGGGCACGAGATCTGAGCCGCTGGCGCGCCCGCCCTACTTGCCGATCAACCCGCGCGGGCCGCCGGCGATCAGAAGCGCCACATCGGCCATCGCCATCATCGGTGACACGCCCACCGGCAGCGCGATGTAGCGCGGCCGCCAGTCGGGCTGGAACTTCTGCTTGAAGGCGCGCAGCCCCTCGAAGTTGTAGAACGCGCCGCCGTGACGGAACATCAGCGCGCCGAAGCGGTGCCACAACCGCGCCGCGCGGCGGTCGGAGAGCCCCGCAAGCGGCGCCATGCCAAGCGAGAACTCCTCGGCCCCCGCGGCGCGGTAATGCTCGATCAGCGCGAGGAAGAGGAACTCGATCATCCCCGAGGCCTCCTCGGGCAGATAGCGCATCAGGTCGACGGCGACGCGCCGGCCGCTGCCCGGGGCAAGGATGCTGGCAAAGGCCAGAACCCGGCCCTCGTGGCGCACCACGGCAACGGGCGTGCGGTCGAGCCAGGCGGGATCGAAGCGGCCGACGGAAAAGCCCTTCTCGCGCCCGACCTTGTCGCCGAGCCAGGCATCCGAGACGGTGCGCAGCTCCGCGATCAGCGCCGGCGCATGGGGCGGCGCCAGCACCTCGATCACAAGCCCCTCGCGCAGCCGCTTGTTATAGGCCGCGCGCATGGTCTTGAACTTCGCGCCGGCAAGCGAAAAACCGGCAAGGTGCACCACCGCCTCCTCGCCGACCTTGTGCAGCGCCAGCCCCATCTCGATCATCAGCGGCAGGTGCCGCTCGGAGATTTCATAGAACACCGGGCGGCAATTCGCCTTCTGCGCCTCCTCGACGAAGTCCCAGCCAAGCGCGGGGATCGCATCCTCGGCCCCGACCGGGTCGCCATAGGCGATCCAGTCGGCGCGGCGCCGGCCAAACATGATGAAGGCGTGCCCGTCAGCCGAGAAGCGCAGCTCCTTGTCGCCGGTGAGCGCGAGGCAGGCCTGCGGATCGTCCTGCGCGGCAACGATGCGCGCGGCATGGTCGATCACGCTTTCGCAGGGCTCGACGCGCGGGCGGCGCACCGGCTGCAGCGCCAGGAAAACGGTGTAGAAGAACAGCACCGCCGAGGCCGCAAGCCCCGCCCGCAGCGAACGCGGCGTGTTGGCCGAGCGGGCGAAGTCGATCCAGAGGTCGAGCGAATAGGGCGTCGCCGCGTGCACGAAGAAGAAGAAGGTCGCGGCGGCGAGGATCACCGCGGCGACCAGCCCGAACCAGGCCGGGCCGAGCACCCCCTCGGTGATCTTCGCGCGGCGATAGAACTCGTGCCGGAACGGCAGCAGGACGAGGCCGCCAAGGGCAAGAAGCGCCGCGCTCTCATAGTCGAAATCGTTCAGCAGCGAGGCGACGGCACCGCCCGCGATCGCTGCAAGCGTCAGCCAGAACGCGCCCGAGACCCGGCGGATCAGCCCGTGTGACAGGATCAGCAGCACGATCCCCATCACCGAGGAGGTGAGCGTGCCGCCCTCGAGCAGGATCGCGCCGACAAGATCGTTGTCGTCGACCGCCGAGGCCCGCACCGAGGGGCTGAGCGCCACGGCCAGCATGTAGGCGCCAAGCCCGAAGGCCCAGGCCCCGACCAGCCAGGGCACGATGCCCGCAAGCGCGTTGAAGGCCGGCCGCATCGGCTCGGAGATCTCGCCGAACAGCCGCACCGCCCAGCCGCCGGCAAGCCGCGCCTCGTTCAGCGAGACGATGACGAAGGCGATGGTGAAGGGCAGCAGATAGTAGATGATGCGGAACAGCAGCAGCGCCGCGGCGACATCGCCCGCCGCCGTGCCCGCCGGCATCGCCGCCATCACCACGGTCTCGAACACGCCGACGCCGCCCGGCACATGGCTCATCACGCCGACCATGGTGGCAGTGGCATAGATTGCAAGGAAGGTGACGTAATCGGGCGCGCCCTCGGGCAGCAGCACGTAAAGCGTGAGCGAGGCCATGCCGGAATCGAAGAGCGCGACGATCATCTGCCCGGTCAGGATCCGCGGGCTCGGCATCGCCAGCTCGAAATTGCGGATGCGCAGCGAGCGGCCCGAGAAGGCAAGCGCGTAAAGCAGCCCGAGCGTGCCGCCGCCGCCCAGAAGCGCAAGCGTGCGGATCGTGGTTTCCGACAGCGGCAGCAGCCCGGTCAGTGCGGCAGGGTGCAGCGCCAGCGCAAAGACGCCCACAAGGCTCAGCCCCGTGCCCATCGCGATCGCGATATAGGAGGCCAGCCCCGCCACCTCGAAGGCATTGAGCCCGAAGGCGGAATAGATCCGGTAGCGGACCGCGCCGCCCGACAGCACCGAGATGCCGATGGTGTTGCCGAAGGCATAGCCAAGGAAGCCGCCCAGGGCGACCACCCGCAGGGGCAGCTTCTTTTCGAGGTATTTCAGCGCCCAGAAGTCATAGCCGATCAGCGCGCAATAGCCGAGCGTGGTCGCGCCAAGCGCCACCGCCAGCACATGCAGCGGCATCGAGCGCATCTGCGCGATGATGTCGGCGGCGTGGATCGGCTGCAGCAGGTGGTGCAGCGCCCAGATGCCAAGCGCGAAAAGGCCAAGCCCGACCAGCACCGGCGCGAGGTGGCGCAGCCGTGCCCGCCGCGCGGATGCCGTCACCGGCTCCGTCATCTCGGCCCCTCGGTCATGCAATCCCCCCGGTCGTCTTCCTGCCCCCTGAGTTGCAGGAATTGCCGCGCAAGACAAGAGCGCATGGGCCCGCGGGGCGTCACGTCGCGCCTCTCAGGCCGCCTCGCGGATCGGGAACTCGGCCAGCAGCGCCGCCTGTTCGGGGCTGAGGGCCGCGGGCTCGACCACATAGGTGTGGATCGAGAAGGCGACGAAGCGGGTCTTTGGCAGGCGCACGAGGCCCTGACGCTCGACCCGGATGAAGGGCAGATCGCCCTCGGGGGCGCGGCCCTGCGCCTCGCGGCGCGGGTTGTGCAGGGCGGCGTTCGAGTGATGCGCGGTGCCGCGCATCAGCACCCGGCCCGGCTGCACCCCGTCCATCAGCCGCTGCACCCGCGCGCCGACATCCTCGGTGTATTTCGCGACGGGGCGATGGATGCCCATCATCGGCCGGCCGTATTTCTCGGCGAGCATCCAGCCGGCCGGAAAGCACAGCACGGCACCGGCAAGCACATGCCCCTCGGGCCCCTCGCGCATCAGGCACAGATCTTCCTGCACCAGCCGGCCAAGGGTGGCGAGCGGCGCCGCGGGATCGAGCGCCACCTCGACGCCATCGGGCCGGCGCAGCCCGCCCGCGACCGGCACGAAGCCAAGCGCCGGCAGCAGATCGAGCACCAGGTCATAAAGCTCGCGCGCCGCCGCCTGCGCCTCGGGGGCAAGCGCCAGAACGGCCTCGGGACAGCTGGCAATCAGCCGCTCCCGCTCGGCCATCTGCGCCCCATAGGCGTCATCGACCTCGAGCCACTCGGCCAGGGAGATCGGCACGATCCCCGGCAGACGGCGGGTGCGCGCGTCGGCCCAGGGGGCGAAGGGAAGTCGGCTTTGACGGATCTCGCTCATGACGGCAGAGGAGCGCCGAATCTGCGGCCGCGCAAGGGGTGGCAACGGGAGAGAGGGGGCTTTCCGCCCCCTCGGCGCGTCCGCGCCTCACCCCCGAGGATATTTTCAGCAATTGGAAGCAGGGGGCGGCCGCGAAATCCCGGCGGGTCGGCGCAGACAGGCCCCCGCTTCCAATCGCTCCAAATATCCCGGGGGGAGTCCGCAGGACGGGGGGCAGCGCCCCCCTTCCGCCCTGCCCGCCTCAGCCGCGCCGGTAGAGCGAGCGCATCACATAGTCCTTGCGCGGCCCCCTCACCCGCCACTCGGCGCGCCAGTCGGGCCAGGCGGCGAAATCATAGCGCACGCGGTAGTCATCGGGGTCGCACCAGTGCTGCGCCGCCGGCACCTCCGGGTCGAAGCGGTGAAAGGGCCGGCCGTCGGAGAAGAAGACGGCGATCTCCGCCCCCTCCTCGCGCCAGAGGTAATCGCGCCCGGCCCGCATCGGTGCCGCACCCGGAAGGGTGAGTGTGCCCGCCTCGTGATAGGCGAGCCCCGCGCCCTGCGGGGTGAAGCACGCACGCCCCTCGAACCGCGCCGTCCCCGCGCCCGGCTGCGCGATCTCGCGCGCGAGCGTCCAGTCCCCCGCAAAATCGCTCAGCCGCAGCCGCATTCCCGCCCCTTTGCCTTGCCCGAAGGTGCCGCGCAGTCTAGAAGCCCGGCAACGCTGCCACAACCGAGAGGCCCGCCATGATCCCGCGTTATTCCCGCAAAGAGATGGTCGACATCTGGGAGCCCGCCACCAAGTTCAAGATCTGGTACGAGATCGAGGCGCATGCCTGCGACGCCCAGGCCGAGCTTGGCGTGATCCCGAAGGAAAGCGCCGCCGCCGTCTGGAAGGCGAAGGATGTCGCGTTCGACGTCGCCCGCATCGACGAGATCGAAGCCGTCACCAAGCATGACGTGATCGCCTTCCTGACCCATCTGGCCGAGCATATCGGCTCGACCGAGGCGCGCTTCGTGCACCAGGGCATGACCTCCTCGGACGTGCTCGACACCACGCTGAACGTGCAGCTGACGCGCGCCGCCGACATCCTGCTCAAGGACATGGACCGCGTCCTCGCCGCGCTGAAGAGGCGCGCCTTCGAGCACAAGGACACCGTCCGCATCGGGCGGAGCCACGGCATCCACGCCGAGCCCACCACCATGGGCCTGACCTTCGCGCGCTTCTACGCCGAGATGGACCGCAACAAGGCCCGTCTCGCAGCGGCGCGCGCGGAAGTGGCCACCGGCGCGATCTCGGGCGCGGTCGGCACCTTCGCCAACATCGACCCGCGCGTCGAGGAACATGTGTGCAAGATGATGGGGCTGCGCCCCGAGCCGATCTCGACCCAGGTGATCCCGCGCGACCGGCATGCGATGTTCTTCGCCACCCTCGGCGTGATCGCCTCCTCGATCGAGAACGTCGCGATCGAGATCCGCCACATGCAGCGCACCGAGGTGCTCGAGGCCGAGGAATTCTTCTCGAAGGGGCAGAAGGGCTCGTCGGCGATGCCGCACAAGCGCAACCCGGTGCTGAGCGAGAACCTCACCGGCCTTGCCCGCCTTGTGCGCATGGCGGTGGTGCCGGCGATGGAGAACGTCGCGCTCTGGCACGAGCGCGACATCTCGCACAGCTCGGTCGAGCGCGGCATCGGCCCCGACACCACGGTGACGCTCGACTTCGCGCTGAACCGGCTCGCGGGGCTGATCGAGAACCTCGTGATCTATCCCGAGAACATGCTGAAGAACCTCAACAAGTTCAAAGGCCTGGTGATGTCGCAGCGGGTGCTTCTGGCGCTGACCCAGGCCGGTGTCAGCCGCGAGGACGCCTATCGTCTGGTGCAGCGCAACGCGATGAAGGTCTGGGAGCACGGCGCCGACTTCAAGACCGAGCTGCTCGCCGACCCCGAGGTCACCGCGGCGCTGAGCCCGGCCGAGATCGAGGAGAAATTCGACCTCGGCTATCACACCAAGCACGTCGACACGATCTTCGCCCGCGTCTTCGGCGACGTCTGACCTGACCTGCCGCCGCACCTTCGGGGGCGGCGGCTAACCCGCCCTTAACCCTCCCGTGGCAGGTTGCGCCGCAGTGCAACCCGCAACGGAGGCGGATGTGGAACTTGCCCGGATCCCCCCTGGCCCCCAGGCCGGGGCGAAGCCTGTCACCGCAACGGCGGTGGTCGCGCTCTCGCGGCAGCAGAAGGCGGCGATCATCGTCCGGCTGCTTTCCTCCGAGGGGATGCGGCTGCCGCTTGCCGAGCTGAGCGAGGACCAGCAGACCGAGCTGACGGCGCAGATCGGCGCGATGAAGCTTGTCGATCGCGACACGCTGCACGCGGTGGTGGCGGAATTCTGCGAGGCGCTGGAGGCGGTGGGGCTGACCTTCCCGAACGGGCTCGACGGCGCGCTGAGCCTGCTGGACGGACAGCTCTCCTCGGCCGCGACCAGCCGGCTGCGGCGCCTGGCGCTTGCCAGTACCGGCGCCGATCCCTGGGAGCGGATCCTCGGCCTCTCGACCGAGACGCTGCTGCCGGTGATGACCGAGGAAAGCGTCGAGGTGGCGGCGGTGCTGCTGTCGAAACTTGCGGTGCCGAAGGCGGCCGAGCTGCTCGGCCGGCTGCCGGGCGAGCGGGCGCGGCGCATCGCCTATGCGGTGTCGCTGACCGGCAATGTCGCGCCCGAGACCGTGCAGCGGATCGGCGTCGCCCTCGCCCAGCAGCTCGATTCGATGCCCGCACGCGCCTTCGACACCGGCGCGGTCGAGCGTGTCGGCGCGATCCTCAACCAATCCGCCGCGGCGACGCGCGAAGACGTGCTGATCGGCCTCGAGGAAGAGGACCAGGACTTCGCCGAGAAGGTGCGCAAGGCGATCTTCACCTTCACCAACATCCCGCAACGGATCGACGCCCGCGACGTGCCGCGCATCCTGCGCAATGTCGAGCAGCCGCAGCTGATCGTCGCGCTGGCCGGCGCCACCGGCGCCGACGAAACGGCGGCCGAGTTCATCCTCGCCAACCTGTCGCAGCGCATGGCCGCCTCGCTGCGCGAGGAGATGGCCACGCTTGGCAAGCTGCGCGCGAAGGATGTCGAGGCGGCGATGGCCACGGTGGTTGGCGTGATCCGCGAGATGGAGGCGGCGGGCGCACTGAATCTGCTCGCCGAGGACGACGCGCCGGACCCCGTGCAAAGCTGAGCTGCCCTGCGACTCACCCGCGCCGCGGGCCGCCCCCCGCCGCTGTCCGGCCTGCCGTGTGCGCGCCGCACGGCCCGTGCCGGCGGCGGTCTTCCGCCGGTGGCGGGGCCTTCGCCGCTACCGTTACCGCAACCACGCGATGTTTCCGCTATCATGCTGAAACGACGGGTTTTCCGGTCTTGCATGCCATGGTATGCGCACGCCAACACTGCATCGAGTCCGCGCGATCGCCCCTCGCATCGCCCAGTCAGGAGAGCGCACATGACCGTTACCATCGGCATCAATGGCTTTGGCCGCATCGGCCGCTGCACGCTGGCCCATATCGCCGAAGCCGCGCGCAACGACGTTCAGGTCGTCAAGATCAACGCCACCGGCCCGATCGAGACCAACGCCCATCTGCTGAAATACGACTCGGTGCACGGCCGTTTCGGCGGTCCGGTGAAGGTCGAGGGCAAGACGCTCGACCTCGGCCAGGGCCCGATCGAAGTGATGTCGACCTACAACCCCGACGAGCTGAACTGGGACGGCGTCGACGTCGTTCTGGAATGCACCGGCAAGTTCAACTCGCGCGAGAAGGCCGCCGTCCACCTCGGCCGCGGCGCGAAACGCGTGCTGGTCTCGGCGCCGGCCACCAATGCCGACAAGACCATCGTCTATGGCGTGAACCACCGCGAGCTGCTGCCCGAGCATCTGGTCGTGTCGAACGGCTCGTGCACCACGAACTGCCTTGCGCCGCTTGCCAAGGTGCTGAACGACAGCATCGGCATCGAGTCGGGGATCATGACCACGGTGCACAGCTACACCGGCGACCAGCCGACGCTCGACCGCCGCCACAAGGACCTCTATCGCGCCCGCGCCGCGGCGATGGCGATGATCCCGACCTCGACCGGCGCCGCGAAGGCGATCGGCGAGGTGCTGCCGGAACTCGCCGGCCGCCTCGACGGCACCTCGCTGCGGGTGCCGACGCCGAACGTCTCGGCCGTCGATCTGACCTTCATCGCCGGCAAGTCGGTCACCCGCGACGAGGTGAACGAGATCATGCGCGAGGCCGCCGCCGGCCACATGGGCAAGGTTCTGGCCTATGACCCCGAGCCCAAGGTCTCGATCGACTTCAACCACACGCCCTATTCGTCTATCTTTGCCCCGGACCAGACCAAGGTCACCGGCGGACGCCTGGTGCGCGTGCTGGCGTGGTACGACAACGAGTGGGGCTTCTCCTGCCGCATGGCCGACGTGGCCGGTGCGATCGGACGGCTCCTGCAGTAATCCCGGGGCAGGCCCGGGACGAGGGAGCGGATGAACACCCCCATCTCCATCGGGCTTGCCGCCCTGATCTTTCTGTGTCTGCTGGCGGATGCGCTCTTCAACGGCTGGGGCGCGTCACTTTTTCTCGCCCGAAAATCCGTCGATCTGATCGACTGGGTCGCGTTCTGGCGCTGAGCCCCGCGTTTTGCCATTGACCTTTCGTGGAAATTTCACAGCCTAGACCTAGTCTAGGTTGTGCGGTCTGTCGCGAAGGCAATCGAAGGAGACACGGATGTCGGTCAAGGTGGCAATCAACGGTTTCGGCCGTATCGGGCGCAATGTGCTGCGCGCAATCATCGAATCGGGTCGTACCGACATCGAGGTCGTGGCGATCAATGACCTTGGCCCGGTGGAGACCAACGCACATCTGCTGCGCTTCGATTCGGTGCATGGCCGGTTTCCGGCCGAGGTGACGACCGGCGAGGACTGGATCGACGCGAGCCGCGGCCCGATGAAGGTGACGGCGATCCGCAATCCGGCAGAGCTGCCCTGGTCGGATGTCGACGTGGTGATGGAATGCACCGGCATCTTCACCTCGAAGGAGAAATGCCTCGCCCATCTCGAGAACGGCTCGAAGCGGGTGCTGATCTCGGCCCCGGGCGAAGGCGCGGACAAGACCATCGTCTTCGGCGTGAACGACAAGACCCTGACCAAGGATGACCTGATCGTCTCGAATGCCTCGTGCACGACGAACTGCCTCTCTCCCGTCGCCAAGGTGCTGAACGACGCGATCGGCATCGAGAAGGGCTTCATGACCACGATCCACAGCTATACGGGCGACCAGCCGACGCTCGACACGCTGCACAAGGATCTCTACCGCGCCCGCGCCGCGGCGCTGAGCATGATCCCGACCTCGACCGGCGCCGCGAAGGCCGTGGGCCTGGTGCTGCCCGAACTCAAGGGCAAGCTCGACGGCGTGGCGATCCGGGTGCCGACGCCGAATGTCTCGGTCGTCGATCTGGTCTTCACCGCGAAGCGCGCGACCACCGTCGAGGAGATCAACGCCGCGATCGAGGCCGCCGCGGACGGGCCGCTGAAGGGCATCCTCGGCTATACCAAGTTCAAGAACGTCTCGATGGACTTCAACCACGACAGCCATTCCTCGGTCTTCCACATGGACCAGACCAAGGTGATGGACGGCACCATGGTGCGGATCCTGTCGTGGTATGACAACGAATGGGGCTTCTCGAACCGGATGTCGGACACCGCCGTTGCCATGGGCAAGCTGATCTGAGCCCGACCGCGCCGCCGGTTGCCAGGGGCGCCCCGCCGGGCGCCCCTTTTGCATCGGCTCTCGCCAGCCATGCGAAAACGGCAACGCGGCCTTCCCGTTCCGGCACTTGTTAGCGCTACCACACAGGGGCATCTTGCCGGCATGAGGCGGCATCCCGCCGCCTCCGGTCATCAGCAGGAAAGGACCGGAAGGATGCGCAAATTCATCGGACGTCTGGTCAGCGCCGCCGAACGGCGCGCCCGCTATGCCCGCACCCGGCGCGAGATCGCGCGGCTGCCGCTCGATGTCGCGCTCGATGTCGATCTTTACCCGCGCGACGCGGCCCGTATCGCGCGCGCCGCGGTCTACGGGCGCGACTGAAACCGGCACCGGGCGTGGTTTTCGCGCAACGCGCGCGCATGTGATCGGCGCGGCCCCCGGTATCGCGCCCAGGCCCCTTGGCCCCGGGGGCACCCCTCTGCTAGGGTTCGGCAATCCCTTGAAAGGATTGCCCCTTGCTCAGCCCCGCGCAGCTTCTGCAGGAATTCATCACGCTGTGGGTGGTGATCGACCCGATCGGCACGCTGCCGGTGTTCCTGGCTGTCACCGCGGGGATGAGCGCGGGTCAGCGCCGCGCCGTGGCGATCCGCGCGGTGGTCGTGTCCTTCGTGGTGCTGACGCTCTTCATCGTGCTCGGCCAGGTGGTTCTTGATGCCCTCGGCCTGGCGCTGCCCGCCTTCCAGATCGCCGGCGGGATCGTGCTCTTCCTCTTCGCGCTGACGATGATCTTCGGTCATTCGAAGCCCGAGGAGGAGATCGCCGAGGCCGAGCGGGTGCGCCAGACTTCGGTCTTCCCGGTGGCGATCCCTTCGATCGCCTCGCCGGGGGCGATGCTGACGGTGGTGATCCTGACCGACAACGACCGCTTCGCCATCGCCCATCAGGCGATGACGACGGCACTGATGGCGCTGGTTCTGGCGGTGACGCTGGCGATCCTGCTTGCCGCCTCGCCGCTGTTGCGGGTGATCGGCACCACCGGCGCCGCGGTGATCAGCCGGGTGATGGGCATGCTGCTTGCCGCCGTCGCCGTCGACGCTGTGCTGCGCGCCTTCGTCACCATCGGCGTGCTGCCGGCCTTCGGCGGCTGAGCTCAGCCCTTGCCGAGCTTCGCCATCAGCCGCGCCTGCACCGCCGGGGTGACGAAGCGCGACACCTCGCCGTCGAGCCGGGCGATCTCCTTCACCAGTTTCGAGGCGATCGCCTGACGCCGGGCGTCGGCCATCAGGAACACCGTCTCGACACTGGCATCGAGGGCGCGGTTCATGCCCACCATCTGGAATTCATATTCGAAATCGGCGACGGCGCGCAGCCCGCGGATGATGACATTCGCATTCACATCGCGCGCGCAGTGAATCAGCAGATTCTCGAACGGATGCACGACGATCTCGCCGCCGCAGCGCGCGGTGATCTCGGCGCATTCGGCCTCGAGCATCTCCACCCGTTCCTCGAGATTGAACAGCGGCCCCTTGTCGCGGTTGATCGCCACCCCGATCACCAGCCGGTCGACAAGCGGCATCGCGCGCTGGATGATGTCGATATGCCCCAGCGTCACCGGATCGAAAGTTCCGGGGTACAGGCCGATGCGCATGGGCTCCTCCTCAGTGCCGTTCCTCACAGGTCAAGGGCACGCAACAAGATTGCGCGCCCTTTTGCAAGACTTGTGATGCCGCATCGCGGCGTCAGTTGCCCATGATCATCCCGGTCAGGGCTTCCTTTTCGAGGTGCAGCTCGCCGAGCCGGGCCGCGATCACGTCGCGGATCGAGATCAGCCCGACCATCTCGCCCGCCTCGATCACCGGCATGTGACGGAAGCCGCCCGCACTCATCTGCTCCATCACCTCCTCGGTGGTGTCAGAGCGCGTGCAGCCCACGGCGTTGCGGGTCATCACCTCTTCGACCATCAGGCTCAGCGCCGCGGGGCCGCGCCGGCCAAGCTCGCGCACCACGTCGCGCTCCGAGACGATGCCGTCGACGTGCTTGCCATCGGTCGAGACGATCAGCGCCCCAATCCGCCGCGCCGAGAGCACCCGCGCCACCTCCGCAACCGAGGTGCCCGGCACCACCGTCACCACCCCGTCGTCCCCCTTCGACTTCAGAATCTGCAGAACCTGCATCGCAACCTCCCTTTGCATGCCATGTCCCAGCGTCACAATTGCGTGATTATCTGTCAAGTCGGGCGAAGGTCGCGGTCATTGCACCGCCGCCGCGGCCTCGAGCCGGGCGATCTCGGTGCGCAGCCCCTGACCGAGCGCCTCGGCGAGCCGGCCGAGCCGTTCCGAGCGGCGGTCGTCGGCATGGCGCAACAGCCAGAAGGTGCGGCGCAGACCGATCTCGTCGGGCAGCACCCGGCTCACCCCCGGGCAGAACGGGATGGCGAAGTCATGCACGATGCCCAGCCCCGCCCCCGCCCGCACCATCTGCATCTGCACCGAGACCGAGTTCGAGGCGAGCCCCACCGTCTCGGCCCCGGTCTCGGCGAGATAGTCGAGCTCCTTGTCGAAGATCATGTCGGGGATATAGCCGATCATCCGGTGCCCGCGCAGATCGGCCCGGCCGGCGATCGGCGGATGCGCCGCCAGATAGTCGCGGTCGGCGGCCAGATGGAGCTGATAATCGGCCAGCTTCTGCACCGTCAGCCGCCCCGCCGTCGGCCGCGACACCGCAATCGCCATGTCCGCCTCGCGTTTCGACAGGTTGAACAGCCGCGGCAGCGCGATCAGCTGGATCTCGAGCCCCGGATGCGCATCGCAGATCGCCGCGCAGACCTGCGGCAGCAGATAGTTCGCACAGCCATCGGGGGCACCGATCCGCAGCTGCCCGGTCAGCCGCCCGGCCTCCCCCGACAGCGCCTCCTCGGCGCCGCTCATCGCCGCCTCGGCGGCCTCGGCATGGGGCAGGAGCCGCGCCCCCGCGTCGGTCTGCGCATAGCCATGCGGCGATTTCACGAACAGCTTCGCGCCAAGCCCCTCCTCGAGCCGCGCGATCCGCCGCCCGACCGTCGCCGCGTCGCATTTCAGCACCCGCCCCGCGCCCGACAGGCTTTCCGCCCGCGCCACCGCCAGGAACACCCGCAGATCGTCCCAGTCCATCGCCCCGCCTTTGCAGAAATGCAAAACACCTTTTGCCAGACTTCCTCTTTTACAGGGATTTTCGCAAGGCTAAGGTTTGCGAGACCAATTCACGGGAGGCACTCTATGCAAGAGATCGGACACTGGATCAACGGCAAGCTGGTGGCGGGCACGTCCGGCCGTTTCACTGACGTCTACAACCCGGCGACGGGCGAGGTGCAGGCGCGCGTCGCGCTCGCCACCACCGCGGAACTCGACGCGGCGGTCGCCGCCGCCGCCGCGGCGCAGCCGGTCTGGGCCGCGACCAACCCGCAGCGCCGCGCCCGGGTGATGATGAAATTCGGCGACCTGATCAACGCGCATATGGACGAGCTCGCCGGGCTCGTCTCGCGCGAGCACGGCAAGACCCTGCCCGACGCGCGCGGCGATGTGCAGCGCGGGCTCGAGGTGATCGAGGTCTGCATGGGCGCGCCGGCCCTCCTCAAGGGCGAATACACCGACAGCGCCGGCCCCGGCATCGACCTCTACTCGATGCGTCAGCCGCTTGGCGTGGTCGCGGGCATCGCCCCCTTCAACTTCCCGGCGATGATCCCGCTGTGGAAGATGGGCCCGGCCCTCGTTGCCGGCAACGCGATGATCCTGAAACCCTCCGAGCGCTGCCCCTCGACCTCGATCCGGCTCGCCCAGCTTGCCCAGGAAGCGGGCCTGCCCGACGGCGTGCTGCAGGTGGTGAACGGCGACAAGGAAGTCGTGGACGCGATCCTCGACAACGAGACCGTGCAGGCCGTGGGCTTCGTCGGCTCGACCCCGATTGCGCAATACATCTACGGCCGTGCCTGCTCGAACGGCAAGCGCGCGCAGTGCTTCGGCGGCGCGAAGAACCACATGATCATCATGCCCGATGCCGATCTCGACAAGGCGGCCGATGCGCTGGTGGGCGCGGGCTTCGGCGCGGCGGGCGAACGCTGCATGGCGATCTCGGTCGCAGTGCCGGTGGGCAAGGAAACCGCCGACCGGCTGATCGAGAAGCTCGTTCCGAAGATCGAGAAGCTCAAGGTCGGCCCCTATACCGCGGGCGACGACGTCGACTTCGGGCCGGTCATCACCAAGCAGGCGCAGGACCGGATCAACGGGCTGATCGGCTCGGGCGTCGAGCAGGGCGCGACCCTTGTCGTCGATGGCCGCGGCCTGAAGATCCAGGGCTACGAGAACGGCTTCTACGTCGGCCCGACGCTCTTCGACGACGTCACCCCCGAGATGGACATCTACCGTCAGGAGATCTTCGGGCCGGTGCTGTCGACGGTGCGGATGGACAGCTATGAAGACGCGCTGAAGCTGGTGATCGACAATGATTACGGCAACGGCACCGCGATCTTCACCGCCGATGGCGACACCGCACGCGATTTCGCCAGCCGCGTCAACGTCGGCATGGTCGGCATCAACTTCCCGATCCCGGTGCCGCTGAGCTACTACACCTTCGGCGGCTGGAAGAAGTCGGCCTTCGGCGACCTGAACCAGTATGGCCCCGACGCGCTGCGCTTCTACACCAAGACGAAGACCGTCACCGCGCGCTGGTTCTCGGGCATCAAGGACGGCGCCAGCCTGAACTTCAAGGCGCTCGACTGAGACGGGTGCCGCGCCCTTCGGGGCGCGGCTGCCTCCGGCGGGAGTATTTGCGCCAAGAAAAAACCCGGGCGCTTTTTCTTGGTCCAAATACTCCGGGGTGAGGCCGAAGGCCGAGGGGCAGCGCCCCTGCCCCCTTGCAAAATCCGCGCGCCGGATGAAAATTGAACACATATTCATTTCCAGCGTTTCGGGGAGGAAACCATGGATTTCGCACTGAGCGAGGAGCAGCAGGCCATCTTCGACATGGCCTTCGCTTTCGGGCAGGAGAATATCGCGCCCTTCGCCCGGGGTTGGGAGGCCGAGGGTACGATCCCGAAGACACTCTGGCCGCAGCTGGCGGAACTCGGCCTTGGCGGGCTTTACGTCTCGGAAGACTACGGCGGCACCGGGCTCAGCCGGCTTGACGCGACACTGGTCTTCGAGGCGCTGGCGATGTCCTGCCCCGCCGTCGGCTCATTCCTCTCGATCCACAACATGTGCGGCGGGATGATCGACAAGTTCGGCTCGGCCGAGACCAAAGACCGCTGGCTGCCCGGTCTGTGCAGCATGGAGACGATCTTCTCCTATTGCCTGACCGAGCCGGGCTCGGGCTCGGATGCGGCGGCGCTGCGCACCCGCGCCGAGCGCGTCGCGGGCGGCTGGAAGCTCAATGGCACCAAGGCCTTCATCTCCGGCGGCAGCTATTCGGACGCCTATCTGACGATGGTGCGCAGCGGCGGCGACGGGCCGAAGGGCATCTCCTGCATGGTGATCGAGGCGGGCACCCCCGGGCTCAGCTTCGGTGCGCTCGAGGACAAGATGGGCTGGCGCGCCCAGCCCACCGCGCAGGTGCAGTTCGACGATTGCGTGATCCCGGCCGAAAATCTGGTCGGCGAGGAAGGCCGGGGCTTTGCCTATGCCATGGCCGGGCTTGACGGCGGGCGGCTCAACATCGCCGCCTCGGCGCTTGGCGGGGCGCAGGCGGCCTTCGACGCGACGCTCGTCTACATGGGCGAGCGCAAGGCCTTCGGCCGCACGCTCGACGGCTTCCAGGCGCTGCAGTTCCGTCTGGCCGAGATGGAGGTGAAGCTGCAATCGGCCCGCACCTTCCTGCGTCAGGCCGCCTGGAAGCTTGACGCCGGCGCCCCGGATGCAACGAAATTCTGCGCCATGGCAAAGCTTTACGTCACCGACGCCGCGTTCGAGGTGGCCAACCAGTGCCTGCAACTGCATGGTGGCTATGGCTACCTTGCCGATTACGGCATCGAGAAGATCGTGCGCGACCTGCGCGTGCACCAGATCCTCGAGGGGACGAATGAAATCATGCGGCTGATCGTCAGCCGCGCCGTGCTGGCGGAGCGAGACTGATGACCGAAGAGCCGACGATGATCGTGCGCAAGGAGGGCCGCGCCGGGCGGCTCACCTTCAACCGGCCGAAGGCGCTCAATGCGCTCGACGCCGAGATGGCGGCGGCGATCGACCGGGCGCTGAGCGACTGGCGCGACGATGCCGAGGTTGCGGTGGTGGTGATCGACGCCGTGGGCGAGCGTGCCTTCTGCGCCGGCGGCGACATCGCCAAGATCTATCATCAGGGCCGCGCCGGCGATTTCACCACCGGGCCGCGCTTCTGGCGCGAGGAATACCGGATGAACGCCCGGCTCGCGGAATATGGCAAACCCGTCGTCTCCTTCATGCAGGGCTTCGTGATGGGCGGCGGCGTCGGCGTCGGCGGCCATGCGCATCACCGGGTGGTGGGCGACACCACGCAGATCGCCATGCCGGAAACCGGCATCGGGCTGATCCCCGACGTCGGCGGCACGCTGCTGCTGGCGAAGGCGCCCGGCCGCATCGGCGAATACCTCGGCGTCACCGGCAGCCGGATCGGCGCGGGCGATGCGATCTATGCGGGCTTTGCCGATCTCTACCTGCCCGAGGCGGAGTGGGAGGCGGCGAAGGCGCAGCTGATCGCGACCGGCGATCCCGCGGTGCTGCCGAAGGGCCGCGTGCCGACCACGAAGGGGCGGCTCGCCGATCTCCGACCGCAGATCGAGGCTGCCTTTGGCGGGCGCGACATCCACGAGATCGTCGCCGCGCTCGAGGCCTCGGGCACGCATTTCGCCACCGAGACGCTCGCCATCCTGTGCCGCAACTCGGCGCTGTCCGAGGAGGCGACGCTGCGCCTCGTGCGGATGACGCGCGCCACGCCCACCATCCGCGACGCCCTGTCGAACGAGTTCCGCTTCACCCTGCGCGCGGTCGAGAAGGCCGATTTCCTCGAGGGCGTGCGTGCGCAGATCATCGACAAGGACCGCAACCCGAGCTGGAAATACAGCCTCGAGACGCTGCCGATGGCCGAGGTTTCGGCGCTGCTCGACCCCCTGCCGCGGGACTGGGAGATCGCCTTCGAGACTGCCTGAAGTTTGCGGCACAACACATTGGGAGGAAACATGAAGATCGGTTTCATCGGACTTGGGAACATGGGCGGGCCGATGGCCGCCAACCTGGTGAAGGCAGGGCATGAGGTGACGGGCTTCGACCTCAGCGCGCCAATGCCCGAGGGGGTGGCAAAGGCCGCTTCCGCGGCGGCGGCGGCGCAGGGCGCCGAGGTCGTCTTCACCATGCTGCCGAATGGCGCGATCCTGCGCGCCGTGGCGGTCGAGGTGATCCCGGCGATGCCGAAGGGCGCGGTGCTGTGCGACTGCTCGACCGTCGATGTGGAAAGCGCGCGGGCGGTGGCCGAACAGGCGGTGGCGGCCGGGCTTGCGGCCCTTGACGCGCCGGTCTCGGGCGGCGTCGGCGGGGCGACGGCGGGCACGCTGACCTTCATGGTCGGCGGACCGGATGCGGCCTTCGCCACGGTGCAGCCGCTGTTCGACATCATGGGGCAGAAGGCGGTGCATTGCGGCGCCTCGGGCGCCGGTCAGGCCGCGAAGATCTGCAACAACATGATACTCGGCGTCACCATGATCGCCACCTGCGAGGCCTTCGCGCTTGCCGACAAGCTCGGCCTCGACCGCTCGAGGATGTTCGACGTCGTTTCGACGTCCTCGGGCTACAGCTGGACGATGAACGCCTATTGCCCGGCCCCGGGCGTGGGCCCTACCTCGCCCGCCGACAACGACTACAAGCCCGGCTTCGCGGCCGAGCTGATGCTGAAGGACCTGCGGCTGAGCCAGCAGGCGGCCGAGGCGGCCGATGCCGACACCCCGATGGGGCAGCTCGCGGCGGCGCTTTACGCCACCTTCGTCGAGGCCGAGGACGGCCGCGGCAAGGATTTCTCGGCGATGCTGCCGCGGCTTGCGGCGCGTCACCGCGGCTGAGGCGGCAAAATCCGGCCGGGGGTGCGACGGAATGTCTCTCCCCGGCCGTTTCGCCCTCATGGTCACGGTCATGAGGGAGAGCAGTTTCATGCAGATCACCACGCGCAAATCCGTCCTGGCGGCACTGGTGGCAAGCCTTGCCGTCAGCCTTGCCGCACCGATGGCGTCGGCACAGGGGACGCGATCCGCCTGCGTCATGACGTCCGACGGCGCACGCAAATGCGACGGCGCGCCAGGGCAGAAAGCTCAGCCCCGGAACGCCCAGCCGTCGCACAAGGCCAGCGGTCCGAGGACCGCCACGCCATCGAAATCCGCGCACCCGGCCAAGGTCTCCCTGCAGAAAACCGCCCGCCCGCATGTCGGCGAATCGGCCCGCAAGGCCGCGGTCTTCCAGCGGGCACGGAACAGCCGCCTGCCCGCGCCGCCCGTGCACCAGCATTACCGCGTGCTCGACGACACCATCGTCCGCGTCGACGACAGCACGCTGAAGGTGGTGGCAGTGGTCGGGCTGGTCAGCGCCCTCCTCGCCACGAATTAGACGACCGCCACTCACGACGGACCGGGGCAGCCACGGTCGCCCCGGTCTCTTTCGCACCGCTTGCGCCGCGCCGCCCGGCGGGCCAGAACCGGCGCATGAGCGACTGGATCTTTGACACCCCCGCCCTTTCCGGCCTCGAGCCCGCCGCGCGCGCCGCGCTTTCCGTGCTTGCCCCCGTCACCGTGCCGCGCGGCGCGGTGCTGTTTCGTCCGGGCGAGGCGGTGGCGGGCTTTGCGCTCGTGCTCTCGGGCCGGATCGAGGTGTTTCTCACCGGCGCCAACGGGCGCGAGCTGCTGCTTTATGCGGTCGAGCCCGGGCAAAGCTGCGTGCAGACGACACTCGGCCTGCTCGGCGCTGCGGCCTATTCCGGCGAGGCGGTCACTGCGCGCGACACCCGTCTGGTGATGGTGCCGCGGGCGCTCTTCCTGCAGCTGATGGACGACTCGCCGGGGTTTCGGCGCATGGTCTTTGCCGCCTTCGCCGAGCGGATGGAGGGGATGATCCGGCTGATGGAGCGGGTCTCCTTCCAGTCGGTCGATTGCCGGCTGGCGGCCTTCCTCGGCGCACAGGCGCAGGGCGGCAGCCTTACGGCGACACAGCAGGAGATCGCCAGCCAGATCGGCTCGGCGCGCGAGGTGGTGTCGCGCCGGCTCGAGGCCTTCGAGCGGCGGGGATGGGTGCGGCGCGGCCGCGGCCGGGTCGAGATCACCGATGCCGCGGCGCTTGCCCGCCTCGCCCTCGCCGAGGGCTGAGCTTTTTTGCAACTGCAGCGTGATCTGGTCACAGACAGGCGGGGCCGGCTGCGCTACCCTGTGCGCATCGGGCCAAAGCGGCCCCTGACACAGGAGCTTGACCATGTTCAAGAAGAACGAAGGAACCGTTGACCGCGTGGCGCGCATCGTCGTGGGCCTCGTGCTGATCGGCATCTACCTCGCCAACCCGGCCGGCGCCTGGAACTGGCTCGGCCTGATCGGCATCATCCCGCTGGTGACCGGCCTGCTCGGCACCTGCCCGCTCTATTCGATCCTCGGCATCAACACCTGCCCGATGAAGAAGTGATCCGCCGGCCCCGGGGGCCTTCGGCGCCTTGCCGCCGATCCCCCCGGGGCCGCGACAAATCGGGGGAACGCGGTGTCGCGTTTCGGAGTATCTCCGGCACAGAAGGAGATATGACATGAGTCTTGCAAAGATCGTCCCCGTTCTTGGCCTTGCGCTGAGCACAGCCCTTGTGCCCGTCACAAGCTTTGCCGGCAACGGACACGGCCATGACAAGGATCGCGGCCATCGCCGCGGGCATGTGATCTATACCGAGGCCCCGGGCTGCCCGCCCGGCCTCGCGAAGAAGCACAACGGCTGTCTGCCGCCCGGTCAGGCAAAGAAATGGCAGCGTGGCGAGCGGATCCGCGGCGATTACATCCTCATCCGCGATCCGGATCGCTATCGCCTCGACCGTCGCAATACCTATTGGCGCAGCGGCGATTACGTCTATCGGGTCGAGCCGCAGACCGGCAAGGTGCTGGACCTGATCGGCGCGGTCTCGGCGCTGCTGAACTGAGATGACGGGCGGGGCCCGCGCCCTGCCCCTGGTGCTTGTCGCGGCGCTGGCCGCGGCAGGCGCAAGGGCCGAGACGGCGCTGCCCGAGGGCGCGACGGCCTGCAAGGTGATGCCGGCCTCGGGCGTGACCTTCTGCAAGTTCGGCAACCGCTGGATCGCCACCACGGCGCGCGCGCCCGATCTTGCCGTCGGCGATCCCTTCCCGATCTACGAACAGTCGATGCTGATGGATCTCGACCGCTATGGCCTGCCGCCGGTCGACGGGCCGTGGCGCTATTACCGGCGCGACGGCGTGATCTACAAGGTCTCGGCGCGCGACGGCCGGGTGATCGAGATCCTCGGCCGCCGCACCAGCCGCTGAGCCCTATTCAGCCGCGGCCTTCAGCCCCAGCATCGGCGCAAGATAGCGCCCGGTATGGCTGTGCGGGTTCACCGCGACCTCCTCGGGGGTGCCGGTCGCAACGATCTGGCCGCCGCCATCGCCGCCTTCGGGGCCGATGTCGATGATCCAGTCGGCGGTCTTGATGACGTCGAGGTTGTGCTCGATCACCACCACGGTATTGCCCTGATTGACCAGCTCGTGCAGCACCTCGAGGAGCTTGCGCACATCCTCGAAATGCAGCCCCGTCGTCGGCTCGTCGAGGATGTAGAGCGTGCGGCCGGTGGCGCGGCGCGCCAGTTCCTTCGACAGCTTCACCCGCTGCGCCTCGCCGCCCGACAGCGTCGTCGCCTGCTGGCCGACCTTGATATAGCCCAGCCCGACCTCGACCAGCGCATCCATCTTCTCGCGGATCGAGGGCACCGCCTTGAAGAAGCCCTGCGCATCCTCGACCGTCATGTCGAGCACATCGGCGATCGACTTGCCCTTGAACTGGATCTCCAGCGTCTCGCGGTTGTAGCGCTTGCCCTTGCAGGTTTCGCATTCGACATAGACGTCGGGCAGGAAGTGCATCTCGATCTTGATGACGCCATCGCCCTGACAGGCCTCGCAGCGCCCGCCCTTGACGTTGAAGCTGAACCGCCCCGGCTTGTAGCCGCGCGCCTGCGCCTCGGGCAGGCCCGAGAACCAGTCGCGAATGGGGGTGAAGGCGCCGGTATAGGTCGCCGGGTTCGAGCGCGGCGTGCGCCCGATCGGGCGCTGGTCGATGTCGATCACCTTGTCGAGCTGTTCAAAGCCCTTGATCGTCTCGCAGGGCGCCGGCGTCTCGCGCGCGCCGTTCAACCGCATCGCCGCGGTCTTGAACAGGGTCTCGATCGTCAGCGTCGACTTGCCACCGCCCGAGACGCCGGTGACGCAGACGAACTTGCCAAGCGGAAAGTCGACGGTCACGTCCTTCAGGTTGTTGCCCGAGGCCTTGACCACGGTGAGCTTCTTGCCGTTGCCCTTGCGGCGCTTGGCCGGCACCTCGATGCACCGGGTGCCGGAAAGATACTGGCCGGTGAGCGAGGCCGGATCGCGGGCGATCTCCTCGGGCGTGCCATGGGCGACGACGCGGCCGCCATGCACCCCCGCCCCCGGGCCGATGTCGAAGACATAGTCGGCCTGGCGGATCATGTCCTCGTCATGCTCGACCACCAGCACGGTGTTGCCCGCGTCGCGCAGGTTCTTCAGCGTGTCGATCAGCCGGTCGTTGTCGCGCTGATGCAGCCCGATCGAGGGCTCGTCGAGCACGTAAAGCACCCCGGTCAGCCCGGAACCGATCTGCGAGGCCAGCCGGATGCGCTGGCTTTCCCCGCCCGAGAGCGTGCCGGCCGCACGGCTGAGCGTCAGGTAATCGAGCCCGACGTTCACCAGGAAGCCAAGCCGCTCGCGGATCTCCTTCAGGATCGGGCGGGCGATCTCGTTGCGCTGCTTGGTCAGCGATGCCGGCACGGTCTCGGCCCAGGCATGGGCCTCGCGGATCGACATCTCGACCACCTGCCCCACATGCAGCCCGCCGATCTTCACCGCCAGCGCCTCGGGGCGCAGCCGGTAGCCGTGGCAGGCGCCACAGGGGCGGTTGTTCTGATAGCGCTCGAATTCCTCGCGCACCCAGGCGCTGTCGGTCTCGCGATAGCGCCGCTCCATGTTCGGGATCACGCCCTCGAAGGTGCGGCTGACCTCGTAGACGCGGCCGGCCTCGTCGAAGCGGAACTTGATCTCGTCCTTGCCCGAGCCATAGAGGAACAGCTTCTGCACCTGTTCCGGCAGGTCCTTCCATGGCTTGCGCTTGTCAAAGCCGTAATGCTTGGCCAGCGCCTCGATGGTCTGGGTGAAATAGGGGCTTTTCGATTTCGCCCAGGGCGCCAGCGCACCCGCGGGGATCGACAGCGACTGATCGGGCACGACAAGCCGCTCGTCGAAGAACAGCTCGACGCCGAGCCCGTCACAGACCGGGCAGGCGCCGAAGGGCGCGTTGAAGGAGAACAGCCGCGGCTCGATCTCGGGGATGGTGAAGCCCGAGACCGGACAGGCGAATTTCTCGGAAAACGTGGTGCGGGTGGGCTCCTTGCCGGCCTCGATCTCGTCGGCGCTCAGCGCCTCCTCGAAGATCGCGATGCCGTCGGCCAGATCGAGCGCGGTGCGGAAACTGTCGGCGAGCCGTGTCTCCAGCCCCTCGCGCACCACGATCCGGTCGACCACCACGTCGATGTTGTGGCGGAACTTCTTGTCGAGCACGGGCGGCTCCTCGAGCTCGTAGAAGGCGCCGTCCACCTTCACCCGCTGGAAGCCCGCCTTCTGCCATTCGGCGAATTCCTTGCGGTATTCGCCCTTGCGGTCGCGCACCACCGGGGCCAGCAGATAGCCGCGCGCGCCCTCGGGCATCGCCATCACCCGGTCGACCATGTCCTGCACCTGCTGCGCCTCGATCGGCAGGCCGGTCGCGGGGCTGTAGGGGGTGCCGACGCGGGCGAAGAGCAGGCGCAGGTAATCGTAGATCTCGGTCACCGTGCCCACCGTCGAGCGCGGATTCTTCGAGGTCGTCTTCTGCTCGATCGAGATCGCCGGCGACAGGCCCGAGATATGGTCGACGTCCGGTTTCCCCATCATGTCGAGGAACTGCCGGGCATAGGCCGACAGGCTTTCGACATAGCGCCGCTGGCCCTCGGCATAGATCGTGTCGAAGGCGAGCGAGGACTTGCCCGAGCCCGAAAGCCCGGTGATCACGGTCAGTGCGTCGCGCGGAATGTCGAGATCGACATTCTTCAGATTGTGCTCGCGCGCACCGCGGATTTCGATGAACTTCTGCTCGGCCATGACCGCCCCCGTTACCACGCCCCCTAGATAGGGTATGGCGCGGGAGTCTCCAATCGAAATGTGAGAACGGAAGCGGAACAATTGGCGACAGATCGCCGGTGCGGCCCGAAATTCGGGCAGTCCGGGCCGGGGCAGCGCCACCCATTCTATTTTGTGAATACATTTTTCACCGCGGCGCCGCATCCGGTCTTGATCTGCCCCGCCGATCTGCCACATCAGAAGGCGATTGCGGCCCGCGGGGGGCCGCCCGGAACAGGAATTTGCGGCATGTTCAACTTTCTTCGCCCCGGCGGCGGCGCGCAGGTGCAACGCATCAACCCGAAGGACGCGGTGGCCAGGGCCGCCAGGGGCGAAATCACGCTGATCGACGTGCGCGACATGAACGAGCTGCGCGCCTCGGGCAAGGCAAAGGGCGCGCTGCATGTGCCGCTGAGCGTGGTCAAGATGAAGTGCGCCCCGTCGAGCCCCGAATGCCTGAAGGCGCTGTCGGTCGAGAAGCCGGTGGTGGTCTATTGCGCCTCGGGCGGGCGCTCGCAGGCGGCGGGGCAGATGCTCGCGCAGATGGGCTATCAGCAGGTGTTCAACCTCGGCGGGCTTTCCGACTGGCACGCCGCGGGCGGCCCGATCGAGCGCGTCTGAGCGCGCCCGACATGACAGCGGAAAGGGGCGCGGCGCGCCCCTTTTTTCATGCCCGCGTTCAGGCCCGGGCGCGGCGGTGCGACAGCCACAGGTGCATCGCGATGCCGCCAAGGCACAGGGGCAGCGCAAAGGCCGCGATCGCCTGCGGCCCCATCGCCGCGGTCAGGGCAAGCAGCAGCGGCGTGCCGAGCGTGGTGCCGACATTGCCCAGCTGCGCGATCGCGCCCGCCGCCTGCGCCCGGCTGGCGGGGGTCTCGTTGAGTTCGGGGATCGCGGCAAAGCTCGCGCCTTGCACGAAACCGAGCCCCGCCGACAGCAGGAAGGCCGCGCCGACCTGCGCCGCGCCCGAGGTGACGGCCCAGCCCGCCGCGGCCAGCGCCCCCACGGCAAAGCCGATCTGGGCGGTGCGCACGGCGCCGATGCGGCGGGTGAACTGCACCCCCAACCCCAGCGAGCTGGCGATCGACAGAAGCGGCATCAGAGCCGCGGTCAGCCCGCGCCACCGCGGCTCGACCAGCCCCGGCACCAGCGTCAGCGCCGCGACGAAGATCATCGTGTAGAAGATGAAGCCGAGCGCCGGGGCGGCGATGCGCGGGCTGGCATAGATCGCCAGATGGTCGCGCAGCACGGTGCCCAGCTGCAGCGGCGGCGCCGGCAGGATCGTCTCGCGCGGCAGCACAACGGCCAGCAGCCCCGCCGCGACCAGCATCAGCCCCGCATGCACCGCCCAAAGCGCAGCGGCCCCATGCGCCTGCGCGAAGGGCAGACCGAAGAAGGCCGTCACCGCGAAGGCAAGGCCGAAGAAGGTCGACCACAGCGTCATCGCCGCGGCCTGATCGCGCGGCGCCGCGGCCCCCGCAATCAGCACCGGCCCGGCGACGACGATGGCGAGATGGGCAAAGCCCTCGGCCACGCGCGAAGCGATCATCAGGCCAAGCGGCAGGCCAAGGCATTGCAGCGCCGAGAGCCCCGCCCCCGCCACCAGCGCGCCGATGATGATCCGCCGCGCGCCTGCCCGCGCCACGATCAGCCCCGCCGTGGTGCCGAAGACGATGCCCACCGCACCGACGACCGAGACCACCAGGCCAAGCCGCGTGCCGGCCTCGGGCCAGATCGCCGCAAGCTCCTGAAAGATCACGCCCACTTTCGCGAACTGACCCGCGGCGCAGAGCCCCGCGAACCACAACGCGAAAATCGCGCCCCACCGCGTCTGCATCCTGCCCCGCTCCGTCAACTGAAAGGGGCCCCTGCGGGCCCCTTGCAAACCTGTGCCGCGGCGCGGCGTGAGGTCAAGAAAATTCAGACCATGCGGTCAGAAATCAGAAGTGGATCGCCCGGCCATAGGCATCGAGCACCGCCTCGTGCATCATCTCGCTCAGCGTCGGATGCGGGAAGACGGTCTCGATCAGGTCTTCCTCGGTGGTCTCGAGCTTGCGGCCGATGACATAGCCCTGAATGAGCTCGGTCACTTCGGCGCCGATCATGTGCGCGCCCAGAAGCTCGCCGGTCTTCGCATCGAAGACCGTCTTCACCAGCCCCTCGGGTTCGCCAAGCGCGATCGCCTTGCCGTTGCCGACGAAGGGGAAGCGGCCGACCCTGATCTCATAACCCGCGGCCTTCGCCTTCTCCTCGGTCAGACCGACCGAGGCGACCTGCGGGTGGCAATAGGTGCAGCCGGCGATCGAGCCGGGCTTGACCGGATGGGCGTGCAGGCCGGCGATCAGCTCGGCAACCATCACCCCCTCGTGGCTGGCCTTGTGCGCAAGCCAAGGCGCCCCGGCGATGTCGCCGATCGCATAAAGCCCCGGCACCCCGGTGCGGCAATATTCATCGACCACGACATGGCTGCGGTCGATCTTCACGCCGAGCGCCTCGAGGCCGAGGTTCTCGACGTTGCCGACGATGCCGACGGCCGAGATCACCGTGTCGAATTCGGCGGTGGTGGTGCCCTTCGCATCCTCGAGATGCGCGGTCACGCCGACGCCCGGCTTGCGGTCGAGCTTCTTCACCGTGGTCTTCTCGAGGATCTTCATCCCCTGCTTGACGAAGGCCTTCTTGGCGAAAGCCGAAATCTCGGCATCCTCGACCGGCAGCACCCGGTCCATCACCTCGACCACCGTCACCTCGGCGCCGAGCGTGTTGAAGAAGCTGGCGAATTCGATGCCGATCGCGCCCGAGCCGATGACCAGGAGCTTTTTCGGCATCCGCACCGGCACCAGCGCGTGCTTGTAGGACCAGACCAGATCGCCATCCGCCTCGAGCCCGGGCAGGCTGCGCGCGCGGGCGCCGGTGGCGAGGATGATGGCCTTCGCGGTCAGCTCTTCCACGCCCTTCTCGGTCTTCACCGAGACCAGGCCGGGCTTGGGCAGCGTGGCCTCGCCCATCACCACGGTGACCTTGTTCTTCTTCAGCAGATGCGCGACGCCGCCCGAGAGCTGCTTGGCGACCCCGCGCGAGCGCGCGACGACCGCGTCGAGATCATAGCCGATCCCCTCGGCCTTCAGGCCGAATTCCTTGGCGCGGTGCATCAGGTGGAAGACCTCGGCCGAGCGCAAGAGCGCCTTCGTCGGGATGCAACCCCAGTTCAGGCAGATGCCGCCCAGATGCTCGCGTTCCACCACCGCGACATTCAGCCCGAGCTGTGCGCCGCGGATCGCCGCCACATAACCCCCCGGCCCCGCGCCGATCACGATCATGTCGAAGCTTCTGGCAGCCATGTCTCACCCTCCGCTGGAAACTAGTTTGGTATTAAACTATTTCCCACAGGGCTTCAACGATGGTTTTCGGCACGGTTCAGGCCGCAACCCCGGGGGCCTGCGCCCGCAGCGCCCAGTCATAGCCGCCCGCCCACAGGAAAGCCGCCTCCTCATCGGAGGAGCGCCGCCCCGCCACCGCGTTGCGCCAGGGGAAGCGGCCGAAGCGGCGGATCACCAGATGCCGGGCGCGGGCGTCGTGGATCGCGCCCTCGGGCATGCGTTCCTCGAACAGCCGCACCCCCTGCTCCTGCGCGCGCAGATCCTCGGCGTGGATGAAGGGCATGTAGAAAAACTGCCGCATCGGTCCGGCGATCTGCAGGTCATGCCCGCTTTCGATGGCGCGGGCGGCAACCTCGCGCGCGTGCTCGTCGGTCAGCCAGCATTCGCGGCAGCCGCGGAACATCCGGCGCGGAAACTGGTCAAGGACGATGACGAGGGCAAGCGCCCCCTCGGCCGATTGCGCCCAGGGCGCAAGCGTTCCGATCATCGCCTTGCGCCAGAGCCTCTCGAACCGTTTTCGGATCTCGAGATCGAGGCCAGGATCGTGAGCAAACCAGCGTTCCGGCCCGACGACATCGCGCCAGAACGCGATCACGGGAGTGATCTGTTCCATGTCAGCAGCTTTCCAAGTCGAGAGAGAGTGCGGGCAATATGACACGGTTTGGAGATGGAACCATGATTTTCCCGGCGCAAGACAGAGTGTCGCAGAACAAAGACCGGACAGCCGCGGAAGCCGCGCCGCGCGCGCCGGCTTTGCGGGCAGATGCCCGCCCGGCAGGCGCGATGTGCGGAAATTCAGGGCGTGGCAGCCGGGCTCAGTGCGGCTGCGGCGGGGTCGCGGAGGACGACTCATCCTGCGCCGCCTCGAGCGCCTCGCCCACCGCAAGCGCCGTCGCCGAGGGCGAGATCACCGTGAAGGCGCCGGTATCCTCGGGCGCCATCGACGGGCGCCGGGTCATCCGCCAGGCCGCATAGCCGGCAAGGAACGCGGTCAGCAGGCTCAGGTACAGGAAGAAGCCGCCGGTGCCCACCGCCTCCATCAGCCAGCCGGTGATCGGCGGCCCCATCATCGCGCCGATGCCGTTGACGAACAGCAGCCCGCCCGAGGCCGCGGCCATGTCGCTGTTGTCGAGATAGTCGTTGGTATAGGCCACCAGCAGCGAATAGAGCGGGTTCGCCACGCCGCCGATCACCGCGCCGAGCAGGGTCAGCAGCCAGAACCCCGGCGCCAGCAGGAAGGCCGCCAGCATCGCGACCGAGCCCACCGCCGAGACAAGGAAGATCAGCCGGCGCCGGTCCATCCGGTCCGAGATCCAGCCGATCGGATATTGCGCGATCATCCCGCCGATATAGATGCTGGCGATGAAGATCGAGATCTGCGGCACCGAGAGCCCGGCCTGCGTGCCCCAGACCGAGGCCATGCCGAACACCGCCGAGAACACCCCGCCCATCACGAACATGCCGACCACGCCCAGCGGCGAGGCCGCGAAGAGCTTGCGGAAATTGAGCCGCTGCACCTCGGCGAAGGTCGGCGCCGGCGCCACCGAGAGCAGGATCGGGGTGAAGGCCAGCGACACCAGCACCGAGGGGATGACGAACAGCGTCCAGCCCGCCGGGTCGGCGGTGTTCATCAGGACCTGCCCGGCGACGATGCCGATCATCTGCACGATCATGTAGGCCGACAGCGCCTGACCGCGGGTCTCGTTCGTGCTCGAGGCGTTCAGCCAGCTTTCGGCGGTGATGTAGACACCCGAGAAGCTGAAACCGATCACCACGCGCAGCGCCGCCCAGGCAAGCCAGTGCGGCACCGCGGCGTAAAGGATCAGCACCGCCGAGATCAGCGAGCCGAGCGCGGCGAAGACCCGCACATGGCCGACCCGGCGGATCATCACCGGCGTCATCTGCGAGCCGAACAGGAAGCCCGCGAAATAGCCCGACATGACGACCGACATCTGATAGGTGCCGATGCCCTCGATCGCGCCGCGCACGCCCAGCAGCGTGCCCTGCATGCCGTTGCCGACCATGAACAGAAGCACGCCCAGAAGCAGGGGCCAGGAGGTGCGCAGAACGGTCAGCATCGGGAACTCCGCATTCGGTGAAAGGCCAGATATAGGGCGGTCTTGCCCAAGGATCAGGCAGATTTACGACGTTCCGGTATCAGAAGCGACGCGTCGCCGTAAGAGAAGAAACGATAGCCCGATTTCACCGCATGGTCATAGATGGCGCGGATGCGATCTTGCCCCATCAGCGCCGAAACCAGCATCAGCAGCGTCGACTTCGGCAGGTGGAAATTGGTCATCAGCGCATCGGTCACCCGGAAGCGATAGCCCGGGTAGATGAAGATCTCGGTGGTGCCGCGGAACGGGCGCATCGTGCCGTCCCCGGCCGCCGCGCTCTCGATCAGCCGCAGCGCGGTGGTGCCGACCGGGATGATCCGCCCGCCCGCGGCGCGGGTGGCGTTGATCTCCGCCGCCGCCGCCGCGGTGACCTCGCCCCATTCCGAATGCATCTTGTGGGTCTCGACGTCCTCGACCTTCACCGGCAGGAAGGTGCCGGCGCCCACATGCAGCGTCACCTCGGTGAATGCGACGCCCTTCGCATGGATCGCCTCAAGCAGCGGCATGGTGAAATGCAGGCTTGCCGTCGGCGCCGCCACGGCACCCGAGTGGCGCGCGAAGACGGTCTGGTAATCGGTCTTGTCGGCCTCGTCGGGGGCGCGCAGCGCGGCGATATAGGGCGGCAGCGGCATCGCCCCCGCCGCGGCCAGCGCCGCGTCGAAATCGGGCCCCGACAGGTTGAAGGCCAGCCGCAGCTGTGCCGCCTCGATCGCGCGCACCTCGGCCGAAAGCGCGTCGGAAAAGCGGATCGTCTCGCCTTCCTTCAGCTTGCGCAGCGGTTTCGCGAGCGCCGTCCACTCGCCCGAGGCCTGCGGCTCGAGCAGCGTGATCTCGACCTTTGCCGTCACCTCGCCCTGCCCGGTCATGCGGGTGCGGGTGCCGCTCAGCCGGGCTGGAATCACCTTGGTGTTGTTCAGCACCAGCCGGTCGCCCGGGCGAAACAGATCGACCAGATCCGCAACATGCAGATCGCGGATCCTGTCCCCTTCCGCCAGCAGCAGCTTTGCCGCCGTGCGCGGCCGCGCCGGGCGCGTCGCAATCAGCCCCTCGGGCAGATCGAAGTCGAAATCTTCAAGTTTCATTCCGTCACCATTGTCGGCGGCGCGCGGCGGAAGATCTCGCGGAACATGCCCGGCGTGAAGATCGACAGCGGGTTGATCACCACCCTCGGCGCCGCCGCCGTGCCCTTGAGCGTGTAGGTGAAGCCGAACAGCCCCTCGCCCGGGCGAGACAGGATCTGCCCGATCGCGTTGATGAGGTAGAACGGCGACACCACACCCTCCATGTCGATCTGTCCCGTGCCCGGATAGAAATTGCCGGTCAGGGTCACCGCCATCGAGGCGCCCGTGGCCGCGCCCCTTGTGACGCTGACCCCCTGCGGGGTCAAGCGGAAGGCGGCCTCGACATCGCTGAACAGGATCCCCTCGCCATTGAGCTGCTCGAGCAGGCCGATGATCGAGGCGGCCGACAGCATCGAGGCAAGCGTCGGCGCGTCCTTCACCCGCAGGTTCGAGATCTTCACGTTGCCGTCGTAGCTGGCCTGCCCGATCGGCGAGAGGGTGAGGGACAGCGCGCCGCCCGCGGCCTTGCCGAAGATGCCCGAGGAGGCGAGCGCCGCCCCGGCGTCATCGCCTGAGATCCGCACCGCGGTGCGCCCGGTCTCGGACGGCCCGACAAGGCCCGACACCGGCGCGCCGCCGTTCACCTGCCCCCCGAAGGCGCCGGCAAGGCCGTTGCGGGTGGTGAAGCTGCCGTCGAAACCGGTGAGCGCGATGGTGTCGGTGATCGTCAGCCGGTCGAGTTTCGCCTTGATCCGGTTGCCGCCGCCCGCGCCGCCCTGCGCGCCCTTGCCAAAGCGCGCGCTGCGCAGGTCGAGCCGGCCCGAGGTGACGGTGACGTCGGGCGCCCGGCCCGCGCCGCGGCCGATCAGCTCGGCCCCGCCCGAGAACCAGCCGCCGACCGCAAGCTTCGGGAACCGCGCCCGCTCGAAGCCCGAGGCGTTCAGCGTCAGGCCGCCCTCGGCGCTCAGCCCGGGAGCAGTGAGGGCAATCTTCTCGACCGTGGGCGGCGTGCCGAGCGCGCCCGAAAGCGTCAGATCGCCCTTCGCCGGCGCCGCCTTCGACCAGCCGATCTCGGGGATCGCCAGGCTCAGGCCGCGCAGGTCGCTCTCGAAACTGTAGCGCGCCGGAGCGCCCTCGGTCAGCGCCAGCGCCATGCGCCCCCAGCCAGAGCCGGAGACAGCGCCTTTTGGCAGAGAAATGTTCAGACTTTCAAGAGATTGCGGGGTAACGTTCACATAGCCATCGACGTTCGAAACGCCCTTGTGCTCGGGGCCGAACTGCTGCGACCAGCGCGCATCGAAAGGCACGGCATCGAACAGGCCGCGCCCGGCAATCGCCATGCCGGCACGGTCGGCGCGCAGCGTCAGCGCCGGCGCGGTCAGCACCCGACCGGGCACCACGGTCTCCGAGCGCACGTCGGTCAGTCGCGCGAAGACGTCGAAGTCGATGTCCTCGGGGGTGATTTTCGGCAGCATGCGAAAGCGCAGATCGGTGCGCGCCTCGGCCCAGCCGGTGGCGATGTCGGGGGTCTTGCCGGCCTTGGTCAGGAACTCGAAGGGCGGCTGGTCAAGCAGTGACAGCGCCGCCGGGATCGGCGCACGGGTAATCAGCGTCACCTCGGCGCGGGCGGGCTTCTCGCGGATGTCGGGCACCACCATCACCGAATCCGCCACCTCGATGCGGCCGCCCTGCGGCGCATCGACCGAGCCCTCCTCGACCATCAGCGCGTGCGAATTGTCGTGGATCGTGGCGAAGCCGCGGCCCTCGCGCACTGGCGGCAGGGTGCGCAGGATCGTCACCTCGGCGCCGCGGAACTCGTAGCCGAGTTCCATCCGCGGTTCCTTGCCGGGATCGAGGCGCAGCGCGGACCGCACGTTGCGCAGCTCGCCGGTGGCGACGTTCTCCGCAAGCCAGCGCCGCGTCGGCTCGACCAGCGCCGGCGGCCAGAGCGCGAGCAGATCGCCCTGGCTGATCCGCCCGACGCCCGCATCGAAGGCGACATGCCAGCCCTCGGGGCCGGCCGAAATCCTGCCCCGCCCGGTGATCCGCCGCTCGCCCTCGACCAGCGAAAGCTGACCGATCTCGACGCGGAACGGGGCGAAGCGCAGGCGGATGTCGACCGAGCCCTCGGAAATCCGCGCCGGTTTCTCGAAGATCCCCTCGGGGTCCGCCTCGAGGTCGCTCAGCGCCACCTGGATCAGCGCGCTGCGCGGCAATCCGTTCGCGAAGTCACGCAGCAGCGTCTGGCCCGAGGCCTTGAAGCGCAGCGCCTTGCTGGCAAAGCTCGCGTCGCTGAAGCGCACCTTCTGCCCGGTCGGCTCATAGCTCAGATGCACCTGCCCGCCCTCGAAGGGCACCGCGCGCAGCCCCTCGGCCGGGCTGATCGCACCGGCACCGATCTTCAGCGTCGCATCGACCCGCTTCAGCGCGCCGCTTGCGTCGATGCCCGAACGGAAGGTGCCCGAGATCGGCGCATCGAGCAGGCCAAGGACGGCAAGCGCGGGCGATTGCATGGCCAGATCGGCGGCGGGCACATCGGTGACGGCGGCGCCGAACTCGGCCTCGGGCCCGGTCTTCGAGGTCGAGGCCGAAAGCGCCACCTGCGCCGGCAGCTCGCCGCTCTCGCCGACATCGAAGGCGAGCGTGAGGCCGATCTTCTCGGCGTCCTGGCTCAGCTTGAAGCGGCCGTCCGACACCTGCCAGACCTTGCCGAGCCGCGCGTCGTCAAGCCGGATGCGCACACCGTCAGCGGTGATCTGCTCGAGCCGGGCAAGCGCGGGGGTGGCAAAGGCCGCCTCGATCGCGGTGGTCACCTCGCCGGCATTGGCGAACTGGATGCCCTGCAACCCGCCCGCCCCGCCGAGGTCGAGGTCGATGCGCCCGTCCGGCAGCCGGCGCAGCGCCACCGTCGCGCCGCGGATCCGGAACGAGCGCGGCACCACCTTGCCGCGCAGGAGCGGCTCGACCCAGAGCGACATCCGCAGCTCCGGCAGCACCGCAATCGGCAGGCCCGAGGGGCGCGCGATCTGCACCATTTTCAGCCGCACCCGCGGCACGAAGCCCTCGTCGATGAAGACATCGCCGCCGCCGGTCAGCGCCACCTTCAGCCGTCCCGCCAGCATCGCATTCGCCCGGGTCTCGGCCTGGGAGATCACCCAGCCGGGGGCGGCGAGGGGCTGGTGGGAGAGCGCGAGGAACGCGATCAGCGCGGCGGCGGCCAGCAGCGGCAGGCTCAGGATCAGCCAGATGCCGACGCGCCCGCGACGCGCGGACCCGCGGCGCAGCCCTTCGGGCAGCCCCTCGCCCCCGGCGCCCCCGGCACCGGGGTGCGCCCCCTCCTCGTCGTCGCTCGTCATGCCTGTTCGTCTGCCATCGGCGGTTTACATTCCGGTCTTGCGATCTAGACCTAGCATCGTCGCACAAGCAAGGAGATGCAAATGATCGGCATCGGCGAAATCGCGCCGGACTTCACCCTGCCGCGCACAGGGAATGGCACCGGCGAAACCACACTCACCCTCTCGGCGCTGCGGCCGCGGCCGGTGGTGCTCTACTTCTACCCGAAGGACGACACCCCCGGCTGCACCATCGAGGCGCTCGACTTCACCCGCCTCGCGGCCGAATTCGCAGCCGCCGGGGCGGTCGTCATCGGGATCTCGCGCGACACCCTGTCCAAGCACGAGAAGTTCTGCGCCAAGCACGGGCTCGGCATCCCGCTCGTCTCGGACGAGGACGGCGCAACCTGCGCGGCCTACGGCACCTGGGTCGAGAAGACGATGTATGGCCGCACCTCGATGGGGATCCAGCGCGCCACCTTCCTGATCGACGGCAGCGGCACGGTCGCACAGGTCTGGCCGAAGGTCGCGGTCAAGGGCCATGCCGAGGCCGTTCTCGCAGCCGTGAAGGCGCTCGGCTGAAACCGGCCGGGCAGAATCGGCGGGATCTTGCGCATCAGGGGGGAATTCGGCGCTCCCCCGTGGAACCGGGGGCGAAAGCGGTTGCGCCGCAGCGCCCCCGGTTGCTAAGCCGGGCCGTCCGCTGCGGGGCGCCTGAGGGCGTCGCCCCGGACCCCCGGGGCCCGGCCCCGTTCTGATGACCACTTCACAGGACCCAAGCGTGCCCAAACGCCTCATTGCCCGCGTGAATTCGAGCCTCGGACGGTTCCTTCCCGAACAGCGGCTCTTCATGAAATCCGACAGCGCCACCCGCTTCGTGCGGCTGCGCCCGATCACCCAGGCCTGGGTGCTGGCCGCAGCGGGGGCGTTCTTCCTCTGGGCGGTGGTGGCAACCTCGCTGCTGTTCATCGCCGGCATCTCCTCGGGCTCGACGCGCGAGCAGGCGGCGATCGCCCAGGCCGCCTTCGAGCAGCGCCTCGTCACCCTCGCCAAGGAGCGCGACAGCCGCGCCAGCGAAGCCGTGGCGGCGCAGGAGCGCTTCCAGCTCGCACTCGCCCAGGTGTCGCAGATGCAGTCGCAACTGCTCGCCTCGGAAGAGCGCCGGCGCGAGCTCGAGACCGGGATCGACGTGATCCAGGGCACGCTGCGCCGCACCATGACCGAGCGCGACACCGCCCGCGCCGCCCTGGCGAAAACCCAGGGCACGGAGGCCGGCAAGGCGAATTCGCTGAGCGCGCGCGCCGATGACATGGCAAGCACCGTCGACATGCTCTCGAGCGTGCTGAGCAGCACCGCCGCCGAGCGCGACGCCGCGGCCCGCGATGCCGAGGATGCCCGCGTCGAGACCGACCGGATCGCGCTGGAAAAGCGCCTGCTCGAGGAACGCAACGACGAGATCTTCACCACCCTCGAGGGCGCGGTGAAAGTGTCGATGACGCCGCTCGACCGGATGTTCAAGAACGCCGGCATGAACCCCGACTCGATCCTGAGCCAGATCCGCAAGGGCTATTCCGGCACCGGCGGGCCGCTGATGCCGATCTCCTATTCGACCAAGGGCGAAGACCCGGCGATCGCCCGCGACGCGGCCCGCGCGAACGGCATCCTCGAACGGCTCGACGAGATGAACATGTACCGCATCGCCGTCGACAAGCTGCCCTTCGCGATTCCGATCTACGGCGGCTATCGCTTCACCTCGCCCTTCGGCTATCGCTGGGGCCGGCTGCATGCCGGCATTGACCTCGCCGGCCCGGTCGGCATGCAGGTCCACGTCCCGGCCGACGGCATCGTCACCGCCGCCGAATGGGAGAACGGCTATGGCAATGTGGTGAAGGTCCGGCACGAGTTCGGCGTCTCCACCGTCTATGGCCACCTGTCCAGAATCCGCGTGAGGGTCGGGCAAAAAGTGTCGCGCGGGGACGTGATTGGTGATAGTGGCAATACCGGACGGTCCACCGGACCGCATCTGCACTATGAAATCCGGGTCGGGGGCAACCCCATCAACCCGATGACCTTCATCAAGGCTGCGAAAGATGTTTTCTAAGAGCAAGATCCATGATCCGGGCCCGAAGGCCACTCCGGAAACCGACAAGCCGAAGGCCGAGACCCCGGTCACCCGCCCGGCGGGTGACCTTGCACCGGGCACGCCGCGGGCGAAGCCGCCGGCCTCGGTGCTGTCCTCGGATCTGACCATAGTCGGCAACATCAAGACCACCGGCGACGTTCAGGTCGAGGGCGTGGTCGAGGGCGATATCCGCGCCCATCTGCTGACCGTGGGCGAAACCGCCACCATCCGCGGCGAGATCGTCGCCGACGATATCGTGGTGAACGGCCGCGTCGTCGGCCGCGTGCGCGGTCTCAAGGTGCGTCTGACTTCGACCGCCCGGGTCGAGGGCGACATCATCCACAAGACCATCGCGATCGAAAGCGGTGCGCATTTCGAGGGCTCGGTGCAGCGTCAGGAAGACCCGTTGCAGGGCGCGCAGGCGCCGAAGCTCGCGCCGCCGGACCCCGCTGCGCCGAAGGCCTGAGGCCACTGGCAGGCAATGATCTCGGGCGGCCTTCGGGCCGCCCTTTTTCATTCCTGGCGGCCCCCCGTCGTGCCCTACGCGGTCAGGGCGCGATACATGTGCCAGCTCGCGTGGCCAAGCACCGGCAGCGCGACGAACAGGCCAAGGAACAGCGGCACCATGCCGAGGAACAGGATCCCGGCGATCACCGCAGCCCAGGCGGCCATCGCGCCGGGATTGGTCAGCACCGCCTGCACCGAGGTGATGATCGCGGTGATGAAATCCACCTCGCGCTCGAGCAGCAGCGGCAGGCCGACGACGGTGAAGCTGAACAGCAGCGCCGCGAAGATCGCGCCGATCGCGCCCCCGGTCAGCAGCATCGCCGGACCATTGCCGCTCAACAGCACCTCGGGCGAGGAGGAGACATTGGTCAGCGCGCTTGTCCCCAGGAAGAGGGCGAAGGTGGTGTGCGCGACGAAGACCCAGAACATGAACATCAGCAAGATCACCATCGCCATCGACGGCAGCTGCCGGTCCTTCTGCGCGAAGACGACGCCCAGCACCGCCGGCCAGTAAAGCGGCTCGCCCGCCTCGAGCCGGCGGCTGACCTCGTAAAGCCCGATCGCGGCGAACGGGGCAAGCAGCGGAAAGCCGAGAATGAAGGGCACGAGCCACCATTCCTCGCCGCGCGCCGCAAACACCTGCCACAGCACGACGCCGCCGAGCACATAGACCGCCGAGAAGAACAGCCCGAAGGCCGGCGCGCGGCGGAAATCGCGCCAGCCCGCCCGCAGCGCCTCGGGAATCGTCGACAGCGGCATTTCCTTCATCTCGGGCAGCTCCGACGGTCCGTCCATCACTTCCACCATGCAACCCTCCCTGAATGCCAGCGGACGGGCCCCTCCCCGGGCCCTTGCCTTCAGGATGGGGGCAGCGGGCGTTCCGGGCAAGGAAATCCCTCGCGGCAGCGCGGCGCGGATGGATGCCGCACTGCGGCGCCAATGCATGGCCGCTATGCCGCCCGGCTTTCCCCCTTGTGCCCCCCCCTCCGGCGCGTAGAACGGCCACGCAAAATACCCCTGCGCCGGATCCGGCGCGCGGGCCGACTTGCGAAAACGAGTGCGCGGCAGAGCCCCGGCAAAGGGGCCAGATCCGCAGTGACCGGCGCCGCACAGGCCCGGACAGGTAATGATTATGACGGACATGACTTATACGGACCCGATCTATCTGACCGGGGACATGCTGGCTTCGTTTTCCGGCCAGCCGACGAACCAGGGCAACCCCGGCGATACGAATTTCGCCATGGTGGTGCCGAAGGCGCAGGCGCTTGGTGGTTCGGATACGCTCTACCGGCTGGTCTGGACCGGCAACAGGAACACCACGGCGACCGAATTCGGCAATGGCCAGTTCTGGCAGCTGCAGGCCTACACCCCCTCGGGCGACAATGACGGCGACCCGACGGTGGGGGGCGCCGGCTGGGCTCCGGTGAACAGCTACGGCTCCCTGACGCCGAAACACGATCTGGTCGGCGGGCTTGGCGACGGCGACGATTACATCGTCTTCGAGGGCAGCAAGGGCTATCTGCTGCTCGACATCAACGGCGGCCTGCCGGCGCAGCCGACGACGCTGACCTATCTCGCCAGTGCGGAGAACGGCGATCCGACGCTTGGCGACAATGACGGCCATCTCGACTTCTACGACGCCTATCACGCGATCAGTGCGACCTGCTTCTGTGCCGGCACGCTGATCGAGACCGCCACCGGCCCGCGCCCGATCGAGACGCTGCGGGCGGGCGATCTGGTGCGCACCCTCGACCACGGGCTGCAGCCGCTGCGCTGGATCGGCGCGCGCGTGCTTGACGCCGCCGCGCTTGCCGTCGCGCCACAACTGCGCCCGGTGCGGATCGCGGCCGGTGCGCTCGGCCCCGACCTGCCGGCGCGCGACCTGCTCGTCTCGCCACAGCACCGCGTGCTGATGCGCTCGCGCATTGCCGAGCGGGTCAGCGGCGCACGCGAGGTGCTGGTCGCCGCAAAACACCTTGTCGGCGCGCCCGGCATCGCGGTGATCGCAGCGGCCGAGCCGGTGCAGTATCTGCACCTGCTTTTCGACCGGCATGAGGTGGTCTTTGCGAATGGTGCCGAGGCGGAATCGCTGTACACCGGCACGCAGGCGCTGCGCGGGCTGAGCCGCGCGGCGCGCGCCGAGGTGCTGGCGATCTTCCCCGAGCTGCGCGCGGGCCGGCCCGTGGCCCCGGCCGCGCGGACACTCACCGACGGGCGCACCGGGCGCAAGCTGAGCGCGCGGCACGCGAAGACCGGCAAGCCGATGGTGATGATGGCGGGCTGAGCCTCAGACGAGGTTCAGCGCCCGCAGGCGCTGCCAGCATGCCGCCACAAGCTCTGGCACCGGCAGCGCCCCCGAAAGCTCGAGCGCCGGCTCGGCCCGGCCCGCCAGCCAGTCGCGGTGCCGGGTCAGCGAGCGGCCGGAGAAATAGGGCTCGTCATAGGAGGCGGCCCATTTCAGGAATTCGGCGTGGTTGTGGTGCATGTCGCCGCCGGGCTTCACCCGCGCGCCGAATTTCTCCGTCTCGCGCCGGCGGATGCGGGCAAGGCGCAGCGGCGTCGGCGTGACGAGGAAGATGATCAGGTCGGCGCCGTCGATCACCAGCTCGCCCCAGCCGTCCGCCGCGCCCGACAGCACCCAGCCGCCGTCCGCCCCCTCGCCCAGCTGCGCCGCGGCGATCAGCGCGACACGCTCCTCGACCGGGCGCCGGACGGTATAGGGGGGATCGGTCGGCGCCCAGAAGAAGGCGTCGGTGTCGAGATGCGGCACGCCGAGGCGTTCGGCCAGGGCCCGCCCGAGGGACGAGGTCCCAGACCCTGCGGCGCCGGTGATATAGACCCGCGCCGCCATCGCCTCAGTCCGCCTGTGCGTCGGCGCGGGACTTGCCCTCGACGCCAAGCGCCAGTGTCGCGGCCATGAAGCCGTCAAGATCGCCATCGAGCACGCCCTGCGTGTCCGAGGTCTCGTAGCCGGTGCGCAGGTCCTTCACCATCTGGTAGGGCTGCAGCACATAGGAACGGATCTGGTTGCCCCAGCCGGCCTCGCCCTTCGCCTCGTGCTGGGCGTTGATCGCGGCGTTGCGCTTGTCGAGCTCCATCTGATAGAGCCGCGCCTTCAGCGCGTTCATCGCCGCCTCGCGGTTCTGGTGCTGCGACTTCATCGACGAGGTGGTGACGATGCCGGTCGGCAGGTGGGTGATGCGCACCGCCGAGTCGGTGGTGTTCACGTGCTGCCCGCCGGCGCCGGTCGAGCGATAGGTGTCGATGCGGATGTCGTTCGGGTTCACCACGATGTCGATGTTGTCGTCGACCACCGGATAGACCCAGACCGAGCTGAACGAGGTGTGCCGGCGCGCCGCCGAGTCATAGGGCGAGATCCGCACCAGACGGTGCACACCCGATTCCGACTTCAGCCAGCCATAGGCGTTCTTGCCCGAGATCTTGTAGGCGACCGAGCGGATCCCCGCCTCGTCGCCCGCGGTTTCCGAGATCAGCTCGACGGTATAGCCCTTCTTCTCGGCCCAGCGGGTGTACATCCGCGCAAGCATCGAGGCCCAGTCACAGCTTTCGGTGCCGCCCGCACCGGCGTTGATTTCCAAAAAGGTGTCGTTGCCGTCCGCCTCGCCGTCGAGCAGCGCCTCGAGCTCCTTGGCATCGGCAAAGGCCTTCAGCTCGCGCAGCGACGTCTCGGCCTCGGTGATGATGTCGGCGTCATCCTCCATCTCGCCCAGCTCGATCAGCTCGACGTTGTCGGTCAGCTCGCGTTCGATGCGCTTGTAGGTCTCGGTCTGGTCCATCAGCACCTGACGCTCGCGCATCAGCTTCTGCGCCCGCGCCGGGTCCGACCACAGGTCGCCATCCTCGATCATCGCGTTGAATTCCTCGAGCCGGTGCGGCGCGGTCTCGAGGTCCATCCGCTGGCCCAGAAGTTTCAGCGATTTGCGGATCGCGTCCACGATGTTCTGCGTCTCGGCGCGCATCGGTCCTGTCCTTCCTGTCTTGTCGTCGCGGTGATACAGGCAAGGCGGCGCCCGGGCAAGCACCCGGGCGCCGATATTGCCTGCTTGCGCAGGTGTCTCAGTAGAGCCCGCCCGAGCTCACGGTGCCGAAATCGGCCTTCTTCGGGATCACCCTGGTCTGGCCGGTCGAGGTGGTGACCGAGCGGTCGCCCTCGTCGGTCTCGCCCTGGGCGAAGAGCGGCAGGTTCTGCCCCATGGCAAAGCCGCCGTCGACGATCGCGCCGATGCCGCTCATGCCCTGGCCCTCGCGCAGGTATTCGGCCTGCACGAAATCGCCCGTCGCGTCGTCGGCCAGCCGCTCGCCGGTGAAGCGGTTGAACTTCGCCCAGTAGCCGCCCGGCGGCACCTTGAAGGCGCTGCCGCCATAGACCTTGACCGCCGCCTGCATGAACTCGTTGAACACCGGCACGCAGAGCGTGCCGCCATAGGCGCCGGGGCCGAGCGTGCGCGGCTGGTCATAGCCCATGTAGCACGACGCCACGATGTTCGAGGTGAAGCCGGTGAACCACACGTCCTTGGCGTCGTTCGTGGTGCCGGTCTTGCCCGCCACCGGCACCGGCAGGTTCACCCCGTGCCCCGAGCCGCGGCTCACCACGCCCTGCATCATCGAGATCATCTGATAGGCGGTGACCGGGTCGATCACCCGCTCGCGGCTCGACACGATCCGCGGGCCAAGACCCATCGCGATGTTGCGCGTCTTGCAATCCTCGCAGCTGCGCTGGTCGTGGCGGTAGATCGTCCGCCCCCAGCGGTCCTGCACCCGGTCGACGAGCGTCGGCTCGACCCGCTCGCCGCCGTTGGCAAACATCGCATAGGCCGAGATCAGCTGATACATCGTCGTTTCCTGCGCGCCGAGGGCGTTCGCAAGGAAATGGCTCATCGGATTGTAGACGCCGAACTTCTCGGCATATTGCGCCACCGTGTCCATGCCGATCGTCTGCGCGATGCGGACCGTCATCAGGTTGCGCGACTGCTCGAGCCCGGTGCGCATCGGCGTCGGGCCGTAATACTTGTTCGAGGCGTTCTTCGGCCGCCACAGCCCCTGCGGCGTGTTCACCTCGATCGGCGCGTCGACAACGATGGTCTCGGGCGAGAAGCCCCAGTCAAGGGCGGCGGCATAGACGAAGGGCTTGAAGTTCGAGCCGGGCTGGCGCTGTGCCTGGGTCGCGCGGTTGAACACCGAGGACTGGTAGGAGAAACCGCCCTGCATCGCGATGACGCGGCCGGTGTTCACGTCCATCGCCATGAACGAGCCCTCGACCCGCGGCACCTGGCGCAGCGACCAGCGCTTGAAGCTGCCGGCGTCGTCGTCGAGCGCGCGCACCAGCACCACATCGCCGGTCTCGACCAGATCGGCGGCGCGTTTCGCCCGGGCGGTGAGCTTGCCGTCGCGCTTCAGCTTGCGCGCCCAGGTCGCATCCTCGTTCGGGATCCAGTGGCCGTCGCCGTCTTCCTCGATCCCCTCGATGCCGACCCGCGCGCCCTTGTCGGTGGTCTCAAGCACCACCGCGGCATGCCAGCCCTCGATGTCGCGCGGCGCCTTGTCGGTCGGCACCGCGGCAAGTGCCGCGCGCCAGCTACGCTCGTCGCCGAGCTGGTCGGCCGCGATCGTCGCGCCGGTGCCGCGCCAGATGCCGAGGCTGCGGTCGTATTTCTCCAGCGCATGTTGCAGCGCCTTCGCCGCCTGCCGCTGCATATCGGGGTCGATGGTGGCGCGGATCGTCAGGCCACCGCCGAAGAATTCCTCCTGTCCGAAGGTCTTCGACAGCTGCCGGCGGATCTCGTCGGTGAAGTAGTCGCGCGGCGGCAGCGCATCGCGGAACGGCGGGTAATCGCCGTTCTGCACCGTCTTCAGCGGCTTCGCCTGCTCGGCGTCCATCGTCGCCTGATCAATGTGGCCGTCCTCGAAAAGCCGGCGCAGCACATAGTTGCGCCGCATCCGCGCGTCTTCGTAGTTGCGCACCGGGTGCAGCTCGGCCGGCTTCTTCGGCAGCGCGGCGAGATAGGCCGCCTCGCCCACCGTCAGCGCGCTCAGCGGCTTGTTGAAATAGGTCTGCGCCGCAGCCGCGACGCCATAGGAGTTCTGCCCGAGATAGATCTCGTTCAGATAGAGCTCGAGGATGCGGTCCTTCGACAGCGCCTGTTCGACACGCGAGGCGAGAATCAGCTCCTTGATCTTGCGCTCGATCGAGCGCGAGCCGTCGAGCAGGAAGTTCTTCATCACCTGCTGGGTGATCGTCGAGGCGCCGCGCACGTCCTTGCCGCCCGAGCGCACCGCGGTCACCATCGCCGCCAGCATGCCGCGGGTGTCATAGCCCTTGTGGGTGTAGAAGTTCTTGTCCTCGGCCGAGATGAAGGCATCCTTCACGATCGCCGGCATGTCGTTGATCGGCACGAAGATGCGCCGTTCCTCGGCGAATTCGTCGATCAGCTGCCCCTCGCCCGAATAGATCCGCGAGATCGTCTTCGGCGTGTATTGCGCCAGCTGCTCGTAGCTCGGCAGATTGCGCGAATACATCCAGAAGATCGCCCCGATCGTCAGCGCCGCGAAGACGAGCGCGGTGACGATCCACGAGAAGATCCCCCCGAAGAAGGACAGAATAAAACGGATCAACGGTCACCCCCATGGGGCAGCCCGCCCCCGATTGGTTGCCCCTATAGCGTGGGGGCGCACGAGGGTCAAAACAACTTGATGTCACGCAATCGGGAATGCGGCGCCGCTCCGCCACCCCGGGGCAGGCCGGCGCCCCCCCTTCGCCCGGCCGGCATGCGCCCCTCGCACGCTTGCGCCGCTTGCCCCGTGCCCGCGCGCGCGCTATGAGCGCGCCATGACAAACCGCGCCCCTCTCCCCGCCGAAATCGCCCGCCGCCGGACCTTCGCGATCATCGCGCACCCCGACGCCGGCAAGACCACGCTGACCGAAAAGTTCCTGCTGTTCGGGGGCGCCATCCAGATGGCCGGCCAGGTGCGTGCGAAGGGCGAGGCGCGGCGCACGCGCTCGGACTTCATGAAGCTCGAACAGGACCGCGGCATCTCGGTCTCGGCCTCGGCGATGAGCTTCGATTTCCGGCACTATCGCTTCAACCTCGTCGACACCCCCGGCCACTCGGACTTCTCCGAGGACACCTATCGCACGCTCACCGCGGTCGACACCGCGGTGATGGTGATCGACGGCGCGAAGGGCGTCGAAAGCCAGACCCGCAAGCTCTTCGAGGTGTGCCGGCTGCGCGACCTGCCGATCGTCACCTTCTGCAACAAGATGGACCGCGAGGCGCGCGACACCTTCGAGATCATCGACGAGATCCAGGAGAATCTGGCGATCGACGTGGCGCCGGCGTCCTGGCCGATCGGTCAGGGCCGCGATTTCCTCGGCTGCTATGACCTGCTGCACGACCGGCTCGAGCTGATGGACCGCGCCGACCGCAACCGTGTCGCCGAAAGCCTGAAGATCGAGGGGCTCGGCGATCCGAAGCTCGCCGAGCACCTGCCCGCCGACCTGCTCGGGAAACTGCGCGAAGAGATCGAGATGGCGCGCGAGCTGCTGCCCGCCTTCGACCGCGCCCGCTTCCTCGAGGGCTCGATGACGCCGATCTGGTTCGGCTCGGCGATCAACTCCTTCGGGGTGAAGGAGCTGATGGACGGCATCGGCGAATACGGCCCCGAACCGCAGCCGCAGAAGGCGGCCGAGCGGATGGTGCTGCCCGATGAAAAGCCGGTCACCGGCTTCGTCTTCAAGGTGCAGGCGAACATGGACCCGAAGCACCGCGACCGCGTCGCCTTCGTCCGCCTCGCCTCGGGCCATTTCGAGCGCGGCATGAAGCTGCTGCACGTGCGCACGAAGAAACCGATGGCGGTGTCAAACCCGGTGCTGTTCCTGGCCGCCGACCGCGAGCTTGCCGAAGAGGCCTGGGCGGGCGACATCATCGGCATCCCGAACCACGGCCAGCTGCGCATCGGCGATGCGCTGACCGAGGGCGAGGTGCTGCATTTCACCGGCATCCCCTCCTTCGCGCCGGAACTGCTGCAATCGGTGCGCTCGACCGACCCGATGAAGGCCAAGCACCTCGAAAAGGCGCTGATGCAATTCGCCGAGGAAGGGGCTGCGAAGGTGTTCAAGCCCTCGATCGGCTCGGGCTTCATCGTCGGCGTCGTCGGCGCGCTGCAATTCGACGTGCTGGCCAGCCGGATCGAGATCGAATACGGTATCCCGGTGCGCTTCGAGCCCTCGCAATTCACCTCCGCCCGCTGGGTGCAGGGGCCGAAGGACGCGGTCGAGAAGCTCGTCAACGCCAACAAGCAGCACATCTCGATCGACCATGACGGCGACGTGGTGTTCCTCACCCGGCTGCAATGGGACATCGACCGGGTGCTGCGCGATTACCCCGAGGTGAAGCTCTCGGCGACGAAGGAGATGATGGCGTGACGCCCCTGCCGCCCGAGCTGACCACCCGCCTCGCCGAGGCCGCAAACGCCCCCGAGGGGCTGCACAGCGTCGAGGCGCTGGCCGATCTGTGGCTCGCCGATCACCGCGAGGACCGCGGCGACCCGGACGAGATGGCCTGGTCGGATCTGTGCGTGTTCGAGCTCGACGCCCATCCCGAGGAGCTTTTCGCCTTCTGCCTGCGGGCGATCCGCAAGGCCGAAAACCCCTGGCAGGTCGGGCTGATCGCCGCCGGCCCGCTCGAGGAGCTGATCGCCACCCACGGCGCCGCGATCATCGACCGGCTCGAGGAGGCCGCCCGCCGCTCGGCCCGGATCCGCTTCGCGCTGACCGGGATCTGGCAGGGCGAGACTGCGCCCGAGGTCTGGGCGCGGATCGAGGCGGCCCGCATCGGCGCGATGGAGACGGGCTTCGACGCGGGCGGCCCGCTGCCGCCCGCCTGAGCTCATTCGACGATCTCAAGCTCCATGCCCACCTCGCAGGCAAGCACCTTCGAGACCGGGCAGCCCGCCTTCGCGGCCTCGGCCGCCGCGCGGATCACCTCGGGCGCCCCCTCGCCCGACACCCGCACCTTCAGCATCGAGGCGGTGATCGCAAATCCAGCCTCCTGCTTTTCCATCTTCACCGTGGCGACGGTGTCGATCACCACATCGCCCACCCCGGCGGCGGCAAGCCCGCCCGAAAGCGCCATCGAGAAACAGGCGGCATGGGCCGCGGCGATCAGCTCCTCGGGGTTGGTGCCCGGCCGCCCCTCGAACCGGGCGGCAAAGCCATAAGGCTGCGCCGCCAGCGCCCCCGACTGCGTCGAGATGCTGCCGCTGCCTTCGCGGATCGAACCTTCCCAATGTGCGGAACCCGTCTTCAGGATCATCTGTCCTCTCCCATGATGCGCCGAAGCGGCGCCACAGAAGATCAACATACGCCGCGCCGCAAAGTTCCGCGCCGGCTTTCTTCACGCCGCAACGCCCCGTGATTGCAGCCCCCTTCGGGCTTTCTCCTTGCCCGAAATACCTCGGGGGTGAATTCGGCGCTGCCGAAGAGGGGGCAGCGCCCCCTTCCCTGCCCGCCCGCCAGATCCCCGCTCAGAGGTCGGGGTCGATCAGCCGGTGATATTCCTGGATCGCGAAACGGTCGGTCATGCCCGCGACGTAATCGAGAACGACGCGCGCAAGCTCGGTGCGCCCGTCGTTCCCTTTCGCCTGCGCCGCCGCCACGTCGCCCTGCCAGTCCTCGGGCAGAAGCTCGGGCCGCTCGAGGAAGAGCGGGAACAGCCCGTTCACCATCGCCGTCACGCGCTGCCGCTCCGCCACCACGCGCGGCGCGCGATACATGCGCTGAAACAGGAACATCTTCACCACCTTCAGGTTCTGGTAAAGCGGCTTCGAGAAGCGGATGATCGGCCCGTCCATGGCGCGGATGTCGTCGACGCTGCGCGGCTGCAGGCTGGCGAGCCGGTTCTGCGCCACCGCGATCACGTCCTCGACCATCACCCCGAAGACCCGCCGCAGCGCCTCGTGCCGGCGCCGCGTCGCCTCGAGCCCGGGATAGAGCCGGTCGACCTCGGCAAAGCACTCGCCCACCATCGGCAGCTCGCACAGGTCGTCCTCGGTGAACAGCCCGGCGCGCAGCCCGTCGTGCAGGTCGTGGTGGTTATAGGCACAATCGTCGGCCACCGCCGCCACCTGCGCCTCGGCCGAGGCATTGGTCTCGAGCTCGAGATCCCATTGCGCGTCGATCTCGGCCAGCGCATAGGGCAGGCTCGCGCGGTCGGGCACCTGGTGCGCGCCGCCCTTGTCCGAGATCACCGGCCCGTTGTGCTTGGCGATGCCCTCGAGCGTCTCCCAGGTCAGGTTGAGCCCGTCGAAGGTGGCATAGTGCCGCTCGAGCTTGGTCACGATCCGCAGCGCCTGCGCGTTGTGGTCGAAGCCGCCGTAATCCTTCATCAGCACCGCCAGCGCATCCTCGCCGGTGTGGCCGAACGGCGGATGGCCGAGGTCATGGGCAAGGGCCACCGCCTCGGCGAGATCGGTGTTCAGGCCAAGCGCGCCGGCGATCGTGCGCGCCACCTGCGCCACCTCGATCGTGTGGGTCATCCGGGTGCGGTAATAATCGCCCTCATGCTCGACGAAGACCTGGGTCTTGTGCTTGAGCCGGCGGAAGGCCGAGGAATGGATGATCCGGTCACGATCGCGCTGAAACGGCGAGCGAAAGGTCGAGATGCTCTCCGGAAACAGCCGCCCGCGGCTGGCCTCGGGATGGCAGGCATAGGGTTGCAGCACGGTTCTCGCCTCGTCTTGCCGGTTCGTCCTTCCCACCCTATATCCGGAAAGTTACGGAAATACAGGCCCCCGGAGGGTTCAGCCATGCTCGTGCCGCCGAAAGTCACCCCGCGCGCCTTCGCGCGCCTCGCCGAGATCAACGGCGCGACCGACGCGCCGCGCGCGCTGCGCATCGCCGTCGAGGGCGGCGGCTGCTCGGGGTTCCAATACGACATCACGCTCGAGGAGGCCGCGACCACCGACGACCTCGTGCTCGAGGGCGCGGGTCAGCGCGTGCTGATCGACCAGGTCAGCCTGCCGTTTCTGGAAAACGCCACGATCGACTTCACCGACGAGCTGATCGGCGCGAGGTTCGTGGTGGTGAACCCGAACGCGACCTCGAGTTGCGGCTGCGGGATTTCCTTCTCGATGTGAGGCGCGCCTTGCGCGGCTGACCCGCCTGCTGCAAAGTTGACGCAAGCGGCAGGGTGCGGGTGAATGGTGCAGGCGAGCGAGATCAGGGACGAGGAAACGCTGAAGGCGTGGCTTGACGCGCGCTCCGAGGCGACACGACAGCATGATGCGGTGGTGATCGCCCATCGGGCCGCGATGCGGGTGCTGTCGCTTTTTGTTCAGGCACTAAACGAGGGCTGGGCACAAAAACATGATTTGACGGTCCTGCCGATTTTGCGGGTAAATTTGACTTCGGGGGCCTACGCGGGGAATCCGGCCCCCGAAGTCAAAAAAGCCGCCCACTCCGCCGCCGCCGCCACCGCCGCCACCGCCACCGCCACCGCCGCCCACTCCGCCGCCCACTCCGCCGCCGCCGCCCACTCCGCCGCCACCGCCGCCGCCGCCACCGCCACCGCCGCCCACTCCGCCGCCGCCGCCACCGCCGCCACCGCCACCGCCACCGCCGCCCACTCCGCCGCCACCGCCACCGCCGCCACCGCCACCGCCGCCCACTCCGCCGCCACCGCCGCCGCCGCCACCGCCACCGCCGCCCACTCCGCCGCCCGCGCCGCCGCTTGGACCCAAATTCAGAGCGACACCGCAAAGTTGGAAACCAGCGCCAACCCCGAACAGTCTGCGCTGTGGCCAGACGCCCCCGAGGCCCTGCAGCGCGCTTGGGACAAGGCGCGCGACTGGCTTGCCGCCCACCCCGGCCATGACTTCTGGATCCGCTGGTATGAGGCCGCCCTCGAAGGCCGCCCGCTCACCGGCGATTGGGAAAGCCACGACAGGCTTTTGACCGACATCGCCCTCATCCCCGAGGAAGACTGGCAACAGGGTGCAGAGCATGTGGCGGGGCTGATCGCCGAGATCGAGAAGCGCTATCCGAGCGACCCGAAAGTTTCCGCGCTTCGCCGGGGCAGAAATGAGGTGGCCAACGCGATTGCAAGAGCCGCGGAAGCTCGCGCAGCCGATCTAGAGATTCTCAGCGATATTCAGAAGCAAACGATCGAGAAACTGACACGCGAGTTGGAGCGTAGCACAACCCGAATTGCCGAGCTCACGGACGCTCTGCAAATCAAGCTCAATGGCGAAACTGATAGCACCGCGCAGAGCCTCGCGAACTTCCGGGCCGAACTAGAGAACCTTCTCGAAACGCATAAGGAGAAAATGGACGCCGTGGTGCTGGCCTTCCGGCAAGACCAGGCGCTCAAAGCACCCGTCGCAATGTGGGATGAGAAACATACGCATCATCGCGCGGCAGCCTGGTGGTCCTTGTTTTGGTTTATTCTCAGTCTCGGGATGATCGGCGTTGGCGCGGGCGGATTGATCTACGCCATCGTTCATTGGCCGGACAGCATGACCACCCTGTTGACCCCGCCGTGGTGCAACCCAGCGACCGGTCAGGGGTGTTCAAGTTTCTCGCTCCGAGGGCTCTTGGTCTCCGGTGCGGCCCTCACCGCGCTGACGGTTCTTCTGTGGTTCGCAAGGCTGCGGATGAAAATCTATCTCTCCGAGCGCCATCTGGCCGAGGACGCGCGCGAACGCAAAGCCTTTGTCGAGGCCTACCTTGGACTGCTCGAAAATGGCGACACTTCGCAAGAGGCACAACAGGAGCGTTCTATCATCTACTCGGCGCTTTTTCGGCCGTCTTCTGACGGAATGGTCAAGGACGAGGGGGGAATTGATCCCTCAATCACCGCCGCGCTTTCTAAACTGCTAAGCCGATAGGCGCCTCACGCAGAAGCTCCCTTCCCCTCACCTCGCCCCTCCCCTACAACCGTCGCAAACGGAGGCGCCCATGAAGATCGCGACGTTCAACATCAACGGCATCAAGGCGCGCGCCGAGGCGCTCGTCACCTGGCTGCGCGAGGCCGAGCCCGACCTCGTCGCGCTGCAGGAGATCAAGTCGACCGACGAGGCCTTCCCGCACGAGATCTTCGAGGGGCTGGGCTATTTCATCGAAACGCACGGGCAGAAGGGCTTCAACGGCGTGGCGCTGCTGTCGAAGCTGCCGCTCGAGGATGTGACACGTGGCCTGCCCGGCGACGAGACCGACGAACAGGCGCGCTGGATCGAGGCGACGGTGGTCGGCAAGCGCGCGGTGCGGATCGCCGCGCTCTACCTGCCGAACGGCAACCCGGCGCCGGGGCCAAAATTCGACTACAAGCTGGCCTGGATGGAGCGGATGCACGCCCGCGCCGCCGAGCTTTTGACAAGCGAAGAGCCGGTGATCCTTGCGGGCGATTACAACGTCATCCCGCAGGACGAGGACGCGGCGAAGCCCGAGGCCTGGCGCGAGGATGCGCTCGCGCTGCCCGACAGCCGCGCCGCCTTCCGCCGGATCGTGAACCTCGGCTACACCGACGCCTTCCGCGCCGAGGTCGAGGGGCCGGGGCATTACACCTTCTGGGATTACCAGGCGGGCGCATGGAGCCGCAACAACGGCATCCGCATCGACCACATACTGCTCAGCCCGCAAGCCGCCGACCTGCTGCGCGGGGTCTCGATCGACAAGGAGATCCGCGGCCGCGACAAGCCCTCGGACCACGTGCCGCTACTGATCGAGCTTGACGCCTGAGCGCTGACGCTACGTCATTTCCCGTTGCGCCCCTCCCCGCGGCACAGTGCCCGCAGGGAGGACCACAATGACAGACAGACCAATCAGCCGGTTTCCGGTGCCGTCACTGGCATCGCTGCCGCAAGACATCCGCGCGCGGATCGAGGCCGTGGCCGAAAAGGCGGGCTTCGTGCCGAACATCTTTCTGGCGCTCGCGCACCGGCCCGACGAGTTCCGCGCCTTCTTCGCCTATCATGACGCGCTGATGGAGCGCGACAGCGGGCTGAGCGTCGGCGAGCGCGAGATGATCGTGGTGGCGACGAGTGCGGCGAACGAATGCCAGTATTGCGTGGTGGCGCATGGCGCGATCGTGCGGATCCGGACGAAGAACCGCATCCTCGCCGACCAGCTCGCCAGCAATTACCGCAAGGCCGACATCACACCCCGCCAGCGCGCGATGCTCGACTTCGCACTGAAGGTGAGTGCGCGGGCGCAGGAGGTCGACGAGGCCGATTATGCCGCGCTGCACGCCCATGGCTTCAGCGATGCCGACATCTGGGACATCGGCGCGATCACCGCCTTCTTCGGGCTGTCGAACCGGCTGGTGAACATGGCCTCGATCCGCGCGAACGAGGAATTCTTCGCGATGGGGCGCTGAGGCCGGGCGTTTCGGGGCGGGCGGCGCAAGGGGGCGCTGCCCCCTCTTTTGCCATGCGGCAAAATTCACCCCCGAGGTCTTTCGGCCAGGAAGAAAGCCCCGGGAAGCGTGGCGCCTGCGCCGCAAAATCCGGCATGTGGGCAAGGGTTTGGTGATCGCATGTGCCGGCGCATTGACCGGCACCGGCCGCGGGTGCAGCGTGGGCGGGCGGGCCATTTCGCACCCGCGGCATCGGCGACGGAGACCCGCGATGGAGATGATCCTTGGCTTCCTGCACGGCCTGTCGGGCGTCGCCCTCGGCACCGCGGCGCTGTCGCTTGCCGGCGCGCTCGGCCTGTTACTCGGCGGGCTGAGCTGGCGCGGCATCGGGCTCGGCATCGGCGGGGTGCTGTTTGCCGGGATCTTCGTCGGCCATCTCGCCTCGCTCGCGGGGCTCGCTTTCGATGGCGCGATGATCGAGTTCATCCGCGAATTCGGTCTGATCCTTTTCGTCTTCACCATCGGCATCCAGGTCGGGCCCGGCTTCTTCTCGACACTGCAGAAATCGGGGCTGCAGCTGAACCTGATCGCCGCGGCGATCGTCGTGCTTGGCGTTGTGGTGACGCTCGGGCTGCATGCGCTGACCGCGGTGCCGGTGCCGGCACTGGTCGGGCTGATGTCGGGGGCGGTGACGAATACCCCCGGCCTTGGCGCCGCAACGCAGGTGCTGAAGGACATCGGCGCCGATCCGGCGACACTGTCGCAGCCGGGGCTCGGCTATGCCGTGGCCTACCCTTTCGGCATCCTCGGCATCCTCGCCTCGATGCTTCTGCTGCGGGCGGTGCTGAAGATCCGCGTCGAGGCCGAGGAGGCCGCCTTCGACGCCACCCGCGCGCGCGGCGCGGCCGAGCTGCCCTCGCTCAACCTGCGGGTGCGCAACCCCAATCTCGACGGGCTGCGGCTTGGCGAGGTGCCCGATCTTTACGACGCGGGCGTGGTGGTGTCGCGGCTGCGCAAGGGCGACGAGCTGCTGCATCCGACCCGCGACACGGTGCTGAACCTCGGCGACGTGCTGCACCTCGTAGGCCCGGCGCCGAAGCTGCACGCGATGGAGCTGATCCTCGGCGAGCGCGCCGAAAGCGCGCTGACCACGACGAAGGGCACGCGCCTCGCCTGGGAGCGGATTGCGGTGACCGAGAAGAAGGCGCTTGGCCGGCACATCCGCGACTTCGGGCTCGAGGCGCAGAACGTCACCATCTCGCGGGTGATGCGTGCGGGCACCGAAGTGCCGGCAGACGGCGCGCTGACGCTGCAATTTGGCGACATCCTGACCGTCGTCGGCGGCAAGGCGGAGATCGCCGCCGCCCGCCCGTTCTTCGGCAACCAGCAAAGGAGCCTCGAGAGCGTGCAGTTTTCGGCGGTGTTCATCGGCATCGTGCTCGGCGTGCTGGTGGGCTCGGTGCCGATCCTGGTGCCCGGGCTGCCGGCGCCGCTGAAACTCGGCCTTGCGGGCGGGCCGCTCGTGGTGGCGATCGTGCTCTCGCGCATCGGCTTCCTCGGCCCCTTCGTGTTCTTCATGCCGCCGGTCGCGAACCACGCGCTGCGCGAGCTCGGCATCGTGCTCTTCCTCGCCGCGGTGGGGCTGAAGGCCGGCGACAGTTTCCTCGCCACGCTCATTCACGGCGACGGGCTGATCTGGATGCTCTATGGCGCGATCATCACGCTGGTGCCGCTGCTGATCGTGGGCTTCGCAGCGCGGATGATCTGGAAGGTGAACTACCTCAGCCTCGCGGGTGTTCTGGCCGGCTCGATGACCGATCCGCCGGCGCTCGCCTTCGCGAATGCCATGGCGCCGACGGCGGCGGCGCAGTCGATCGGCTATGCCGCGGTCTATCCGCTGGTGATGTGCCTGCGCATCCTCGCACCGCAGGTGCTGGTGCTGCTGCTGATGTAAGGGAGGGGCCGCATTCGACGCACTGCGTCTCATCCTCTTTTGCCTGACGGAAAAATTCACCCCCGGGACATTGGAAGCGATTGGAAGACGACCCGTCCCCCGCTTCCAATTGCCTCAAATATCCCGGGGGGAGTCCGAAGGACGGGGGGCAGCGCCCCCCTGCCCGGCCGGGGCCGCGGCGCCGGCTGTCAGAGCATGAGACCGCGCCGGCCGGCAAGATCGGTGAAGAACTGCCACGCCACGCGCCCCGAGCGCGAGCCGCGGGTGCGATACCATTCCGTCGCCTCGGCGCGCAGCGCCTCGGGCGCGACCTCGACGCCGTAAGCCGCGCAATAGCCCTCGATCATCGCGAAGAATGCGTCCTGATCGCAGGTGTGGAAGCCGAGCCACAGCCCGAAGCGGTCAGAGAGCGAGACCTTCTCCTCGACCGCTTCCGAGGGGTTGATCGCGCTCGAGCGTTCATTCTCGATCATGTCGCGCGGCATCAGGTGGCGCCGGTTCGAGGTGGCGTAGAGGATCACATTCGCCGGCCGCCCCTCGATGCCGCCATCAAGCACCGCCTTCAGCGACTTGTAATGCTGATCGTCGTGGCTGAAGCTGAGATCGTCGCAAAAGAGCACGAAGCGCTGCCCCGAGGCGCGCAGATGCGCCATCAGCCGGTTGACCGAGGGCAGATCCTCGCGCGCGAGCTCGACGAGCTTCAGGGGCAGGCCCTGACGCAGCGCCTCGGCATGGACCGCCTTGACGAGCGAGCTTTTGCCCATGCCGCGCGCGCCCCACAGCAGCGCATTGTTCGCCGCCGCGCCGCGGGCGAATTGCAGCGTGTTCGCCAAAAGCGTGTCGCGGGCCCGGTCGATGCCGCGCAGAAGCGACAGCTCGACCCTGCTGACCTCGGCCACCGGCACCAGCCGGTCGGGCGCGGTCTGCCACACGAAGGCATCGGCGGCGCCGAAATCGGGGGCCGGCGCGGGGGCCGGTGCGAGGCGTTCAAGCGCCTCGGCAATGCGCAGGATCGGATCGGTCATTCGCCTTCTTCCTCGTCTTCTTCCCAGGTGCCGTCGGCGCGCATCTGCGCCTCGCGCCTGCGCTCGATCCGGGCGACCAGCTGGATCGAGATCTCGTAAAGCCCGTAGACCACCGCAAACAGGATCGCCTGGCTCACCACGTCGGGGGGGGTGACGATCGCGGCGACGATCAGGATCACCACCACCGCGTATTTGCGCACGCTCGAGAGCCCCGCAGCCGAGACCAGACCGGCCTTGCCCATCAGCGTCAGCAGCACCGGCAGCTGGAAGCAGATGCCGAAGGCGATCACGAATTTCATCGTCAGCGAGAGATATTCCTCGACCGAGCCCTGAAAGCCGATCGCCGCCATCTGGTTCGCCGCGCCGCCATCGGGCGACATCGGCCCCTGCTGGAAGCCGAGGAAGAACGAAAAGGCCATCGGCAGGATGACGTAATAGGCGAAGGCCGCACCGGCGATGAACATCACCGGCGAGGCGACGAGGAAGGGCAGGAAGGCCCGCTTCTCGGACTTGTAGAGCCCCGGCGCCACGAAGCGCCACAGCTGATAGCCGATCACCGGGAAGCTCAGCGCGAAGCCGCCGAGGAAGGAGATGTTGATCGCGACGAAGAAGCCTTCCTGCAGCTTGATCAGGTAGAGCCCGCATTGCTGGCCGCGTGCGGTCAGGGCGTGGCAGATCGGCTGGGTCAGGAAGTTGAAGACCGGCTGCCAGAACGCATAGCAGACCACCATCGCCGCCAGAAAGGCCGCAAGCGCATAGAGGATGCGCGTGCGCAGCTCGGCCAGATGTTCGATCAGGGGCGCGGCGGAGTCGTCGATCTCGTCCTGAGGCGCGGTGCTCATGCCTTCCCCTTCTCTGCGTCACCGGCCGGCGCAGCCGGGGCCGCGGCGGCGGTGTCGGCCGTCGTCATGCCCGGCTCGGGCGCGTCGCCCGGCTCGTATTCCGCCTCGGCCGCGTCAAGCTCGGCCGCCAGCTCCGGATCGGGCTGCAGCGCGGCGGGAGCCGCGGCTTTCGCCGTGCCCGGCAGCTTCGGATCCCATTTCTCGAATTTCTCGGTGGCACGTTCGAGCGCCTCGAGACCGAGCGATTTCTTCGAGGCGATGCCCTTCAGGTCCGACGCGACGTCGTTGATGCCGGTCTCCTTCGCGGCATCCTCCATCGCGCGGCTGAACTCGCGCGCCATCTGGCGCGCCTTGGCGGTCAGCCGCCCGAGCGTGTGGAACATCACGGGCAGGTCCTTGGGACCCACCACGATCAGCGCCACCACGCCGATCAGCAGCAGTTCACTCCAACCGATGTCGAACATGGCGCGTCCGCCCCGGCCGGCCGGCTCAGGCCTTGTCCTTATCCGTGGGCGTGGGCGTCACGTCGCGCGCCTCGTCCACCTTGGCGTCCTCGATCTCCTTGGTGCCGTCGTTCACGCCCTTCTTGAAGGCGGTGATGCCCTTGCCGACCTCGCCCATCAGCGACGAGACCTTGCCCCGGCCGAAAAGCACGAGCACGACGACGGCGATCAGAAGCAGGCCGGGAAGGCCGATGTTGTTGAGCATTTCAGTCTCCAGCCGGTGCGGGAGGGCCGCACCTGTGATTGTCTTTCGCAACATTTACGGGCTGCGTGGGGGCAATCAAAGACCGATTTCACCAAATCACGCAAGTTTTTGCGTGCGTGCCCATGGATCGCCCGAAATCCGCGCGCTACTGTCCGGCCATGAACTCCGCCGAAACCATCACCGCTTTCGTCACCCTCTTCGTGGTCGTCGACCCGATCGGCCTTGCGCCGCTGTTCATCGCGCTCACCCGCGGGATGACGGGGCAGGCACGGCTGAAGGTCGGGCTGCGGGCGCTGGTCATCGCGACGATCCTGCTCACCCTCTTCGGGCTCTTCGGCGACAAGCTGCTCGCCGGCGTCGGGATCTCGATGCCCGCCTTCCGCATCGCCGGCGGCATGCTCTTGTTCCTCACCGCCCTCGACATGCTCTTCGAGCGGCGCACCGAGCGGCGCGAGGGGCAATCGGCCGACCCCCACACCGACGATCCCTCGGTCTTCCCGCTGGCGACACCGCTGATCGCCGGGCCCGGCGCGATGGCGACGATGATCCTGCTTGCCGGCGCGCCCGGGGCGGACGGGGTGCATCTGCTCGTCGTGCATCTGGTGATGCTTGCCGTGCTCGCCTGCGTCTTCGCGATGTTCCTGATCGCCACGCCGCTCGAGCGGCTTCTGGGCCGCACCGGAACGATGGTGGTGACGCGGCTTCTGGGCATGCTGCTGGCCGCGCTGGCGGTGCAGTTCATGCTCGACGGGCTGCGCGGCTCGGGGTTGCTTGGCCCCTTCTTCGGCCGCTGAGGGGGTGACAGCGGTGCCCCTGCCCCCTACATCCCCGGGGCAGGAGGCCCCATGACCGACATCTCGCCGAACCTCGTCTATCTCGTGCTGCTGCTGATGGCACTGGCCGGCTATTTCTTCACCGCCTTCCGCCGCCATCCCGCACGCAGCCTGCAGCAGATCATGGTCTGGGCGCTGATCGTGCTCGGCCTCGTCGCGGTCTTCGGCATGTGGGGCGACATCCGCAAGAGCTTCGTGCCGCAACAGGCGGTGCTCACCGACGGGCGGATCGAGGCGCCGCTCGGCCCGGACGGGCATTACTACCTCACTGCCGAGGTGAATGGCGTGCCGGTGCGCTTCGTCGTCGACACCGGGGCGACCGACATCGTGCTGACCCGGCGCGACGCGGAACGGGCGGGCATCGACACCGCGGGGCTGGCCTTCATCGGCAGCGCCAATACCGCGAACGGCACCGTCGCCACCGCGCCGGTGCGGATCGGGACGATGGATCTCGGCCCGATCCACGACCGCAACCTCCGTGCCGTGGTGAACCGCAGCGAGATGGACGGCTCGCTGATGGGGATGAGCTATCTCACCCGCTTCGCCAGGGTCGAGTTCGACCGCGACCGGCTGGTGCTGACGCGCTGAGGCGGAAACCCGCCGCAGGCCCGCGCCGGGGCTTGCCTGCGCCGGTGCCGCGCCTATCGTCTGGCCGAGCTGCGAACAGGAGACCCCCCAGATGCGCCGCAAGACCCGCCTTCTCCCCCTCCTCCTTGCCGGCCTCGTGCTTGCCGGCTGCGTCACCGAGACCGAGGCCGGCGGCAATGGCCCGGGCGAGGTGCGGGTTTCGGACAAGGCGCCGATCGTGATCCGCAACGACGACGGCGGCAATGTCACCGGCTATATCGCCCGGCGCGAGCAGCTGGCGAAATCAGGCCGGCGGGTCGAGATCCGCGGCTATTGCGCCTCGGCCTGCACGATGCTGACGACGCTGCCCAATGCCTGCCTCGGGCCGAAACTGGTGATCGCCTTCCACGCGCCGCATTTCATCGGCACCAACATCCCGGCGCCGATGGTGACCGGGCTGATGGGGCGCTACTATCGCAACGGCGTGCTGCAGAAATGGAACAGCACCTGGAGCAAGTCGCAGAAGATGACGAAGATCTCGGCGCGCGAGTATGTCCGGCTCGACCCGCAGACCAGGATCTGCCCGCGTTAAAGCCAGTCCTTCCACTTGAAGAACGCCCAGGTGCCAAGCGCCGAGGCGATCATCAGCCCGATCGCGAAAGGATAGCCCCAGGGCTTGTCGAGCTCGGGCATGGCGGCAAAGTTCATCCCGTACATCGAGGCGATCAGCGTCGGCGGCATGAACAGCGCGGCGACCACCGAGACGATCCGCACCGTGGTGTTCTGCGCGAGGTTGATCATGCCGAGCGTCGCATCGACCGACAGCGACACGCGCGAGGACAGGAAATCGCCATGCACCGCGAGCGAGCCGATGTCGCGGATCTGGCCCTTGATGATCGTGTGCAGGTCCTTGCCCTGCGGATGGGTGGCCAGCGTCTGGTCGTAGAACGACAGCGCGCGCTCGAGCGTCAGCAGCGCGAGCCGGATCCGGCCCAGCAATTCGCCCTGCCGCCCGACCTCGCCCAGCGCATGCTGCAGCTCGTCCGGGCTCGCGTCGCCCAGCACATGCACCGAGACCGAATCGAGCCCGCGCCCGATGCCCTCGAGCAGGTCGGCCTGGCGCGCCACGATTTCCTCGATCAGGCCAAGGAAGATCCGCTCGGGCGAGGTGCAGCCGGCGGTCGAGCGGTCGGCGCGTTCGGGATAGGTCTCGAACGAGCGCGGCGCGTGGTGGCGCACCGTCACCAGCCGCTCGGCGGTCAGGATGAAGGTGACCGGGCCCGAGATGTGGCGCCCGTCCGGGGTCTGGCCGGGCAGCACGACGGTCATGAAATCCGAGCCGTTCTCGCGATAGAGGCGGTTCGAGATCTCGATCTCCTCCATGTCGGCAAGCGTCGGCACCTCGATCCCCAGCCCCTCGACCGCGGCGATCTGGCTGTCGAGCGGGCGATAGAGGTCGATCCAGAGCGCATGCGCGATCTGCGAGCCGGGCGCCATCGGCGTCTCCTGGCCCATCCGCGCAAGCCCGCGTTTTCCGGCAGTGAAGGCATGCAGCATGTCGGACCTCTTCGCGTGCTTCGCCCCTTGGGTATCGGGCCGGGCGCAGGAAAATCAACCCCCTGCGCGGGGCTTCCCGGCGAAGCCGCGCGAAAGTCGCCTGCCTGCCCGGATTTTGCCGCATTCCGCCGATAGCCGGAGACCGAGGCGCCGCGCGGAAACGGCCCGGCGCCCCGGCACGGCCGGAAACGGAGGATGGAATGAGCTACCTGAGCTTCGACAGCATCGCCCTTCTGGTCATCGTCACGGCCGGCGTGACCGAGCTGCTGCGCCGCCTGCGCCCGGCCCCGCGCGCGCCGAAATCGGCCTGATCCGCCCTATTCCGGCAGCAATCCGCTCACTGCGCAGGCAGTTCTGCCCTGGCGCAGCCCGGCTGTGCGCCTTGGCACCGCGACAAAACGCGCCGACCACTCGATTCTCCTGCGCAGCCGTGCTAATCCCGTTGCCCAGACGGTCCCTTCGCCAAGCCGGAGCGGCCGTGGCAGCGAAGGAGAACGCAGCGCATCATGGCGGCGGACGGGCAAGACATCATCCAGACCGAAGCGACGGCGGCAGACCCCGCCGAGCGTTGTGCACGGCTCGACGCAGAAGAGCTGATGAGCCGCGCGCAGGAGGCATCGAACCTGCTCAAGGCGCTCGCGCACGAAGGTCGGCTGATGATCATGTGCCATCTCTCCTCGGGCGAGAAGACGGTGACCGAGCTCGAGAACCTGCTGGAATCGCGGCAGGCCGCGGTCAGCCAGCAACTGGCGCGGCTGCGCCTCGAGGGGCTGGTGACCAGCCGCCGCGAGGGCAAGGCGATCTATTACTCGCTGAGTGATCCGAAGGCGATCCGCGTCGTCGAAACCGTCTACGAGATGTTCTGCAAGGGCATCTGAGCCCGCCTGCCCCGATCCCCCGGCAGAAAAAGCCGCCCCGGTTTCCCGGAGCGGCCCGCCCGTGCGCTGGTGCCGTGGTTCAGTCGGAGCAACTGACCTCATAGCCCGTGCTGCCGGGCGTGTTGTTCACCTTGTAGCAGTGCTGCACGCCGTCATCGTCGACGCATTCCTTCCAGGAAGTACCATCGCCCTGATCCATCCAGTCGGTGCAACTGGGCTCGGCAAACACCCGCACTGGCACGAAACCGGCTGCGACGGCCAGAACCACGACCGACGCTTTCAAGACGCTGTGCATCTCATCCTCCATGCGTCACCCCTGTGACAGCTCCAGACTAGCGCCGCGCCGCGTGGGGGAGCGATCACATCTGCCGTGCCCGAATGTCGCACCCCTGCCCCGGAACGCGAACACCCGGCGTCGCCGCCGGGTGTCCGATTGTCGGTCTCGCTCCGCCCCGGATCAGGTCTTGAAGATCCGGTAGATCGCCGGGATCACCAGCACGGTGAGCAGCGTCGAGCTGAGCAGACCGAACAGCAGTGAGATCGCCAGCCCCTGGAAGATCGGGTCGGCGAGGATCACCACCGCGCCGATCATCGCCGCGATCGCGGTGAGCAGGATCGGCTTGAACCGGATCGCCCCCGCCTCGACCAGCACGTCGATGTCCGACTTGCCCTCGTGATTGCCGTGGCGGATGAAGTCCACCAGCAGGATCGAGTTGCGCACGATGATGCCCGCGAGCGCAATGAAACCGATCATCGAGGTGGCCGAGAACGGCGCGTGGAAGATCAGGTGGCCGAGCATGATGCCAAGGAAGGTCAGCGGGATCGGCGTCAGGATGACCAGCGGCAGCCGGAACGAGCCGAACTGCGCCACCACGAGGATGTAGATCCCGAGGAGCGCCACGCCGAAGGCCGCGCCCATGTCGCGGAAGGTGACCCAGGTCACTTCCCACTCGCCGTCCCACAAGAGCGTCACATGGCTCTCGTCGTCGGGCTGGCCATGCAGCGACACCACCGGCTTCTCGCCCGGCGCCCAGTCGATCTTGTCGAGCGCCGCGTCGACCGCGATCATGCCGTAAAGCGGTGCCTCGAAGGTGCCGGCAAGATCCGCCGTCACCATCTCCGCCTCGCGGCCGTTGTGGCGGAAGATCGGGAAGGAGGATTTCTCCTCCTGCACCTTCACCACGTCGCCCAGCTCGACCACACCGCGCGCGCCCGGCAACACGTTCGCCGGGATCGGCGTCGACAGCGTCGCCTCGTTCATCACCCGGTCGCCCTTCGCCCGCGCCATCACGATCGGCAGCGGCGAGCGCTCGTCGCCGCGGTGCGAATAGCCGACCGTGGTCGAGCCGTTCAGCAGGCCGAGCGTGTCGAAGACGTCGCTTTCCTGCACCGAGTAGAACTCGAGATCGTCCGAGTTCACCGTGGCACGCAGCCGGCGGGCCTGGGTGCCGAAGCTGTCGTCGACATCGACGATGAAGGGCACGCTTTCGAAGGCCATGCGGATCTTCGCGGCGGCGGCGCGCCGGGTCTCGGGATCAGGGCCATAGACCTCGGCCAGAAGCGTCGCCATCACCGGGGGCCCGGGCGGCGGTTCGACCGTCTTCAGGCTGGTGCCCTTCGGCAGGTCGAGCTTGGCGATCCGCTCGCGCACATCAAGCGCGATCTCATGCGAGCTGCGGTCGCGGTCGGCCTTGTTCGTCAGGTTGATCTGCACGTCGCCCTGATAGGGGTATTCGCGCAGGTAGTAGTGCCGCACCAGCCCGTTGAAGTTGAACGGCGCCGCGGCGCCGGCGTGGGTCTGCACCGAGATCACCTCGGGCAGCTGCGTCACCACCTCGGCCACCTGCTGCGCCACCGCATCCGTCGCCTCGACCGAGGAGCCCTCGGGCAGGTCGATCACCACGCTCAGCTCCGATTTGTTGTCGAAGGGCAGGAGTTTCACCGTGACATGCTTGGTGTAAAGCAGCCCGAGCGAGCCGAAGCTGAGCACGATCGCGGCGATCAGGAAGGCCCAGGCGGTGCGCTTGGTGCGCAGCACCGGCCGCGCCACCCGCTCGTAGAGCGCGCCGAGCTTGCCGCCGGCGTGATGGCCCGGCCCCTCGGCATGCGAGGACATGTCGGCGCGCCCCGCGATCTTCACCATCAGCCAGGGGGTGACGATCACCGCGATGAAGAAGGAAAAGATCATCGCCGCCGAGGCGACCGAGGGAATGGGCGACATGTAGGGGCCCATCAGCCCGCTGACGAACAGCATCGGCAGCAGCGCCGCGACCACGGTCAGCGTGGCGACGATGGTCGGGTTGCCGACCTCGGCCACCGCCTCGATCGCCTTCGCGATGCGGGTGCCCGGGGTCTTCATCGCCCAGTGCCGCGCAATGTTCTCGATCACCACGATCGCGTCGTCGACGAGGATGCCGATCGAGAAGATCAGCGCGAAGAGGCTGACGCGGTTCAGCGTGAAGCCCATGATGTTCGCCGCGAACAGCGTCAGCAGGATGGTCACCGGAATGACGATCGCCACCACGATGCTTTCCCGCCAGCCGATCGCGAAGAAGACAAGCGCGATGATCGACACCGTGGCGAGGCCGAGGTGGAACAAGAGCTCGTTCGCCTTCTCGTTCGCAGTCTCGCCATAGTCGCGGGTGACCTGCACCTCGACGGTCGACGGGATCAGCGAACCTTCAAGCTCGTGCACACGTTCGAGGATCTTCTCGCCCACCACCACGGCATTCGCCCCGGCGCGCTTGGCGATCGCCACCGTCACCGCCGGGCGGCGGTCGAGCGTGCCGTTCTCGCGGGTGACATTGGCCACGATGTGGTCCGAGGTGTCGCCGACATAAGCGACCTTCGCCACGTCGGCCACATAGACCGGGCGGCTATCGCGGGTGGTCAGCAGAAGCCCCGCGATCTCGGCCGGCGCGGTCAGCGTCTTGCCGGCGACGAGGTCGATCTGTTCGCCCTGATCGCGCAGCTTGCCGGTGTTGAAGGCGCGGTTTGCCTGCTCGACCTTGTTCGACAGCTGCTGCAGTGTGACGCCATACATCGCAAGCTTCTCGGGATCGGGCTCGATCCGGATCGCCTCGGTCGCCTCGCCGACGATGTAGGTCAGACCGACATTGTCGATCTTCGTCACCTCGGTCTGCAGCTCGCGCGCGATGCGGGTCAGGTCGTTCGCGCCGATCTCCTCGCCGGGCTTGCCCGAGAGGGTCAGCGCCACGATCGCCACGTCGTCGATGCCACGGCCGACGATGATCGGCTCGTCGATGCCGGTGGGGATGCGGTCCATGTTCGCCTTGACCTTCTCGTGCACGCGCAGGATTGCCGCGTCCGAGGAGGTGCCGACGACGAAGCGCGCCATCACCAGCGCAGAATCGTCCGAGGTCTGCGAATAGACGTGCTCGACCTCGTTGATGCCCTTGATGATGGTCTCCATCGGCTCGGTCACGAGCTTCATCGCATCCTCGGCCTTCAGGCCCGGGGCCTGCAGGTGGATGTCGACCATCGGCACCGAGATCTGCGGCTCTTCCTCGCGCGGCAGCGAGACCAGCGCGACCAGACCGACGGCGAGCGCCGCAAGGATGATCAGCGGCGTCAGCGCCGAGCCGATGAAAGCCCGCGTCAGCCGGCCGGCGATGCCGAGGCGATGCTCGGGAATGCCGAGCGGATGCGCCTCGTCGGGGATCTGGTCCTGGCTCATTCCGTCACCACCTCTTCGCCGCCGGTGAGACCGGTGATGATCTCGACCATGTCGGTGCCGTTCTCGATGCGATGATCGCCGGGAACGACGGCGCGTTCGACGGTGCCCTCGCCCGCGCGCACCCGCACGAAGTCCAGACCCGAACGGGTCGAGACCGCGGTTGCGGGCACCAGAATCGCCTCGCGCCGGGCAAGCGGCAGGCGCACCAGCACCCGCGCCTGCACGAATTCCGAATCAAGGTTCGGCACCTCGACATCGGCATCGACCCGGCCGCCCTCGATCAGCGGATAGACCTTGACGAGCTTGCCCTCGATCGCGCCGGTCGCGCCGTCGATGTGGATCGCGTCACCTTCCTTCAGCGTCGCGGTGAAGCGCTCGGGCACCGAGATCCGCAGGAAGAAGCCGCCGCCGCCGACGGTGGCGACGGTCTCGCCCGCCATCACCACGGCGCCCATCGCCACCGGCACCGACAGCACCCGGCCCGAGATCGGCGCCAGCACCTCGCCCTCGGTCGCCTGCTGCTCGGTCACCTTGCGGCTGGCCTGCTGCGCCTCGATCTGGCTCATGTAGACGTCGACCTGGGTGCGCAGCGCATCGAGCGCCTGGGTCGTGGTGATGCCGCGCGCGCTCAGCTCCTGACCGCGTTTCAGCTCGGTCTGGGCATTCGCGAGCTGCGCCTGCAACGCCGCGATCTGCGCGTCGATCGCGCTCAGCTGGAAGGCGATCTTCTCGTCGACGACCTTGCCGATCGGCTGGCCCGCCTGCACGAGCTCGCCCTCGGTCACGCTCAGCTCGGTCAGCGTGCCGCCAAGCCGCGCCCGCGCCGCGATCGAATCCTTCGCCTCGATCTGGCCATAGACCGCCTTCCAGTCGACGACCTCGGTCGGGGTCACGTTGAAGCTCTGCTCGGCACGCAGCCCTTGCGGCACGGCCAGTGCCAGAAGCGCCAGCGGCAAGACGTAAGTTTTCATGTCGGCATCCCTTCCCTACGGCGCCCAGATCCCCGGCTCGCGTCCGGGCATTTACATTCTGTATCTTGAATGTGTGACCACTTACACGATTATCCAATCATCCCGCAAGACCCCGCGCCATGACCGGGATCAATGCCGCGGCCGGCGGGGCTTTCATGCCGCATCTTTCCGCGCTAAACGCTTTGGCGCAACCATCAGAGGTGAGCCCATGCACGACATCCGCGCCATCCGCGAAAACCCCGCCCAGTTCGACGCAGCCCTTGCGCGCCGGGGGCTCTCGCCGCTCGCCTCGGAGATCCTTGCGCTCGACGAGGCCCGCCGGGCCGCGATCCACGCCGCCGAGACCGCGCAGGCCGAGCAGAACGCCGCCTCGAAGCTCGTGGGCGCGGCCAAGGCCAAGGGCGACGAGGCCGAGTTCGAACGCCTGCGCGCGCTGGTGGCCGAGAAGAAAGCGCAAGTCGCCGCGATGCAGGCCGAGGCCGGCCGGCTTGACGCCGACCTGCGCGACAAGCTGCTGTGGGTGCCGAACAGCCCGCTCGACGAGGTGCCGCAGGGCGCCGACGAAAACGACAACGTCGAGGTCCGCCGCTGGGGCACGCCGCGCGCCTATGACTTCGCGCCGAAGGAACATTACCAGCTTCCGGCCGTCGGCAAGGCGATGGATTTCGAGACCGCGGCGAAACTCTCGGGGGCGCGTTTCGTGGTGCTGAAATCGGGCGTCGCCCGGGTGCACCGGGCGCTCGCGCAGTTCATGCTCGACCTGCATGTCGACACCCACGGGCTCACCGAGGCGATCACCCCGGTGCTCGTCCGCCCCGAGACCATGCTCGGCACCGGACAGCTGCCGAAATTCGCCGAGGACAGCTATGAGACCACCAACGGCTGGTGGATGATCCCCACCGCCGAGGTGACGCTGACCAATTTCATCGCGGGCGAGGTCTGGGACGAGGCGGCACTGCCCGCCCGGATGTGCGCGCATACGAACTGCTTCCGCTCGGAAGCGGGCTCGGCCGGCAAGGACACCGCCGGCATGCTGCGCCAGCACCAGTTCGAGAAGGTCGAGATGGTGACGATCTGCCGCCCCGAGGATGCGATCGCGGAACACGAGGGCATGGTGAAACGTGCCGAATCCGTGCTCGAGGCGCTCGGCCTGCCCTATCGCCGCATCGTGCTGTGCACCGGCGACATGGGCTTTGGCGCGCAGAAAACCTATGACCTCGAGGTCTGGCTGCCCGGGCAGAACACCTATCGCGAGATCTCCTCGGTCTCGACCTGCGGTGCGTTCCAGGCGCGGCGGATGAACGGGCGCTACAAGCCCGCCGCCGGCGGCAAGCCCGAATTCGTCGCCACGCTGAACGGCTCGGGCCTCGCCGTCGGGCGCTGCCTGATCGCGGTCCTCGAGAACGGTCAGGAGGCGGATGGTTCCGTCACCCTGCCCGCCGTGCTGCACCGCTATCTCGGCGGCAAGACCCGCCTCGTCGACGGCGTTCTGGTCTGAGCCAAAAAACCGACCTCAAGGGGCGCGGCGGGGGAACCTTGCCGCGCCCTTTGCGTTTTGGCTGAAACTCCCGGGGGATATGATGCAGCGCCTGAAAGCGATCCTGACCTTCACCGCCGCGCTGGCCTTTGCCGCCGCCTCCTACAGCGCGCGCAATTTCCGCGGCTATGATCCGGCCGCCTTCCCGGTGCCGGTGATGAACCCGCCGTTCCAGCCCGCGCCCTGGGCGTTCTCGATCTGGGGCCTGATCTTCCTCGCGCTGATCGCGCAGGCAGGCTTTGGCCTTTTGCGCCGGGCCGAGGACCGGGCCTGGGACGCGCCGCGCTGGCCGCTGATGCTGTCGATGGCACTTGGCGCCAGCTGGCTTGCGGTGGCGATGCAGGCCCCGGTGTTTGCCACGGTGCAGATCTGGCTGATGGCGGGGCTCGCCCTCGTCGCCCTTGCCCGCGTGCCGAAGGGCGGGGAATTCGCCCTGCGCGCGGCGCCGATCGGGCTTTACGCGGGCTGGCTCACCGCCGCGACCATGGTTGCCACCGGCACGGTGCTGGTGGGCTACGGGCTGCTGCCGCTGGGCGTCGCAAGCTGGGTCGTGCTTGCGGCGGCGGTGGCCGTGGGACTTGCCGTCACCGCGCGCCTCACCCCGGGCGCGGCCTATCCGGCGGGGCTGATCTGGGCGCTGATCGGCATCATCGCGGCGAACACCGCAAACCCCGCGCTGGTCGCCGGCGCGGCCGTTGCCATCCTTGCCCTTGGCGCGACAGGCTGGATGCGCCGCGCGGGGTGAGAGCGCCGACGCCTCCGGCGGGAGTATTGATACCAAGAAAAAGCCAAAGCCCCCCGCTCCGCCCCCCTGGTTTTTTCTTGGCAAAAATACTCACACGACCTCCCCCTGCGCCCCGGCCGGGCCGCCAGAACGGAAAACCCCGCCGTCTTGCGACGACGGGGGTTTCTCATTTCTTCGGCGGGCGCTGGCCCTTGGGTTTGGGCTTGTCGGGCCGCATCGTGCCCGAGGGTGCGACGCCGCCCGAGGCACCCTTGCCCTTGCGCTCGGCCGCCTTGCGCGCCTCGACGTGTTTCGTCAGCCGCGACGGGATCGACTTCTTGCGATCCTTGTAGGGGTTCTTCGAGCCCTGATCGCGGAAGAAGATGCGGATCGGCGTGCCCGGCATGTCGAAATCGGCGCGCAGCCCATTCACCAGGTAGCGGCCATAGCTTTCCGGGATCTTGTCGGTATGGGTCGCCATGATGACGAAGCCCGGCGGCCGGGTCTTTGCCTGGGTCATGTAGCGCAGCTTGATCCGGCGCCCGCCCGGTGCCGGCGGCGGGTGCGCCTCGGTCATCGCCTGCAGCCACATGTTCAGCTTCGCGGTCGAGACGCGGCGGTTCCAGATCTCATAGGCGCGGATGATCGCATTGTGCAGCCGGTCGAGCCCCTTGCCGGTCTTCGCCGAGACGGTGACGAGCGGCGCACCGCGCAGCTGCGGCAGGGACTTCTCGAAATTCTCGCGCAGCTCCTTGAGCTTCTCGGGCTTGTCCTCCTCGAGATCCCACTTGTTCGCGGCGACGATGACAGCGCGGCCCTCGGTCTCGGCCAGATCGGCGATGCGCAGGTCCTGGGTCTCGAACGGGATGTTGACGTCGATCAGCACCACGACCACCTCGGCGAAGCGCACCGCACGCAGCCCATCGGCGACCGACAGCTTCTCGAGCTTGTCGTTGATCTTGCCCTTCTTGCGCATGCCGGCGGTGTCCCAGATCCGCATCGGCGTGCCCATGAACTCGGTGGTGACCGAGATCGCATCGCGGGTGATGCCCGCCTCGGGCCCGGTCAGCAGCCGGTCCTCGCCGAGGATCTTGTTGATCAGCGTCGACTTGCCGGCATTCGGGCGGCCGATCACCGCAAGCTGCAGCGGCTTTGCCGCCGTCGGCATGCGGAAGGTGCCCTCTTCCTCCGAGCCCTCCTCGAGATCGACATCGACCTCGGGGGCGTCGGCGGCGTGCTTTTCGGTGAATTCGTCGGCGAGCGGGCGCAGCGCGGTATAGAGATCGTCGAGCCCCTCGCCATGCTCGGCCGAGATCCGGATCGGCTCGCCAAGGCCGAGGCTCCAGGCCTCGATCGCGCCGGCATCGCCCGCCGAGCCCTCGGCCTTGTTCGCGGCGACGATGACATGGGCGTTCTTGCGGCGCAGGATATCGGCGAAGATCTCGTCGGCCGGGGTCACGCCGGCGCGCGCGTCGATCAGGAACAGGCAGACGTCCGCCTCCTCGACCGCGCGCTCGGTCAGCCGCCGCATCCGGCCCTGCAGGCTGTCGTCCTCGGCAAGCTCGAGCCCGGCCGAGTCGATGACGATGAAGCGCAGGTCGCCAAGGCGTGCATCGCCTTCGCGCAGGTCGCGGGTGACGCCGGGCTGGTCGTCGACGAGCGCGAGACGCCGGCCCACCAGACGGTTGAACAGCGTCGACTTGCCCACGTTGGGGCGGCCCACGATGGCCAGGGTAAAGCTCATGTTCCGCTCCTTGGTGCGACCGAAGTCGCCGCTTTACACGGGTTTTGCCCCGGGCTCAACGGTAGGCGTGCAGAACCCCGTCACGGCTGACGACATAGAGCGTGCCGCCGGCGACCACCGGGTCGGTCGAGGCGCCGCCGGGGATCTCGGTCTGGCCGATCAGGGCACCGCTTGCCGGGTCGAAGACCCGCAGCAGCCCGTCCGAGGAGGCGACGAACAGCTTGCCGCCCGCCAGCACCGGGCCGTAATGCACCCAGATCTCGTTCTGCTTCTTGACCTTGTCCTTGACGAAATAGGGCAGATCCTTCGACCAGATGACGTCGCCGGTCGCGGCATCGAGCCGCTCGATCTGCGCCTGGTCATTGACGATGAAGAGCGAGCCGCCCGCCACCTGCACCGGCGAATTCGGACCCTCGGTCGCGGTCCAGAGCCGCTCGCCGGTGTTCAGATCGAAAGCCGCAAGCTTGCCCGCCGAGGAGCCGGCATAAAGCGTGTTGCCCGAGATCACCGGCTCGCCGGTCAGGTCGGAGACCGAGGCATAGCCGCGGCCAAGCCGCGCACCCGCCACCTGCGCCGACCACAGCGTCATGCCGCGCGTCTTCAGTGCCGCGATGAGTTCCCCCGTCGAGAACGGGAAGACCACCATCCGGTCGTTGACGACCGGCGCCGCGACGCCGCCCATGCCCGCGCCGGCGGGCGTGCTGCCGAGCTGCCACATCACCTTGCCGTCGGCCGCGCGCACCGCCCAGGCCGAACCGTCGCGCACCACGACATAGACCATGCCGGCCGAGACCGTCGGCGCGCCGCCGATGCCGGCGTCGAAGCCCTGCCGCCACAGCACCTTGCCGGTCGCCGCATCAAGCGCGGCAAGCTCGGCATAGCCCGAGGTGACGAAGATTTTGCCGCCGTCATAGGCGAGCCCGGCGCCGCTGGCATCGTCGGCACGGTCGCCCGGCGGGGTGACGTCGGTCTGCCATTGCCGGGCCCCGTTCGTCGCCGTCGCGGTCACATGGCCGCGGCTGTCGAGGGTGAAGACGCGGCCCGCGGCCACCACCGGCTCGGCCACCAGCCGGTAGCGGCGGCTTTCGCCCGTGCCGATCGGCGCGGACCAGACCTGCGTGGTGCCGGCACCGATCGCCGGGTTGGTCAGCAGATGCCCTGCCCCGCCCGCCCGCTGCGGCCAGTCGGCATTCGCCTGCGCCCGCGGCAGCGAGAGCGCGCGCGGCGCCTCGGGCGTGGCGATCGCGCTGCCCGGAACCGAGCCCTCGCCGACCACGGCGCGAGGATCGAGCCGTTCGCCCGGCAGGATGACTTCCTTCTCGCAGCCCGCAAGCACCGTCGCGGCCATGCCCAGCACAGCGATTCCCCGGATCAGCTTCACCGCTTTCGTCCCCCTGCCTTCGTTACCCGTGCCGGTCCTGCGCAAACGGACCCGCCTATTGCGCCGCCGTCTCGGCCGCCGGGTCACCGCCCAGGGCCACAATCAACTCAGTCGCGCGCTGTTGCAAGCCCGGCGTGACCGCGGAATCGGAGAGCACTTCGCGCGCCTTGGCGATCGCCGCAGCCGTATCGCCGGTCTCGAGCGCGAGCACCGCAAGCTGTTCGAGCGCCATCAGCCGATAGGGCGCCCCGGGCTGGGCCAGCGCCTCGAGCTCGGTCCGGCGCGCCTCGGCCGTCATCGTGTCGCCGGCGATCAGCACCGCCTTCAGCCGCGCCAGATCGCGCAGGCTGGCGGGCAAGGTGGCATCGGCCGCAACCGCGTTCAGATCGGCCAGCGCCGCATCGGCGCGCCCGTCCTGCACCGCCTGCGCCGCCGACATCAGCTTTGCCACGCCGACGCGCGGACCATCGGCCTGAATCTCGGAAAGCGCCGCGCCCGGGTCATCGGCCTGCACCGCGCCCAGAAGCGAATCCCCGAAAGCCTGCGCCGCGTCACGCGCCCGGATGCTGCGCCACTCGGTGAAGGCCGAGCCGCCGACGATCGCCACGATCGCCACCGCACCGATCCAGCCATACTTGCGGAAAGCCGCAAACAGCCGGTCGCGACGCACTTCCTCGGTGACTTCCTCGATAAAGCTGTCGGTCTGATCCACGGGCGGACTCCTTGATCTGTCGCGCCTTCTTATACGCAAGCGCGCCCACTTGCCAAGGCCGGCCCGGGCCGGCCGGCAGGGGCGCGCCGGGATGTGATGCGGCGCGCCCGATCAGGCCGCGCTCGCCTCCGTTTCGCCGTCCTCGGACGACTGACGCGCCCACATCGCGGCATAGCGCCCGCCATGGGCAAGAAGCGCCTCGTGCGTGCCTTCCTCGACGATCTTGCCCTTCTCGAGCACCACGATCCGGTCGGCATCGGCAATGGTCGAGAGCCGGTGCGCGATGGTGATGACGGTGCGGCCCTCGCCCATCGCGTTCAGGCTGTCCTGGATGTCGCGCTCGGTCTGGGTGTCGAGCGCCGAGGTCGCCTCGTCGAGCAGCAGGATCGGCGGGTTCTTCAGCAGCGTCCGGGCGATGCCGACGCGCTGTTTCTCACCACCCGAGAGCTTCAGCCCGCGCTCGCCCACCGCCGTCTCGTAGCCCTCGGGCAGGCTCATCACGAAGTCATGGATCTTCGCGGCACGGGCGGCAGCGACGATCTCGGCCTCGGTGGCGCCGGCGCGGCCATAGGCGATGTTGTAGCGGATCGTGTCGTTGAACAGCACGGTATCCTGCGGCACCACGCCGATCGCGTCGTGCAGGCTTTGCTGGGTGACGTCGCGAAGATCCTGCCCGTCGATCCGGATCGCGCCGCCGGTGACGTCGTAGAAGCGGAAGAGAAGCCGCCCGATCGTCGACTTGCCCGAGCCCGAGGGGCCGACCAGCGCCACGCGCTGCCCCGCCGCCACGGTCAGCGAGATCCCCTTCAGGATCGGCCGGTCCGGGTGATAGGCGAATTTCACCGCGTCGAAACAGACCTCGCCGCCGGTGACCTTCAGCGCCGGCGCGCCGGGCTTGTCCTCGATCTCGGCGGGCTGGTGCAGCAGGTCGAACATCTCGCCCATGTCGACAAGTGCCTGACGGATCTCGCGATAGACCGTGCCGAGGAAGCCGAGCGGCATGGTGATCTGGATCATGTAGGCCTGCACCATGACGAAATCGCCCACCGTGAGCTTGCCCGACTTCACCTCGAGCGCCGCCATCACCATCACCGCGACAAGCCCCGCGGTGATGATCAGCGTCTGGCCGAAGTTCAGGAAGGCAAGGCTCTGCCCGGTCTTCACCGCGGCCTTCTCATAGCCCGCCATCGAGGCGTCGTAACGCTCGGCCTCGCGGGTCTCGGCGCCGAAATACTTCACCGTCTCGAAGTTCAGCAGGCTGTCGATCGCCTTCTGGTTCGCCGCGGTGTCGGCATCGTTCATCTTGCGCCGGATCGCCACGCGCCATTCGGTCACCTTGAAGGTGAAGGTGACATAGGCCCAGATCGTGACCACCACCACCGCGGCATAGCGCCAGTCGAAAAGCACCGCGAAGAGGATGGTGACAAGGGTCAGCTCGAGGATCAGCGGCCCGACCGAGAACAGCATGAAGCGCAGCAGGAACTCGACGCCCTTCACGCCGCGCTCGATGATCCGGCTCAGCCCGCCGGTCTTGCGGGTGATGTGGTAGCGCATCGAAAGCGCGTGGATGTGGCGGAAGGTCTCGAGCGCGAGCGCGCGCAGCGCGCGCTGCGCCACCCGCACGAAGACCGCATCGCGCAGCTCGCCAAAGCCCACCGAGCCAAGCCGCGCCAGCCCGTAGATCACCGTCAGCGCCACCGCGCCCAGGGGCAGCAGCAGCCCCTCGTCACGTGCCGTGCCGGCCAGACTGTCGACCGAGGCCTTGTAGACGAGCGGCGTCGCGACCGAGATCACCTTGGCCACGACGAGAAGCACCATCGCGATCAGCACGCGCTGCTTCACCCAGGGGTGATCTGCCGGCCACAGATAGGGCAGCACCGAGCGCAGTGTGCGCATGTTGCGCGCCCGGTCCTCGGCGCTGAGCTTGCCGGATTGGGTGATCTGGGAGGGCGGCATGGAATCCTCGCTGGCGCGGCGGCGGCGCCTTCTGTCGGTTCTGGTCATCGGAAAGGACGGGCGGGGCATCCCTGCCCGCTGGTGTCCGGCCCCTACCTAAGCCGCGCCGCGCCGGTGTCCAGCCCCTTTTGCCTCACTCCGGCAGGGTGAAGACCTGGCCCGGATAGATCAGGTCGGGATCGCGGATCTGGTCGCGGTTCGCCTCGAACAGCTTCACATAGAGATAGGGATCGCCATAGGTGTCGCGCGCGATCGCCCAGAGCGTATTGCCGGGCGCGATGGTGACGACGCGCGGGGCGGCAGCACCGGCGCCCCCCGCCCCTACCGCTTTCGCCGAGGCCGCCCCGGCCGCTGCGGCAAGGGTCTCGGGCGCCGCGGCGTCGAACCCGGTCGCGGCCCGCGCCACCACCTTGCCGGCAGCGTCGATCGCGTCGATGCGCAGCTCGTGCCGGCCGGGCGCCGTCTTCGGCAGCTGCATCCGCCAGGCGCCCTCGTTGCCTGCCTGCACAAGCCCCGCCTCGGCGCTGTCGACATAGGCGCGCAGCACCACGCCCGCCGGCGCCCCGCGACCGCTGATCTCGATCGCGCCGTCGGCACCGAAGGCGAGCGTGTCGATCACCAGCACGTCGGAAGCGCCGGCCAGAACCTCGGCCCCGGCGCCGTCGGTGACGAGCGGTTTTGCCGCCAGCGTCTCGGCCGCGGCGACCTGCTCGGCCACCACCGCGGGCGCCGCCCCCGCCGCCGTCGCCGCCTGAGCCAGCGCGACCGGGCTCGGCGCCACGGTCAGGGTCTCGGCCAGATCGCGGGTGACGCCATCAGCGCCGGTGACCTTCACGCTCAGCACCCGCGCCGAGGCCGAGGGCGCGACCGTGGTGGCCAGAAGCACGAAATCGCCATTCGCATCGGCATGCACGGTGTCAAGCGGCGCACCGTCGAGCAGCACCTCGACCGTCGCCCCGGGCGCGGCCTTGCCGGCGAGCGTCAGCCCGCCCTCGGGCGTCACCCGCAGCACGTCGAAGCGCGCGCCTTCGGCAGGCACGGCGGGCGCGGCCGTCGCAGGTGCCGGGGCAGCCCCCGTCGTCTCGCCCGACATCGCCGTGGTCGCGGCGGGCGCGGCCTCGCCCTGGGCGGGTGTGGCGGGCTCGGCCACCTTCGGCGCCGCCGGTTCCGCGCTTTCGGGGGCGGCCCCGGGCACCGGCCCGTTCACCGCCCACCATCCCACCAGAACCGCCACGATCGCGGCCGCGACCGCCGCCCCCGCGGCAACCCCGCCCGCCCCCGCGCGCTTGCCGTTGCCCTCCGCACCTTCCGTCATCGCCGTCGTCCTTTTCCCTCTTTCGCCCGCGGTCTGCGCCACGGCTTGAGCCCGCCCACTTGAGCCGGTATCACGGCACAAAGCAACTCCCCGCGCGCCCGAACCGCCGGCCGGATGGCCTCCGCTGCCCGCACGGGCCCATCCGAAGGATCCGCCATGTCCCAGCCTCCCGTCCATTCCGTCTGCGTCTTCTGCGGCGCCCGCCCCGGCGCCCGTCCCGCCTATGCCGAGGCGGCGCGCGCCACCGGCGCGCTGCTCGCCGCGCGCAACTGGCGCCTCGTCTATGGCGCGGGCGATGTCGGGCTGATGGGCGAGGTCGCGCGCACCGCGCAGGCCGCCGGCGGCGCCACCTTCGGGGTGATTCCCGCCCATCTCTTCCCGCTCGAGGTGGGCAAGCGCGACCTGACCGCCTTCGTCGTCACCGAGACGATGCACGAGCGCAAGAAGGTGATGTACATGAATTCGGACGCGATCGTCGTGCTGCCGGGCGGCGCCGGCTCGCTTGACGAGTTCTTCGAGGTGCTGACCTGGCGCCAGATCGGGCTGCACACGAAACCGATCTTCCTGCTCGACACCGAGGGCTACTGGCAGCCGCTCGTCGCGCTGATCGAGAACATCGTCGCCGAAGGCTTTGCCGCGCCGAGCCTGCGCGACTTCGTGGTGACGGTGCCCGATGTCGCCGCGCTCGAGGCGGCGCTCGTCACCGCCTTCGGCTGAGGCCGGGCTCAGCCGGCCTGCGCCGCACCGCGCAGGCTGGCGAAGGAGTAAAGCGCGAGCGCCCCCCAGATCAGCGGGAAGGCGACGAGATAGGCGTGGGTCAGCGGCTCGCCGAAGGCGACGACGGCCACCAGGAATTGCAGCGTCGGATTGAGGTAGAGCATCACCCCCACCGTCGCCAGCCGCACCCGCCGCGCGGCATAGGAGAACAGCATCAGCGGCCCGCCGGTCATCACGCCCGAGAACACGAGCAGCGCGCTCATCGTCCAGTCGCCGCCGAAGCTGCCCGAATGCGGCGCAAAGCCCCAGCCGAAATGCTCGGCGATCAGCAGCGCCAGCGCGAAGGGGGCCAGCAGCACCACCTCGGCACAGACCGAAACCGCCGGCGGCAGGTCGATGCCCTTCTTGATCAGCCCGTAGAGCCCGAAGGTGGCGGCGAGGGTCAGCGCGATCCAGGGCGCCTTGCCCAGCGACCAGGTCAGCCACAGCACCACACAGGTGACAATCAGCACCGCAAGCGTCTGCAGCCGGCCCATCCGCTCGCGCAGGAAGATCATGCCAAGCGCCACCGCGACCAGCGGGAAGATGTAATAGCCAAGGCTCGCCTCCATCGCGCGGCCATTCTGCACCGCCCAGATGAACCCGAACCAGTTAATCGAGATCAGCACCGCCGCCAGCGCCAGCGCCGCGGCCTGGCGCGGATTGCGCAGCGCGGTGACCAGCGCCCCGAGCTGGCCCTGAAAGGCCAGAACCACGGCGAAGAACACCACCGACCACACCGTGCGATGCGCGAGCACCTCAAGCGGCGGCACCGAGGCCAGCAGCTTGTAATAGATGCCCGACAGGCCCCAGATCAGACAGACCGAGATCAGTGCCCAGAACCCCTTGACCGTCTCGCGCATGTCCATCCCCTGCCGTTACGCGCCAGCACTGCACGAAACGGCAAGGAAAGGGAAGACCGGCCGGTCCGGCGCCGCTTCACCGGCCCGTGATCCCGGATGGGACCCCGGGATCCGGTCCGGCGCCGGTCGTGCGCGCTCTGTCAGACCGGATCGAGCGCCGCGGCCAGCACCTGCGCCACCTCGGGCAGCGGCTGGCCGGTCAGGGTCTTGTCGAGTTCCGCCACGACGCCGGCGGCAAGCGCCTCGGGCAACACGGCGCGCAGCGCAGCCAGCATCCGCGGCGGCGCCACCAGGACGAGTCGCGCCGCGCCGGCATGGGTGCCGAGAAACGCCACGAGATCGCGTGCGAAGCGTTCCTGCCCGACCCGTTCGGGATCGCCCTGCTCGAAGGCGGTTCCATGCCCGGTCGCCCGGTCGCCCTCGCGGCCGGGCTTGTCGGCGAACTCCACCTCCGGGGCCGCCCGGCATTCCGCCACAAGCCGCAGCTCCGGCGTTTTCGTGTCACCGGCATTCTCCAGAAGAAGGGCCCGCGTCTCGTCCGAGACCAGAACCCGCATTCCCTTGGAAAGCAGCATGATATCCTCCTGTCCTTATCCCCCTGCCCGGCAAAGATGGGCCTGCTCACCGCCAATGTCCAGTGCCCCGGACAAAGCGCCGCAGCCGTCCCCCGGGGCATGCAAAGGCCCGCCGGATCGCTCCGGCGGGCCTGTCTGTCGCGATGATCGCCGTGATTACAGGCGCGAGGCGACGTTTTCCCAGTTCACCAGCTTCTCGAGGAAGTTTGTCAGGTAGGCCGGGCGCTTGTTGCGGAAGTCGATGTAGTAGGAATGTTCCCACACGTCACAGCCAAGCAGCGCGGTCTGGCCGAAGCACAGCGGGTTCACGCCGTTCTCGGTCTTGGTGACCTTGAGCGCGCCGTCCTTGTCCTTGACGAGCCATGCCCAGCCCGAGCCGAACTGCGCGGCGCCGGCGGCGGCGAAGTCTTCCTTGAACTTGGCGACCGAGCCGAAGGATTCGACCAGCGCCTTTTCCAGCTCGCCCGGCATCGCCTTGCCGCCCGGGCCCATCATTTCCCAGAACTGAGTGTGGTTCCAGTGCTGCGAGGCGTTGTTGAAGATGCCGTTCTGCGCCACGGCGCCGGCCTGGTAGGTGCCCTTGACGATCTCTTCGACCGACTTGCCTTCCCACTCGGTGCCCGCGATCGCCTTGTTGCCGTTGTCGACATAGGCCTTGTGGTGCAGGTCGTGGTGATATTCGAGGGTTTCCTTCGACATGCCCAGATCGGCCAGAGCGTCGTGGGCATAGGGAAGGGCAGGAAGTTCGAAAGCCATGTGTCTCGTCCTCGGTTGCGTTCGATTGGCCCTAATTGAAGGGCGCGAAGCCGCAAGGTCAAGGGCGCATCCGCACAGATCGGGTGCGGCGCAGGCGATGGCCAGGAAGGGGGGCGCTGCCCCCCCTTTCCCTGCGGGAAATTCCCCCCCGGGATATTTGCCGCGATTGGAAGACGGCAGGGGGCGGGCACCGGACGGTGTCGCGCCCCCTGCCCTCATGGCGCTCAGCCCGCCGCGGCGGATCGCGGGGCCTCCCCGGGCCCGGCCCGGTCGGCGACCGAGAGGCCGAGATCCTCGAGAATGGCGAGAATCGCCGGGGTCACGAACAGCGACAGCAGCGTCGCCGAGGTCAGACCGAAGGCAAGGCTCGCCACGATCGGGCGCAGGAACTGGGCCTGGGTGCTTTGCTCGAAGAGCAGCGGGCCGAGCCCGACGACGGTGGTGAGCGAGGTCAGGAAGATCGCGCGGAAGCGGTCGCGCACCGCCTCGCGCCCGGCCTCGAGCATCGCCATGCCGGCGGCGCGGCGCGCGCCGATGAAGGCATCGAGCAGGATCGTGTCGTTCACCGCGACGCCTGCGAGCGTGGCGAGGCCGACGAGGCTTGGCAGCGAGATCTGCAGCCCGAGCGCCATGTGCCCCCACATCACCCCGACCAGGCCCAGCGGCACCGCGGCGATCACCGCCACCGGGCGGATGAAGCTCGACAGGGTGAAGGCGAGGAGCAGATAGACGCCAAGCGCGCCCGCCAGCACGAAGCGCAAAAGCGAGGCGCCGGTGGTCGCGGTGTCCTCCTCCTCGCCCAGCACCGCGACCTTCACCCCCGGCCGCTTCTCGGCGAGCCCGGGCAGGTAGTCGGCCCGCATCGCCGCCATCAGCTCGCGTGCATTGGCGATGGTGGGGTCGATCGTGCCCTGCACCGAGACCGCGCGCATTCCGTTCACATGGGTGATGGTGTTGTAGCCGCGGGTCTGGGTCACCTCGGCCACCGCCGCAAGCGGCACCAGCGCGCCGGTCGCCCCCGGCACGCGCAGCGCCAGCACATCGCCGATGTCGCGCCGCTCGGAGGCCGCAAGGCGGGCCACGATGTCGATCGGGCCGCGGCCATCGGCGAAGGTGACGGCGCTGTCGCCGCGGAAGGCCGCGCGCAGCTCGGTCGCAAGCGCGAGCGGGGTGACGCCGAGAAGCACCGCCGCGGCCGGTTTCATCCGCACCACCAGTTCGGGCTTGCCCGGCTGCAGGTCGAAGGTGACGTCGCGCACCCCGTCGAAGCCGCGGAAGAAGCGGCGCAGCTCGCGCGCGGTGGTGGCAAGCTCGGCCAGATCCTCGCCCTCGAGGCGCAGGTCGATGGGCTTGCCGCCGGCGCCGCGCTCCTTATCGGTGATGCGGAAGGCCGCCATGTCGGGCATCTGGCCGACGCCCTTCTTCCAGCCATCAAGCACCGCGCCGACCGGCGTGGTGCGGGTGCCCGCGGGCAGCAGCGCCGCGCTCACCGTCGCCATGTTCGGCCCGCTCGACGGGCTGTCGGCATTCACCCCGTAGGTGACGGTATAGCTTTGCACCAGCGGCTGGCCGCCCGGCTGATCCGGGCTCAGCTCGGCGTTCAGCTTCTCGAGCGCCTTCACCACCTTCGCCACCCGCGCCTCGGTGCGCGCAAGTGGCGCGCCTTCAGCGAGCAGCAGCCGCGCCTCGACGGTGTCGCTCTCGAGGGTGGGGAAGCTCTGATACTTGATGAAACCGCCAGTGAAGGGGGCGACGGAGAGCGCCACGAGCAGCATCGCGAGGCCAAGGGTCAGATAGCGGAAACGCAGCGCCAGCCCCGCGAGCGGCACCACCACCCCGTCGCGCAGCCGGTCGAAGGCGGCGTTCACCGCGCGGCTGACGGCGCCCGGGCGCCACTCGCCCGCCAGCGAATGGCGCATGTGGGCGGGCAGGATCAGGAAGGCCTCGATCAGGCTGACGCTCAGCGTGATCAGCAGCACGATCGGGATGTATTTCAGCAGCGCGCCGATATTGCCGGAGAGGAAGCTGAGCGGGCCGATCACCATCGCGGTGGTCAGGAACGAGGCGATGACCCCCGGCCCGACCTGTTTCACCCCGTTCACCGCGGCCTCGAGCGGCGCCTCGCCCGCCTGCCGCCGGCGCACGATGTTTTCCGAGATCACGATGGCATCGTCCATCAGGAGCCCGGTCGCGACCAGCAGCGCCACCATCGTCATCATGTTGACGGTATAGCCGAGCAGCTGCATCGCGAAGATCGCGCCGAGGAAGCTGACCGGCAGCCCCATCGCCACCCAAAACGACATCCTGAGCCCGAAGAAGAGCCACATCGCCACCAGCACGAGCACCAGCCCCTGCACCCCGTTCACCCCGATGATGCGCAGCCGCTCGATGATGTTCGAGGTCGAATCCTGCGAGATCGCAAGGGTGATGCCCGCCGGCGCCTCGGCCGCGGCGCGCGCGATCTGCCGGTCGAGCGCCGCCTTGACCTTCAGTGCGTCCTGCGAGGCGGTCTTCGACACCGCGACGATGGCGGCGCGATGGCCGTTGAACCAGGTCGCCTGCGACGGATCGGCAAAGCCCGGCCGGATCGTCGCGACATCGCCCAGCCGCACGGTGCCGCCCGAGGCGCTGCTGCGCAGCGGGATCTGGGCAAGCTCGGCCGGCGTGCGCTTTTCGCCAAGGAAGCGGATCGCGGTCTCGCCCGCCGCGCCCTCGAGCGTGCCGGCCGGCATGTCGAAGCTGTCGCGCGCGAGTGCCGTCGCCACGCCCGCCATGTCGAGCCCGAAGCGTTCGAGCGCGGCGCGGTCGAATTCGACCGCCACCTCGCGGTCGGAAAAGCCCGTGACATCGACCAGCGAGATCGCCGGATCGGCGCGCAGCCGGTCGGCGAGCGCCTGCGCATAGGCGTAGAGCACGGCCGGGTCCTCGGGCCCGGTGACCGCGACCGAGGCGACCGAGGCCGTGCGTTCGACGATCTGCGTCACCGGGTCTTCGGCCTTGTCGGGGAAGCTGGTGATGCCGTCGACCACATCCTTGATGTCGTTCGAAAAGCGCGTCATGTCCGCGCCCTCGAGGATCTCGGCGGTGATCTGTGCGGCATTCTCGCGCGCCAGGCAGGTCAGCTTGGCGAGGTTCTCGACCTTCATCAGCAGCGGATCGGCGACGGTGCAGATGCCGGTTTCGACCTCGGCGGGGGCCGCGCCCGGATAGGCGATGCGGACCGAGACCTCGGAGGGCGGCGTCGCCGGGAAGGTGTCGCGCTGCAGCATCGGCAGCGCCAGCAGACCGAGCCCGGCAATCGCCAGCATCAGGATGTTGGCGGCGGTGCGGTGGCCGGCAAAGAGGCGGATCATTGGCCGGCCTCCGGGGTCTTTCCGGCCCCGCCGCCGCCCGAGCCGCCGCCCATGCCGGCGCCGGACCCGCCGCCCATGCCGCTGCCGGGCTTTGCCGCACCGGGCGCCTGACCGAGCGCCTCGGCGGCGATCTCGGCCTTGCGGGTCTCGTCCTCGACCGGCTTCACCGCCATGCCGGGCACGGCGATCGCGGGATCGGTGACGACCAGCCTGTCGCCCGCCGCAAGCCCCTTCGTCACCACCGCAAGGTCGCCCGAGACGAAGCCGGTCTCGACCTTGCGCGGCTCGAGCGTGCCTGCGTCCGACACCACAAGCGCGGTGCCGCCCGCCACCGCCTCGGCCGGCACCACGAGGGCCGCGCGTTTCGGCGCGAAAAGCTCGACCTCGACCACCATGTTGCGCCGCAAGGGCGGACGCTCGCCCGCCACGCTCTGCCCCTGCGGGTCGGTGACGCGCACCACCACCGGCGCGCTTTGGGTGGTGGCGTCGATCGCGTCGCCCACCCGCTCGACCGTCGCCTTCCAGACCACCGCGTGATCGCTCGCGGGCAGCTTCACCCGCGCGCCAAGCCCGGTGACCGTTGCCCCCTCGCCCGCAAGCCGCAGCAAGGGCCCGATCCGGCCGATCGGGAATTGTGCCGAGATGTCGACCGCCTCGGTGCCCTCGGCGGCGAGCAGCACCTGACCGCGGCTGACATATTGGCCGAGATCGGCGTCGAGCGCGGTCACCCGCAGGGCATAGGGCGCGCGGATCTCGGCGAAGGCGATCGCGCGTTCGAGCGAGCCGCGCTGCGTCGCCAGAACGTCGCGCTCGGCCGCGTTCAGCTTCAGCTGATTCTCGAGATCGGTGACCCTGGTCTCGGCCACCAGCTCCTGCCGGCGCGAGGTCTCGAGCGCGGCCGCGGTCACCACGCCCTGGGTATTCAGCCGCTCCTGCCGCGTCAGATCCTGCTGCGCGAGCCCGAGATCCCTGCGCGCGAGCACGAGGCTCGTCTCGACGGTCTGGTCCTTCACCCGCGAGGCCGAGACCTGCGCCTCGATATTGGCAAGGTCGAGCTTCAGATCGGTGTCGTCGATGCGGAAGAGGAGCGTGTCGGCCGCCACGATGTCGCCCGCCGCCAGCGGCTGCGCGACGGCGGTGATCTCACCCTCGGCGCGCGCCACGGCGCGCCATTCGCGCACCGGCGCCACCGTGCCATAGCCGCTGATCCGCGGTACGAGACCGGTGGGGGCAAGCGTGATGACCCGGACCAGCGTCGGTGGCCGGGTCGTCGCCACGGGGTCGGGCAGGGTCTTCAGCCGTCCGGCATAGAAGATCGCCGCCACCCCGAGGGCCGCGGGAACCGCCACCATCACCATCCTTGCGAAAATGCCGCGCTGTCCCGCCATCCGTCCGTCCCGTCCCCGCTGTTGTGTGCGGGGACGATGACGCAGGGGAATTTATTCGTCTATACGAATATGTCTGCGGACGGGAATTTTCGGACAGCGGGGAACGGCGCCGTCAGGGCCGACGCGCCGAAGCGGGGACGAGCCGCGGCGTGCAGGGGGGCGCTGCCCCCCGCGCTGACGCGCTCCCCCCGGGATATTTGCGGCAATTGGAAGCGGAAGAGAGGCCAGACGGGAGGGAGCGCCGGGACGCTCCCCCCCGGTCGTCAGAAGATCTCGCCGCCGCGACGCGAGGAGACCTCGAGCAGCCCCATCACATAGGTCGCGACCGAGCGGAAACAGACGAGGCTGATCTCGTCCGCGCCCGAGCGCCACAGCGCCACCGCCACCTGGGCGGCGCGGGTGCGGCGCATCTCCATCGCCGGCAGGGTGGCAAGGTCGAGCGGGCAGAGCTTCATCACCACCTCGTCGGCCTTCGCCCCCGAGACGGTGAAGCGTGCGCGCATGTCCGACACGTTCACCACCAGCGCGTGGCTTTCGGCCAGCACGGTGGCGAGCGTGGCCGCCAGCCCCGGCGCCTCGTCATAGCCGCAGACCAGCAGCAGCTCGTCGGGGCTCATCCAGCCGAGCGAGCGGCCGCCGGCCGCCATCACCTGGCGCAGCGCCGGCACGGTCAGGCCGAGCGGGGCGAGCGCCGCGGCAAGCGCCGGGTCGGCAAGGTCGGCCCGGATCGTCACCATGCCGGTGAGCCCGGCCTCGGCCACGGTGGCGAAGCCCGTGTGGGTCTCGCCCTTCAGCGCGGACATTGCCTCAGACATTGGCCTTCTCCCCTTCCTTGTCGTAGAAGCACGGATCGACGATCTTCGCCTTGTGCACCACCCCACCATCGCCGGGGAAGTCGAGCACCTCGCCCATCCGTTCGGGCCCGTTCACGACCAGCCCCATGGCGATGCCCTTGTTCAGCGTCGGCGACCAGTAGGTCGAGGTCACGCGGCCTTGCGTGTTGCGCTGGCCGTTCGCATTGTGGCCGTCCGCCACGGCATAGACGCCATCGGGCAGCACCGTGCCGTCGACCGTCTCGAGCCCGACGAGGCGCCACCGATCCGGCCGCACCATCTCGACGCGCGCCTGCGCGCGCTTGCCCAGATAGTCGTCCTTCTTCTTCGAGATCGCCCAGCCGAGGCCGAGATCCTGCGGGATCACCGTGCCGTCGGTCTCGTCGCCGATCATAATGAAGCCCTTCTCGGCGCGCATCACATGCAGCGCCTCGGTGCCGTAGGGCATCGCGCCGAACTCGGCGCCCGCGGCGACCAGCGCCTGCCAGAAGGCGAGGCCCATGTTCGCGGGGACCGCGATTTCATAGGAGAGCTCGCCCGAGAAGGAGATCCGGAACACCCGAGCGGGGAAACCGCCCAACGTGCCTTCGGCGAGGCTCATGAAGGGCAGCGTCTCTTTCGAGACATCCATGCCGCCGAGCTTTTCGAGCACCGCGCGCGCCTTCGGACCGACCACCGCGACCTGCGCATATTGCTCGGTCAGGTTGGCGGTCCAGACCTTCCAGTCCCACCACTCGCATTGCAGCCAGTCTTCCATCCAGGCGTGGATATGCTCGGCCCCGCCCGAGGTGGTGTGGCACAGCCAGCTGTCCTCGCTCAGCCGCACCACGACACCGTCGTCCATCAGGAAGCCGTTCTCGTTGCACATGATGCCGTAGCGGCACTTGCCGACCGGCAGGGTCGACATCATGCCGGTGTAGAGCATGTCGAGGAAACGCCCGGCGTCGGGCCCCTTGACCACGATCTTGCCCAGCGTCGAGGCGTCGAGCAGCCCGACATTGCTGCGGGTGTTGCTGATCTCGCGGTTCACCGCATCGCGGTGGGTTTCGCCCGCGCGCGGGTAGCAATAGGGCCGGCGCCACAGGCCCACGGGTTCCCAATGCGCGCCCTGCGCCTCGTGCCAGCCGTGCATCGGGGTGCGGCGCAGCGGCTGGAAGATCTCGCCGCGCGCCTCGGCCGCGACCGCGCCGAAGCTGATCGGGGTATAGGGCGGGCGGAAGGTGGTGGTGCCGGTCTGCGGGATCGCCTGACCAAGCGCATCCGAGAGGATCGCAAGGCCGTTGATGTTCGACAGCTTCCCCTGATCCGAGGCCATGCCGAGCGTGGTATAGCGCTTGGTATGCTCGACCGAGGTATAGCCCTCGCGCGCGGCAAGCTGCACGTCCGAGACCTTCACATCGTTCTGATAGTCGAGGAAGGCCTTGAACTTGAGCGCTTCCCTGGCGCCCGCGGGCATCACCCAGACCGGCGCGAGCGGCGCCTCGGGCTCGACCGTCCCGGTCAGCCCCGCCTCGGCGCAGATCGCGTCGAGGCTGAGCGCGCCATTCGCCGCGCCGACCACCCGCGCCAGCGCCGTGCCATCGGCCTTGATCGGCGGACGGCTGGCATCGGGGCGGAACATCGCCCCCGCCTCGTCCCAGATCAGCTTGCCGCCGACATGCGAGAACAGGTGCACCACCGGCGACCAGCCGCCCGACATCGCGACACAGTCGCAGGCGACGGTCTCGATCACCCCGCCCTCGCCCGCCTGGGCGCAGATCTCGACGCCGGTGACGGCCTTGCGGCCGAGCACCCTGGCGACGCCGCGGCCCTCGAGCACGCGCACGCCGCGCGCCTTCACTGCCATCGGCAGCGCGCCGGTGACGCTGTCGCGCGCGTCGATCACCACCGGCACGCTGAGCCCGGCGTCAAGGACGGCGAGCGCGGTGCGGTAGGCGTCGTCGTTGTTGGTCACGATCACCACGCGGTCGCCCGGGCTCACCGCCCAGTTCACCACGTAGTCACGCACCGCCGAGGCCAGCATCACGCCCGGCACGTCGTTGCCGGCGAAGGCGAGCGGGCGCTCGAGCGCGCCGGTCGCGGTGACGACCAGCCCGGCGCGGATGCGCCACAGCCGGTGCCGCGGGCGGCCGTCGGCCGGGGTGTGATCGGCGACACGCTGATAGCCGAGGACATAGCCGTGGTTGTAGAGCCCGGACACCATGGTGCGGGTGAAAAGCTGGACATTCTCCATCTTTTCAAGCGTTTCAATGGCGTTCTTGACCCATGCCTCGGGGGCCAGCCCGTCGATGGTGCCGCCGTCGACCGGCGCACGCCCGCCCCAGAAGGCGGTCTGCTCCATCACCATCACGCGCTTGCCGGCCTGCGCCTCGGCGAGCGCCGCGGCAAGCCCCGCGACACCACCGCCCGCGACCAGCACGTCGCAGAAGGCATAGGTCTGTTCGTAGCGGTCCGGGTCGGCCTCCTTCGGCGCGGCGCCAAGGCCCGCGGCCTGCCGGATCACCGGCTCGAACAGGTGCTTCCACGCCCATTTCGGCGCCATGAAGGTCTTGTAGTAGAAGCCCGCCGGAAAGAGCTTGCCGATCTTGTCGTTGATCTCGCCGATGTCGAAGTCGAGCGAGGGCCAGTGGTTCTGGCTCGACGCCTCGGCGCCCTCGAAGAGCTCGGTGGTGGTGGCGCGCTGGTCGGGTTCGAGCCGCGCATTGCGGCCGAGGTTCACCAGAACGTTCGGCTCCTCGACGCCCGAGGCGACAAGGCCGCGCGGGCGGTGATACTTGAACGACCGGCCGAGCAGGGTCTTGCCCGAGCCGAGCAGCGCCGAGGCGAGCGTGTCGCCCTGAAACCCGCGCAGCGGCGTGCCGTTGAAGGTGAAGTTGAGGGGCTTCGAGCGGTCGAGAAGCCGCCCCCCTTTTGCAAGACGGGTGCTCATTATTTCCAGCCCTCCCAGCCCGGGCGCTTGTTCTTGATGGCGGCGATCAGATCGGCCGGCGGTTCGGTCGTCTGCGCCGGATAGGTGCCGAAGACCTCGAGCGTGTTGGTGTCGCGCGCGGCGAGGAACCACTTGCCGCAGCCATAGGCATGGCGCCAGCGCTCGAAATGCACCCCCTTCGGGTTCTTGCGGTTGAACAGGTAATCCTCGAACTCGGCGTCCGAGGAGCCGGGGCCGAAGCGCTTCAGATGCGCCTCGCCACCGCCGGTGAGTTCGCTCTCCTCGGCGGCAACGCCGCAGTAGGGGCAGGTGAATGTCAGCATGTCAGCAGGCCTTCCTGATGGAGAGTGCCAGGGGCTCCGCCCCCGGACCCCCGAGGTATTTCGGGCAAGATGAAAGGGGGCGGGTCAGCATCGGCACACCCATGCGCCGTTGCGGGCAAGCGGCATCTCCTCGGCGCCGGAGGCGACGAAGGCGGCCACGACCTCGGACCAGTCATGCCCGGTTGCCTCGGGCATGTCGGGGTAATCGAAGCTCAGATACTCGACCAGATGCGCCGGAACGTCGGGCTCGAGACTGGTCTTGTAGCGCGGGAAATGCTCCTGCACCGCGCGCCAGTCGGCGAAGGTGCGCCGCGTCAGCACCATCGCATCGTCGAGAAACACCAGCGTCAGCGCCGGTCCGGAAACCTGCGCGGACATCAGTGCGCCACCCCGGCCGCAACCGATTCGTCGATGAAGCGGCCCTCGCGGAAGCGGTTCAGGCCGAAGCCCTCGGCCAAGGGCGAATGGCCCTTCGCCACCAGTTCCGCCATCGCCCAGCCCGAGCCCGGGATCGCCTTGAAGCCGCCGGTGCCCCAGCCGCAATCGACGAAGATGCCCTCGACCGGGGTCTTCGAGATGATCGGCGAGTGGTCGCCGGTGATGTCGACGATGCCGCCCCATTGCCGCAGCATCTTCAGCCGCGACACCACCGGATAGGTCTCGACGAGGGCGCGGGTGGTCTCCTCGAGCGTGTACCACGAGCCGCGCTGCGTGTAGTTGTTGCAATGGTCGATGCCGCCGCCCAGCACCAGCTCGCCCTTGTCGGACTGGCTGATGTAGCAATGGACGAGGTTCGCCATGACGACGACGTCGATCACCGGCTTGATCGGCTCGCTGACCCAGGCCTGCAGCGCGACGGATTCGAGCGGCAGCCGGAAGCCCGCCATCTCGGCCAGCACGCCCGAATGGCCGGCGACGACCATCGCGAGCTTGCCGCAGTCGATCGCGCCCTTCGTGGTGTCGATGCCCTGCACCTTGCCGTTCACCGTGCGGATGCCGGTGACCTCGCATTGCTGGATGATGTCCATCCCCATCGCCGAGCAGCCGCGGGCATAGCCCCAGGCGACGGCGTCGTGGCGCGCGGTGCCGCCGCGTTCCTGATAGAGCGCGCCCAGAACCGGATAGCGCGGCCCGTCGAGGTTGATGATCGGCACCAGCTCCTTCACCCGCTCGCGCGAGATCCATTCGGTCTGCACGCCCTGCAGGGCGTTGGCATAGACGGTGCGCTTGTAGCCGCGCATCTCGTGCTCGGACTGCGCCAGCATCAGAAGGCCGCGCGGGCTGAACATGACGTTGTAGTTCAGATCCTGCGACAGGCCTTCATAGAGCTGCAGCGCCTTCTCGAAGATCGCCGCCGAGGCGTCCTGAAGGTAGTTCGAGCGGATGATCGTGGTGTTGCGCCCGGTGTTGCCGCCGCCGAGCCAGCCCTTCTCGATCACCGCGACATTGGTGATGCCATGCACCTTGCCGAGGTAATAGGCGGTGGCAAGGCCATGCCCGCCCGCGCCCACGACCACCACGTCATAGCGCTTCTTCGGCTCGGGCGAGCGCCAGGCGCGCTCCCAGCCCGCGTGGTAGCGCAGCGCCTCGCGCGCCACCGCGAACATCGAATACCGTCTCATCGCGTTTCCTTCGCCCGTCGACTGTCCGAAAGCGGCGAGTCAGCGCCGCTCTTCCCCACCTTGATGGACCCGGCCCTGTCGCGAAAGCCCCCCTCAAGCGGCATCGCAGGGAAAAAAGCGACATCGCCTCATGCGACACGGCGCCCCCTCACGCGCTTGTCTCTTTCGTGCCCCGGACACATCGCCTAAACGGGGGCGAGGATAGGAGACGCCATGCTGTTCTGGATACTCACCGCCGCCCTCGTGGCGTTGATCGCCCTGCTGTTCGGGCTGGCGCTGCTGCGCCGGCACCCGGAGGAGGAAACCTCGACCGCGAGCTATGACGTGCAGGTCTATCGCGACCAGCTCTCCGATCTCGAGAAGGACCGCGCCCGCGGTGTGATCTCGCCCGAGGAGGCCGAGCGCACCCGGCTCGAGATCTCGCGCCGGATGCTCGAGGCCGACCGGCAGGAACGTGCCGGCAAAGACCTCGGCCGGCGCGCGGGCGAGGCGCCGCGTGGCGCCACCCTTGCGGCCGCAGGCCTTGTCGTGGTGCTTCTGGCCGCGGCCTTCGCGGGCTATGCGGTGCTCGGCGCGCGCGGCTATGGCGACATGCCGATCCGCCAGCGCCTGGCCGAGGCCGACACCTCCTATGAAAGCCGCCCCTCGCAGGAGGAGGCCGAGAAACAGGCCGCCGCCAGCCGCGGCCCGGCCCCGGCGGTCGATCCGAAATTCGCCGAGCTGATGGAGAAGCTCCGTCAGGCCGTGGCCGCGCGACCCGCCGATCTCGAGGGCCTCACCCTGCTCGCCCGCAACGAGATGGCGATGGGCAATTTCCGCGCCGGCTACGAGGCGCAGAAACGGCTGATCGCGGCGAAGGGCGCGGCGGCAACCGGCGAGGATTACGCCCAGCTTGGCGAGGACATGGTGGTCGCCGCCGGCGGCCTTGTCACCCGCGACGCCGAGGCGGCCTTTGCCACCGCCCTCGACAAGGAGCCGAAGAACGGCCTCGCGCTTTATTACATCGGGCTGATGATGGGGCAGAACGGCAGGCCCGACCGCGCCTTCCTGCTCTGGGACGGGCTGCTGCGCAACACCCCCGCCGACGCGCCCTGGAACGCGCCGATCCGGGCCAATATCGAGGAGCTCGCCTGGCTTGCGGGCGAGCAGAACTATACCCCGCCGGGCGCGCGCGGCCCCTCGGCCGCCGACATGGCGAATGCGGCGCAGATGACGCCCGAGGAGCGGATGCAGATGATCCGCGGCATGGTCGAGCAGCTGAACGACCGCCTCGCCTCCGAAGGCGGCCCGGTCGAGGATTGGGCAAAGCTCGTCTCCTCGCTCAGGATGCTGGGCGACACCGGGCGCGCCGATGCGATCGCGACCGAGGCACGCGCGAAATTCGTCTCCGACAAGGAGGCGCTCGCGAAGATCGACGCGGCGACCCAGGCGCCGGTCGGCGCGGCGATGGGGCCGATGGGCGGCGGCGCCCCGGCCGGTGCCCCGATGGCCGGCGCGATGCCGGGGCCGAGCACCGAGGACGTGCAGAACGCCGCCACGATGAGCCCCGAGGAACGCCAGCAGATGATCCGCGGCATGGTCGACGGGCTGGTCGGGCGGCTGACGACCGAGGGCGGCTCGGCGCAGGAATGGGCGCGCGCGGTGAGCTCGCTTGCCATGCTCGGCGACACCGGGCGCGCGAAGGAGATCTACGGCAAGGCGCAGGAGGCGCTCGCGGGCGACGCCGCGGCGCTCGCCATGGTGCAGCAGGCGGCCGAAGCCGCGAAGGTGGCGCCGTGATCTGCGACACCATCGAGGCCTTCGCCACCGCCCTGCCCCGCGCCGGCGCCGTCGTCGGGCTCGACCTCGGCACGAAGACGATCGGCGTCGCGGTCTCGGACGGGCTGCGCTCGGTGGCGACGCCGCTGCTGACGATCCGGCGCGAGAAGTTCACCCTCGACGCCGAGAAGCTGCTCGCGATCATCGCCGGGCGCGCGCTGACCGGCATCGTGCTGGGCCTGCCGCGCAACATGGACGGATCGGAGGGCCCGCGCTGCCAGTCGACCCGCGCCTTCGCGCGCAATCTCGAGAAACTGACGCCGCTGCCGATCACCTTCTGGGACGAGCGCCTGTCGACCGTTGCCGCCGAACGCGCGATGCTCGAGGCGGATCTGTCGCGGCGCGCGCGGGCCGAGCGCATCGACCATGTCGCCGCGGGGTTCATCCTGCAGGGCGCGCTCGACCGGCTCGGCTATCTCGGCCGCGCCGATGGCTGAGCGCGGGGCGATCGAAAGCCCCTGCCGCAAGCTCTGCGCTCTGCATCCCGAGACGAAAGTCTGCACCGGCTGCTTTCGCAGCCTTGAGGAGATCGGCCGCTGGGCGCGGATGACGCCCGCGGAACGGCGCGCGGTGATGGCCGATCTTGCCGCCCGCGCGCGCGCCTGGGACCTCGCGGATCAGGGGGGCGCTGCCCCCCGTCCTGCGGACTCCCCCCGGGATATTTGAGGCAATTGGAAGCGGGAAAAGTCCCTGCTTTCATCTTGGCCGAAATACCTCGGGGGTGAGCGGCCGTGGCCGCGAGGGGGCAGCGCCCCCTTGCCCCGGTCTCAGCGCGGCACTTCGCTGGCGATGATGCGCGCGATCTGTGCCACGTCGGCCTCTGCGAAGGTCAGCGGCAGGCGCAGGTCAAGCAGCGCCGCCACCACCCGGTCGGTGCGCGGCAGGCGTTGCACCGGCGCGTATTTCCAGCTGTCATAGCGCGAGGTGAACCCCGCGGGCTCGGCCGGGCCGAACCATTTCAGCTCGACCCCGCGTGCCGCAAGCCGCGCAACGAAGGCGGCGATGCGCTCGGGGCCATGCTCGGGCAGCAGGAACTGGAAGGACGAGCCGACGTAGGCCTCGGCCTGCGGCCGGGGCACAAGGCGCAGCCCCGGCACGCCCGCAAGCCCCGCCGCCATCACCCGGTAGAGCGCGTTCCAGCGCGCCACCCGCTCCGGCAGCGTCGCGATCTGCGGCCGCAGCACCGCCGCGCGCAGGTTGTCCATCCGCCCCGAGACGTTCGGCGTGTCGTATTTCAGCGCCTCGAAATGGGCGGCGGGCGGCGCGGCGCGGTGGCGCGGGTAAAGCACGTAGCTGCCCGAGAGCAGGATCATCCGCGCCATCAGGTCGGGATCGTCCGAGACAATCAGCCCGCCCTCGCCCGAATTCATGTGCTTGTAGGTCTGCGTCGAATAGCAGCCGATGGCGCCGTGCCGGCCCGAGGGCACGCCGGCCCAGGCGGCCCCCATCGTATGGGCGCAATCCTCGATCACGGTCAGCTCATGGGCGCGGGCGATCTCCATCAGCCGATCCATGTCGCAGATATGGCCGCGCATGTGGCTGAGCATCAAGACCCGCGCCGTATCCGCCTTTGCCGCCAGATCGTCGAGGTCGATCACCAGATCCTCGGTCACTTCGACGAAGACCGGCACCGCGCCAAGCGCGGCGATCGCGCCCGGCACCGGGGCGAGCGTAAAGCCGTTCGTCAGCACCCTGTCGCCGGGTCTCACCCCCGCCGCGCGCAGCGCGCAACCAAGCGCATAGCCGCCCGAGGCGACGGCGAGGCAGTATTTCGAGCCCGTCGCGGCGGCGAATTCCTCTTCGAGAAGCGCCGCCTCGCCCGCCTCGCCGGGCACGGTGTTGTAGCGATGCAGCCGCCCCGTGCGCAGCACCGCGACCGCCGCCTCGATCGCTGCCTCGGGGATCGGCTCCTGCTGGGTGAAGTTGCCGGTGAAGATCTCGTCCATGTCCGCCTCAGATCCTGTGGCGTCGCATCAGCCCCGCGAACAGCCCGAGCGGCACCAGAAGCACCGCCGCCGCGACGAAGAAGGCCGCATCCGGGCTGCGCCAGGGCGCGGCGCCCGACAGGAAATAACCGAAGATCCAGGTGAAGAACAGCGTGCCGAGCAGCATCGCGAGGCTCATCAGCGCCGAGATCCCGCCCTGCAGCGCGCCCTGTGCATCCTCGGGCACGGCGCGCGACATCAGCGCACTCATCATCGGATGCACGAAGCCTTCGGGCGCGTGCAGCAGCACCAGCACCAGCACCATCGCAAGCCCGGTCGAGAGCCCGTAGCCAAGGCAGACGACCGCCGCGATCAGGAGACCGAAGAGCGCCACCCGCGCCTCGCCCCAGCGCGCGACCGAGGGGCCGACGAGCGTCGCCTGAGCAAGCGCCATCACCCCGCCAAAGCCCGCGAGGCTGATCCCCACGGTGAGCTCGGACCAGCCGAATTTCGCGATCCCCCAGAACGACCAGATCGCCGGATAGACCGCCGAGCCGAAGAAATAGAGAAAGACCACCGCCGCCATCGGCAAGACGCCGCGGTAGCGCGCAAAGACGGTCAGCACGCCCAGCGGATTCGCCTCGCGCCAGAGGAAGGCGCGGCGCTTCTCGGGGGCGAGGGTCTCGGGCAGCGCGATCAGCCCGAAGATGAAATTCGCGAATGCGAGCGCCGCCGCGGCCCAGAATGGCACCCGCGTGCCGAGCGTGCCGAGCATGCCCCCGAGCCCCGGCCCGAGCACGAAGCCGAGCCCGAAGGCCGCCCCCATCAGGCCGAAGACGCGGGCACGGTTCTCGGGCGTCGAGACATCGGCGAGGCAGGCATTGGCAATCACGAAGGACGCGCCGCAGCCGCCGGCGATGATCCGCCCGACAAACAGCCAGCCAAGGCTCGGTGCGAGCGCATGCAGCACATAGTCAAAGCCGAGCCCGCCCACCGCCAGGAGCAGCAGCGGCCGGCGCCCGATCCGGTCCGACAGCGCGCCGAGCATCGGTGCCAGCAGGAACTGGGCGAGCGAGTAGACGGCGAAGAGCGCACCGCCGACCGTCGCGGCATCGCCCAGCCCGACATGGCCCACCTCCTCGATCAGCCGCGGCATCACCGGCAGGATCAGGCCGAGACCGACCATGTCGATGAAAACGACGAGCAGGGCGAAGAGGATGGCACGGCGGGCGGCGGCCGGAGCCGGCGCAGAGGCGGAAATCGCGGTCATCGGAGAACTCGTTCAGACTATCAGATGGGCGCTGAGCGCCGGAAGATCGCCGTAATAGTCGAGCAGGGCCTCGGGGGCAAGCCGGGCGATCCCGGCCCCTTCGGGCCCGAAGGTGACCAGCACGCAGGGCACCCCCGCGGCGCGCGCGGTCTCGCGGTCGGTCGCGGTGTCGCCGACAAGGAGCGAGCGCGCGACAGTGCCCCCGGCGCCGGCGACCGCGGCGGCATAGGGCGCGGGATCGGGCTTGCGCACCGGCAGCGTGTCGGCGCCGATCAGCGCATCGAAAAGCCCGGCGATGCCCAGATCGGCGACCAGGCGGCGGGCCAGCCCCTCGGGCTTGTTGGTGCAGATCGCGGTGGCGAACCCCGCGCCGCGCAGCGCCTCGACCGCCTCGGCCGCGCCCGGATAAAGGCGGGTGCTTTCGCAGATATGCGCGCCGTAATGGGCCAGAAGCGGCGCATAATCGGCCTCGGTCAGGGCCTCTGCCTCGGGGTGGCCGGCCCGGCCATAGCCAAGCCGCAGCATCGCGCGCCCGCCATGAAAGGCGGTCAGCGCATCGGCGCCCGGATCAAGCAGATCGCCCAGCCCGCGGGCGCGAAAGCAGGCATTCGCCGCCGCGATCAGATCGGCCGAGGTGTCGGCGAGCGTGCCGTCGAGATCGAAAACCACCGTGCGCATTCCTGCCTCCTTCTCGTAACACCGCGAAAGAGAGCGTGAAGAGCGCGGACTTGCGGCGGGGCAAGCTATGGGTAAAACGGGGACGAGCAGAAGAAAAGGCACTCTCATGGCCATTGCGCTGATCGTTCTCGCCGCGGGACAGGGCACCCGCATGAATTCCGACCTGCCGAAGGTGCTGCACCGGCTGGGCGCGGCGCCGCTTGTCGCCCATGCGCTGGCCGCGGGCCGCGCACTCGAACCCGAGCGGGTGATCGTCGTCGCGGGCCATGGCGCCGAGGCGGTGACGAAAGCGGTGGCCAGGCTCGACCCCGAGGCCGAGGTCGTGCTGCAGGACCAGCAGCTGGGCACCGGCCATGCCGTGGCGCAGGCCCTGCCCGCGCTTGCGGGCTTCGAGGGCCGGGTGATCGTGCTTTACGGCGACACCCCGTTCATCCGCCCCGAGACGCTCGAGGCGCTGGCGGCAAGCCCCGCCGATGTCACCGTGCTGGGCTTCGAGGCGGCCGATCCGGGCCGCTATGGCCGGCTGGTGGCGCAGGGCGCCACGCTCGAGCGGATCGTCGAGTTCAAGGACGCGAGCGAGGCCGAGCGGGCGATCACCCTGTGCAACTCGGGCGTCCTCGCCTGTGACGCCGCGGTGCTGGCCCGCCTTGTCGCCGGGCTCGGCAATGACAATGCGGCGGGCGAATATTACCTGACCGATGTCGTCGCCGCGGCCCGTGCCGAGGGCCTGTCGGCCGAGATCGTGACCTGCCCCGAGGCCGAGACGCTGGGCATCAACACCCGCGCCGAGCTTGCCCGCGCCGAGGCGCTGTTCCAGGCGCGGATGCGCGCCGAGGCGCAGGAGAACGGCGTCACCATGACCGACCCGGCGACGGTCTGGTTCGCGCTTGATACCTATATCGGCCGCGACGTGGTGCTGGGCCCGAACATCGTCTTCGGCACCGGCGTCACCATCGAGAGCGGCGCGACGATCGAGGCCTTCTGCCATCTCGAGGGCTGCCACATCTCGCGCGGCGCCACCATCGGCCCCTTCGCCCGGCTGCGCCCCGGCGCGGAACTCGCAGAGGACGTGCATGTCGGCAACTTCGTCGAGGTGAAGAACTCGATCCTCGGCGAAGGGGTGAAGGTCGGCCACCTGACCTATCTGGGCGATGCCGACATCGGCGAGGGCACCAACATCGGCGCCGGCACCGTGACCTGCAATTACGACGGCGTGTTCAAGCACCGCACCACGATCGGCGCCAATGCCTTCATCGGCTCGGACACGATGCTGGTCGCGCCGGTGACGGTGGGCGACGGCGCGCTGACCGCCTCGGGCTCGGTCATCACCAATGACGTGCCTCCGGGCGCGCTGGCGCTTGGCCGCGCCAAGCAGGTGTCGAAACCGGGCCTTGCGACGAAATTGTTCGAGCGCCTCCGGGCGCAAAAAGCCAGCCTGAAGAAAGGCGCGTAAATGTGTGGGATCATTGGTGTTCTTGGCAGTCACGAAGTGGCGCCGCTGCTCGTGGAAAGCCTCAAGCGGCTGGAATATCGCGGCTATGACTCGGCGGGCATCGCGACGGTGAACGGCGGCCGGCTCGACCGGCGCCGCGCCGTGGGCAAGCTGGTGAACCTGTCCGACCTGCTGGTGCACGAGCCGCTCGCGGGCAAGGCGGGCATCGGCCATACCCGCTGGGCGACGCATGGCGCGGCAACGGTGGGCAATGCCCATCCGCATCTCTCGGGCCCGGTTGCCGTGGTCCACAACGGCATCATCGAGAACTTCCGCGAACTCCGCGAGGAGGCCGCCGCCGCCGGGCTGATCGCCGAGACCCAGACCGACACCGAGACCGTCGCGCTGATCACCCGCATGTTCATCGACCGCGGCCTTTCCCCGCGCGAGGCCGCCGTGGCGACGCTGAAGAAGCTCGAGGGGGCCTTCGCGCTGCTGTGGATCTTCGCCGGCGAGGACGACCTGCTGATCGCCGCGCGCAAGGGCTCGCCGCTCGCCATCGGCCATGGCGACGGCGAGATGTTCGTGGGCTCGGATGCGATCGCGCTCGCCCCGCTCACCGACCGCATCACCTATCTGGCCGAGGGCGATTATGCCTTCATCACCCGCAAGGGCGCCGAGATCTTCGACGCCGAGGGCCGCCGCGCGAACCGCGACGAGACCCGCATCGACCTTGGCGCCACCCGCGTCGAGAAAGGCGGCTACAAGCATTTCATGGCGAAGGAAATCGCCGAACAGCCGGTGGTTCTGGGCGACGCGCTGCACCATTACCTGCGCGAGAATGGGGTCAACCTGCCGGAATCGCTTGATTTCACCGGGCTCGACCGGCTGACGCTCGTCGCCTGCGGCACCGCTTTCTACGCCTGCACCGTGGCGAAATACTGGTTCGAGAGCCTCGCCGGCCTGCCCTGCGAGATCGACGTCGCCTCCGAGTTCCGCTATCGCGAGCCGCCGCTGCCGGAAAACAGCTTCGCCATCTTCGTCAGCCAGTCGGGCGAGACCGCCGACACCCTCGCCGCGCTGCGCTATTGCGCCGAGAAGGTGCGCAAGACCATCGCCGTGGTGAACGTCGCCACCTCCTCGATCGCGCGCGAATGCGACGTGGCGCTGCCGATCCTCGCCGGTGTCGAGGTGGGCGTCGCCTCGACCAAGGCCTTCACCTGCCAGCTTCTGGTGCTGGCGGTGATGGCGCTGAAGGCGGGCGTCGACCGCGGCCGGATCGGGCCCGAGGCGCTCGCCGCGCATCTGGAGGCGCTCAGGTCGCTTCCGGGGCTGATGAACGCCGCACTCGCCACCTCGGAGCCGATCGTGAAGCTCGCCGAGCGGCTGGCCGAGGCGCAGGATATCCTCTTCCTCGGCCGCGGCCCGATGTTCCCGCTGGCCCTCGAGGGCGCACTGAAGCTCAAGGAAATCAGCTACATCCATGCCGAGGGCTATGCCTCTGGCGAGCTCAAGCACGGCCCCATTGCGCTCATCGACCGGATGGTGCCGGTGATCGTGATGGCGCCGCATGACCGGCTCTTCGACAAGACCGTGTCGAACATGCAGGAGGTGATGGCGCGCCACGGCATGGTGCTGCTGATCTCGGATGCGAAGGGCATCGCCGAGGCGGCCGAGGGCACTTGGGCCACGCTGAAGATGCCCGCGGTGGCCGAGCCCTTCGCGCCGATCCTCTACGCGCTGCCGGCGCAGCTTCTGGCCTATCACACCGCCATCGCCAAGGGCACGGACGTGGACCAGCCGCGCAACCTGGCGAAATCCGTGACGGTGGAGTGATGGGGCGCAGCCGCAAGCCGAAACTGATCCGTCAGGGCCCCGAGCGCGAGATGTCCGCCGAGGAGGCGCAGCTGGCCGCCGAGGCCGCGGCCTATGCCGCCTCGGATGCCGCCTATGTGCAATATGCCGAGCCGGAGGCGGCCGAAGACCTCGGCCCGCCGCCCGGCGTTGCGGATGCGATCGCGGCACTCGAGGCCTGCGGCGATGCCGGGCGCGCAGAAGATGCCGCCGCCTATCACAAGGCCGAGCGCCGCTATCTCGGTGTGCCGGTGCCGCTGATCGAGGATTGCGCGCGGCTGTGGCGGGCGCAGGCGACGCTGGACGAACGCCTCGCCCTCGCCCGCGGGCTGTGGGACAGCAACATCCACGAGGCGATGATCGCCGCGGCGAAACTGCTGACCCAGGCCCGGATCCGCCCCGACGAAGCCGCCTGGGAGATGATCGCCGGCTGGGCCGAAGGGTTCGACGCCTGGGCCGTGGCCGACACCGCCTGCGCCGCGGGCGCGCGCCGGCTTACCGCCGATCCCGCCCGGCTCGACCGGGTCGAGAGCTGGATCGACAGCCCCAACATGTGGACCCGGCGCGCGGCGCTGGTCATCACCCTGCCCTTCACCAAGTCGAACCACCCCACCGCCGAGGAGGTCGCGATCCGCGAGCGTGTGCTCGGCTGGGCCGACCGGCTGGCACCCGACCGCGACTGGTTCATCCAGAAGGCGATCGGCTGGTGGCTGCGGGAACTCGCGAAACACGACGCGCCCCGCGTGCGCGTCTGGCTCGAGGCGCATGGCGACCGGCTCAAGCCCTTCGCACGCAAGGAAGCGGCGAGATACCTCTAGGGCTCAGGCGACCTGCGCCGCCTGCCCCTTGCCCGCCGCCCATTCCCGCACCGCATCGCCGAAGGCGGTGAAGAGCGGGCGCGAGACCGGATCGGCCTCGGCGTTCCATTCCGGGTGCCATTGCACCGCAAGGGTGAAGCCCGGCGCATCGCGCACCCAGATCGCCTCGGGCGTGCCGTCCTCGGCGCGCCCCTCGATCACCACCCGCGGCCCCGGCGCGGCAATGCCCTGCCCGTGCAGCGTGTTGGTCATCACCTCGCTCGCGCCGAACAGCCGCGCGAAGCGCCCGCCCGGCGTCAGCTCCACCTTGTGGCGCAGCGCAAAGGCCTCCTCGAGCGTGCCTTCGGGCGGCATCCGGTGGTTCATCCGCCCCGGCAGCTCGCGGATTTCCGGGTAGAGCGTGCCGCCCATCGCCACGTTCACCTCCTGAAAGCCGCGACAGATGCCGAGGAAGGGCTGACCCCGCGCGACACAGGCGCGCACCAGCGGCAGGGTAATCGCATCGCGGGCGCGGTCGAAGGTGCCGTGCTTCTCGGTCTCCGCCTCGCCATATTCGTTCGGGTGCACATTCGGTCTCCCGCCGGTGAGCAGGAAACCGTCGCAAACCTCGAGCAGCTCCTCGACCGACAGATAGGCCGGGTCGGCCGGGATCAGCAGCGGGATGCACTGTGCCACATGGCTCACCGCACAGGAGTTCATCTGCCCGCCTTCGTGCACGGGATAGCGCCCGTTCAGCAGGCCGCGATTGCCGATGATGCCGACAACAGGTCTCGTCATGGTGAAACTCCTTTCGCCGGAAAAGCTAGTCGGTCTCCGAGTGCCGGAAAAGACGCATCACCGCGCAGGGGCTGTGCATCCGGGAAATCTGCCCCGTTGCCGGGCAAAAACCGCCCCCCTGCTTTCTCCTTGCCCGAAATACCTCGGGGGCGAGGGGGCAGCGCCCCCTCTCCTTCGCAACGCCTCAGCCGCCCGCCTTCACCTGGGCGCGGCGCGCGTGCAGCACCGGCTCGGTATAGCCCGAGGGCTGCACCGAGCCGAGGAAGACAAGATCACAGGCCGCCTGGAAGGCGAGCCCGTCATAGCCCGGCGCCATCGGCCGATAGGCCGGATCGCCGGCGTTCTGCCGGTCGACCACCGCCGCCATCTTGCGCAGCGCCTCCATCACCCGGCCCTCGCTGACCACGCCATGGTGCAGCCAGTTCGCCAGCGCCTGGCTCGAGATCCGGCAGGTGGCGCGGTCCTCCATCAGGCCGACGTCATGGATGTCGGGCACCTTCGAGCAGCCCACCCCCTGATCGACCCAGCGCACGACATAGCCAAGGATGCCCTGCGCGTTGTTCTCGATCTCGTCGGTGATCTCGGCCTCGGAGTAATTCCGCCCGGCGGCAAGCGGGATCGTCAGCAGGTCGTCGAGCCGGCCGGGCCGGTTCATCGCCGCGATCTCGCGCTGACGCGCCTTCACGTCGATGCGGTGGTAATGCGTCGCGTGCAGGGTCGCCGCGGTCGGGCTCGGCACCCAGGCGCAATTCGCGCCCGCACTCGGATGGCCGATCTTCTGCGCCAGCATGTCGGCCATCTTGTCGGGCGCCGCCCACATCCCCTTGCCGATCTGCGCCTTGCCGGCAAGCCCGCAGCGCAGGCCGATGTCGACATTGCGGTCCTCATAGGCCTGGATCCAGGGCTGCGACTTCATCTCGCCCTTCCTCAGCATCGGCCCCGCCTCCATCGAGGTGTGGATCTCGTCGCCGGTGCGGTCGAGGAAGCCGGTGTTGATGAAGGCCACCCGATGCTTCGCGGCGCGGATGCATTCCTTCAGGTTGACCGAGGTGCGCCGCTCCTCGTCCATGATGCCGAGCTTGACGGTGTGGCGCGGCAGGCCCAGCACCTCCTCGACCCGGTCGAAGATCTCGTCGGCGAAGGCCACTTCCTCGGGCCCGTGCATCTTTGGCTTCACCACATAGACCGAGCCGGTGACCGAATTGCGCACGCCCGTCTCCTTCTTCAGGTCGTGCAGCGCGCAGAGCACCGTCACCATCGCGTCCATCAGCCCCTCGAAGGCCTCGGCACCGTCGCGGGTCAGGATCGCCGGCGTGGTCATCAGATGGCCGACATTGCGCACCAGCATCAGCGCGCGGCCCTTCAGCGTGAAGTCGATGCCGTCGGGGTCGACGAAGGCCAGATCGGGGGTCAGCGCCCGGGTGAAGGTGGCAGCCCCCTTCGTCACCTCTTCGGCAAGCGTGCCCTGCATCAGGCCAAGCCAGTTCGCATAGGCGAGCACCTTGTCCTCGGCATCGACGCAGGCGACCGAATCCTCGCAATCCATGATCGAGGAGATCGCCGCCTCCAGCCGCACGTCACTGATGCCGGCGGGATCGGTCTTGCCGATCGGATGGCTCGGGTCGATGTCGACGATGACATGCAGGTCGTTGTGGCGCAGCACCACCGAGACCGGCGCCCCCGCCTCGCCGGCAAAGCCCACGAATTGCGCCGGGTCCTTCAGCCCGGTCTCTTCCGAGGTCTCGGCGAAGAGCCCGCCATCCTCGATCCAGAGCCGGGTGACCGCGGCCCAGCTGCCGGCGACCAGCGGGAAGCTCTGGTCGAGGAAATCCTTCGCCCAGGCGATCACCCGTGCGCCGCGTGCCGGGTCATAGCCCTTCGCCACGGGCGCCGCGCCGAGTGCATCGGTGCCGTAAAGCGCGTCGTAAAGCGAGCCCCAGCGCGCATTCGCCGCGTTCAGCGCATAGCGCGCATTGGTGATCGGCACGACCAGCTGCGGGCCGCAGATGGTGGCGAACTCGGGGTCGGTCGCCGCGGTCTCGATTGCGAAATCCTCGCCCTCGGGCACGATATAGCCGATTTCCTCGAGGAAGGCGCGATAGGCCACGGCGTCATGGCCCTTGCCGCGGTGATGCAGGTGCCAGTCGTCGATCTTCGACTGGATCGCCTCGCGCTTGTCCAGAAGCGCACGGTTCTTCAGCCCGAGCTCATGCAGCAGCGCCGAGAAGCCCGCCCAGAACCGCGCCGGCTCCACCCCGGTGCCCGGCAGCGCCCGTTCCTCGACGAAAGCGGCCAGCTCCGCCGCCACCTGCAACCCTTCGCGTTCCACCCGTGCCGTCATTCTGGCCTCCTTCTTTGCGCGTCACCTTTTGCCCGAGCCTGCCCCCCTGTCCAGCGAAAATGCCGTGATTTCCGCCATTCCGCAGGGTCTGACCGATCACTCTGCGCAAGCCCGGCAAGATCCTGCCGCAGGACCGGGCAGCGCGCGAACCGCCCCGCCCCCTTGCCCCTGCCGGCCGCGGGGCCTAGCTTTGGCGCCAATTGCGGAGGCAGAATTCCATGGACGGCACCACCTATCTTTCCGATTATCGCCCCTATCCCTTCACCCTGAGCACGGTCTCGCTGACCTTCCGCCTTGCACCGCGCGCGACGCGGGTCACGGCGCGGCTGGCGCTGGCTCCGCGTGCGGCGGGGGCGGCCCTGCAGCTCGACGGCGAGGAGCTGAAGCTGATCTCGCTCGCCATCGACGGCGCTGCGCTCAAGCCCGCGGATTACCGGCTGACCGAGACCGGCCTCACCATCCACCCCGCCGCGCTGCCCGAAGGCCCCTTCACCCTCGAGACCGAGGTCGAGATCGCGCCCGAGGCGAACACCGCGCTCGAAGGGCTCTACATGTCGAAGGGCATGTATTGCACCCAATGCGAGGCCGAGGGCTTCCGCAAGATCACCTTCTACCCCGACCGCCCCGACGTGATGGCGCGTTTCCACGTGCGCATCGAGGGGGATGCGCCGGTGCTTTTGTCGAACGGCAACCCGGTCGGCGCGGGCGCGGGCTGGGCCGAATGGGACGACCCCTGGCCGAAGCCTGCCTATCTCTTCGCCCTCGTCGCGGGCGAGCTGGTGGCGACGCCGGGCAGCTTCACCACGATGTCGGGGCGCAAGACCGATCTGAACGTCTGGGTCCGCCCGGGCGACGAGGACCGCACCGACTATGCGCTCGGCGCGATCCAGCGCTCGATGAAATGGGACGAGGAGGCGTTCGGGCGCGAATACGACCTCGACGTCTTCAACCTTGTTGCGGTCGATGATTTCAACATGGGGGCGATGGAGAACAAGGGGCTGAACATCTTCAACTCGAAGCTCGTCCTCGCCTCGCCCGAGACCGCGACCGATCTCGATTACGAGCGCATCGAGGGGGTGATCGGGCACGAGTATTTCCACAACTGGACCGGCGACCGCATCACCTGCCGCGACTGGTTCCAGCTGTGCCTGAAGGAAGGGCTGACGGTCTTCCGCGACCAGTCCTTCACCGCGGACATGCGGCTTGGCGCGGTGAAGCGGATCGAGGACGTGATCGCGCTGCGCGCGCGCCAGTTCCGCGAGGATGCCGGCCCCCTCGCCCATCCGCCGCGCCCCGACCATTACCGCGAGATCAACAACTTCTACACCTCGACCGTCTATGAAAAGGGCGCCGAGGTGGTGCGGATGCTGCAGACGCTGCTGGGCCCTGACGGGTTCCGCGCGGCGATGGATCTCTATTTTGCGCGCCACGACGGGCAGGCCTGCACCATCGAGGACTGGATCACCGTCTTCGAGGATGCCTCGGGCCGCGATCTGGGCCAGTTCAAGCGCTGGTACACCGATGCCGGCACGCCGCATCTGACGGTGGAGGAGACCTTCGAGAACGGCACCTACACGCTTGAGTTCTCGCAGGAAACCAAACCCACCCCGGGGCAGGCGGAAAAGCCGCCGCGGCTGATCCCGATCGCGGTCGGGCTGATCGGCCCGAACGGCGACGAGGTGGTGCCGACCCGCGTGCTCGAGATGACCGAGGCGCGGCAGAGCTTTGCCTTCGAGGGGCTCGGCGCAAGACCCGTGCCCTCGATCCTGCGCGGCTTCTCGGCGCCCGTGGTGCTGGAGCGGCAGAGCTCGCCCGCCGAGCAGGCCTTCCTGCTGGCACACGACACCGACCCGTTCAACCGCTGGGAGGCCGGCCGCAACCTGGCGCGCGAGACGCTGATCGCGATGACCACGGGGGCGGCGCCCGATGCCGAATATCTCGACGCCGTGGGCGGGCTGATCGCCGACGAAAGCGCCGATCCGGCCTTCCGCGCCCTCGTGCTGCGCCTGCCCTCCGAGGACGAGATCGCGCAGGCGATCGCCGCGTCTGGCAAGGTCGCCGATCCGGACGCGATCCATGCCGCGCGCGCGGCGCTGATGCAGGCGCTGGCCGCGCGTCACGAGGCCACGCTTGCCGCGACCTTCGACGCCTGCGCCCTGCCCGGCACCTATCGGCCCGAGGCGGCCGATGCCGGGCGGCGGTCGCTGCGGCTGGCCTGTCTGGCGCTCTTGGGCCGGCTCGATGGCGGCGCGCGGGCGGCGGCGCTTTTCGACAGCGCGACCAACATGACCGAGAGCCTTGGCGCGCTTGGGCTTCTGGTGGCACAGGGCAAGGGCGAGGCGGCGCTTGCCCGGTTCCGTGCCCGCTGGCAGGAGAATGCGCTGGTGCTGGACAAGTGGTTCACCACCCAGCTCGCGCTCTGCCCGCCCGCCGAGGCGGCCGACCGTGCCGCGCGGCTGGCGGAAGACCCGCTCTTCACCTGGAAGAACCCGAACCGCTTCCGCGCGCTGATGGGCGGGCTTTCGGCCAACCACGCGGGCTTCCACCGCGCCGATGGCGCGGGCTATCGCTTCTATGCCAATTGGCTGATCCGGCTTGATCCGGTGAACCCGCAGACCGCGGCGCGGATGTCGACCGCCTTCGAGACCCGCGCGCGCTATGACGCCGGGCGGCAGGCGAAGATCCGCGCCGAGCTCGAACGGATCGCCGCGGTCGAGGGGCTGAGCCGGGATCTGAGCGAGATGACGGCGCGGCTGCTCGGCTGACACGGAAAGAGAGGGGGCCCTGCCCCCTCTTTTGCCTTTCGGCAAAATTCACCCCCGGGATATTTGCGGCAATTGGAAGCCCGAGGCCGGGGCTTTCGGGGGCCCGGGCTCAGCGGATGCGGCGGGTGATGCGGGCGGCCTGACGGGCGCGCTTGACTGCGGCACGCATCTCGCGCGCCGCCTTGCGCTCGGCCGGGGTCATCTCGGCCGCGGGCTTGCCCTTGCCGGCGGCAAGCTGGGTGCCCTTGCGGATGCCGAAGTTCATCAGCTTCTGCATCACCATCCGGATCAGCATGTTGATCAGCTGGTTCATGTTCATCGCGTCACTCCTCCTCGAAGAGTTCGGTCTGGCCGGTGATTTCCTCTTCTTCCTCATCGGTGCCCGGCATCGGCCGGCTGTCAAGCAGCCCGGCCGCGCGCAGCTCCTTCAGCCCGGGCAGATCGCGTGCGCTTTCGAGGCCGAAATGGTCGAGGAAGGTCTCGGTCACCACGAAGGTCACCGGCCGGCCGGGGGTCAGGCGGCGCCGGCCGAAGCGGATCCACTCGAGTTCCAGCAACTGGTCGATGGTGCCACGCGACACCGCGACGCCGCGGATCTCCTCGATCTCGGCGCGGGTGACGGGCTGGTGATAGGCGACGATGGCGAGGGTCTCGATCGCGGCGCGGCTGAGCTTCTTCTGCTCGACCGTCTCCTTCTGCATCAGGAAGCCGAGATCGGGCGCGGTGCGGAAGGCCCAGGCGTCGCCCACCCTGACGACGTGCACCCCCCGCCCCTCGTAGCGCCGGCGCAGATAGGCAAGCGCCTCGGCCGCGTCGCAGCCATGCGGCATCCGTGCCTCCATCTCGCGCAGGGTGACGGGCTCGGGCGCGGCGAAGAGGATCGCCTCGACCATCCGCTCCTGCTCGGCGACTGGCGGCGCCTCGAACAGCGTTTTCTCCTGCGGTGTCCCGGTCATCCCTGCCTCGGCGTGGTTCTTGCGCGGATCGAGATCGGCGCGAAGGTCTCTCTTTGCCGGATCTCGATCCGGCCCTGTTTCGCGAGCTCGAGCGAGGCCGCGAAGGTGGCGGCGGCGGCGGTGCGGCGCCGCTTCGGATCGAGCTGCCAGCCCTCGGGCAGATAGTGCATGAGGTCGGTCCAGTCCACCACCTCGCCGAGGATCGGGCGCAGCCGCTCGAGCGCCTGCTCCATCGTCATCAGGTCCTTGCGGTCGAAGGCATAGGGGCGGAACTCGTCGCGGGTGCGGATCCGGGCATAGGCCTGCATCAGCTCGAGCAGCGAGGCGGTATAGCTGACGCGCCGCACCCGCTCGACGCTTTCCTCCTCGCCGCGGGCGAAGAAGTCGCGGCCGAGCTGGTCGCGCGCCATCAGCTTTGCCGCCGCCTCGCGCATCGCCGAAAGCCGTTCGAGCTGAAAGGCGAGGTGCGCGGCAAGATCCTCGGCCGAAGGGCCGTCGGCCATCGGGTCGGGCGGCAGCAGCAGCCGCGATTTCAGGAAGGCAAGCCAGGCCGCCATCACCAGATAATCGGCCGCAAGCTCGATCCGCAGCGCCTTCGCCTCCTCGACGAAGCGCAGGTATTGCTCGGCGAGCTGCAGCACCGAGATCCTGCGCAGGTCGACCTTTTGCGTGCGCGAAAGCATCAGCAGCAGATCGAGCGGCCCTTCGAAGCCGTCGACATCGACGATCAGCGCCTCCGCGGCCAGCCGCTCGGAAACGCTTGTCGCCTCGAACAGGTGGATCGGGTCCTCAGCCATGTGCGGTGCCGCCCAGCAAAGCCTCAAGCTCGGCTTCAAGGGCGCGGATGTCAACGGGCTCGGGCGGCAGGCGCCGGGAAAGCGCCGCCGCGGCACGGGCGGCGGCGGCGGGCGAGAGCCGGCCGGCGGCGGCAACCGCGGGTTCCATCCCGGCCCGGTCGCCCTTGCAGTGCAGGACAAGATCACAGCCCGCCGCGATCGAGGCCGCGGCACGCGCGCCCATGCCGCCCGCGAGCGCCTCCATGCCGATGTCGTCGGTCATCAGGAGGCCATCGAAGCCGATCTCGTCGCGAATGAGGCCGATCATCCGCGGCGATTGCGTCGCCGGGGCGTCGTCGAAGGCGGTGAAGCGGATATGGGCGGTCATCCCCATCGGCAGGTCGGCAAGCGCGCGGAACGGGGCGAAATCGGTCTCGGCCAGCTCGGCCGCGGGCGCGTCGACCACCGGCAGGTGCAGATGGCTGTCGGCCTCGGCCCGGCCATGGCCCGGCATGTGCTTCATCACCGGCAGCACGCCGCCCGCCAGAAAGCCCTCGGCGGTCGCGCGGGCATTGGCGATCACTGTCGCGGGGTCAGAGCCGAAGCAGCGGTTGCGCAGGAACGGATGCGTGCGCGGGCCGGCAATGTCGCAGGTCGGCGCGCAATTCGCGTCGATGCCAAGCGCGCGCAGCTCATCCGCCATGATCCGTGCCCGCAGCCAGAAGCTGCGCGGCGCCGCGGCACCGGCGGCACGCGCCTGATCGAGCGGCGGCAGCCATTCGCGCCAGTGCGGTGCGCGCAGCCGCTGCACGCGGCCGCCCTCCTGGTCGATCAGGATCGGTGCCTCGCGGCCGACGGCGGCGCGCAGATCGCCGGTCAGGCGGCGGATCTGTTCGGGCGTCTCGACATTGCGGCCGAAGAGGATGAAGCCCCAGGGGTCCGCCGCGCGGAAGAAGGCGGCTTCGTCACGGTCAAGCTGCGCGCCGGCGCAGCCAAGGATCGTCGCGCCGCTCACCATCAGCGCGCCAGCGTCGGGATGCAGTTCGCGCCTTCGGCGACGAGGGCCGCGCAGAAGCGGCGCGCCTCATCGACATTGCCGAAGCCCGCGACGCGCAGCCGCCAGAAGTCGCGCCCGCCCGAGGTCGCCTTCTGCACGATGCGCTGCTTGCCATCGAGCAGCGGGTCGAAACGGGCGGCGATCCGGTCCCATTCCTTGCGCGCGGTCTCGGGGCTGTCGAAGGCGCCGATCTGCACCACGCGCGTGCCCTCGGCGAGCTTCGCCGGGTCGACCTCGGTCACCGCCTTCGGCTTCGCCGTCGGGCGGTTGCCCGAGGCATCGGCGACGATGGCATTGGCGACGAGGTCCTTCGCCGGACGCTTCATCGGCCGCGGCGAGCGGGCCACGCCGGGAACGGTCGCGGGGATCACCGCGCTTGCGGCGGCGGCGGGCTTTGCCGCGGGCGGGATTGCGGCGGGCGGGGCGGCGCCGGCCACGACCACATCCGCTTCCGCGGCCTCGGCGGCGGGATCGGGCACGGCCTCGGCATCGAGCGCGACGGCGCTGCCCTCGGGCAGCTCGGCCACCGGCGGCACCGCCGGCACCGGCTCTTCCGGTGCGGCAGCGCGCGCCGGGCGCGTCACATCGGGCAGCGGGCGCAGCGCCGACATCGGGCCGTCATCATCGGACAGACGCTCCGGATCGGGGGCAAGCACCACGCGCTCGGGCGCGGGCGCGGCAAGGCCCGTGCCGGCAACCTCGTTCACCGAAAGACCGACATGGCGGGCCAGATCGCCGCCCGGGTCCTCGGGCGCGATGCGGCCCGGCCCCTCGAGCGCCCGGATCACCGGCACCCCCGAGACGTCGCGCACGGCAAGCTTGTAGCCCCAGACCACGACGCCGAGGATCAGCGCGACCGAGGTGGCGGCACCGGCATATTGCACCCAGCGGGACACCGGATCGGCAACGCCATGCGGCGCGCCGGGCTCGTGCCCGCCGCCGTCATAGCCATAGCCACCGCTGTCGCGGTCGTGAAAGCCTGCCATGCTCGCCTCGCCGCCGGTTCACCCGGCATTTGCCTCTCCCGGCGCGGCGCGCTTCAGCGCATCTCTTCCGCCGGGGTCACGCCAAGAATACCAAGACCGGCCGAAATGACAACGGCACAGGCCCGGGCAAGGGCGATTTTCGCCGATGTGGCGGCCGCATCGCCCTCCTGCACGAAGCGCAGTGCGGGCTCGTCATTGCCGCGATTCCACAGCGCATGCAGGTCCGAGGCGATCTCGTAGAGATAGAAGGCCACCCGGTGCGGCTCGTTCGCGCGCGCCGCGATCTCGACCAGACGCGGCCATTCGGCAATCTTCTTCGCCAGCGCCAGCTCCGCCTCGTGCGTGCTGCCCGAGAGGTCCGCCGCCGCCAGTGCCGCATCCGACACGTCGATGCCAAGCTCGCGTGCCTTGCGCAGCACCGAGGAGACCCGGGCATGGGCATATTGCACGTAGAAGACCGGGTTGTCCTTCGACTGCTCGAGCACCTTGTCGAAGTCGAAATCCAGCGGCGCGTCGTTCTTGCGGGTCAGCATGTGGAAGCGGGTGACGTCGGCCCCCGCCTGCTCGACCACGTCGCGCAGGGTGACGAAGGTGCCCGCCCGCTTCGACATCTTGAAGGGCTCGCCGTTCTTGTAGAGCTTCACCAGCTGGATCAGCTTGATGTCGAGCGAGACGCGGTTCTCGCTCAGCGCCGCGACCGCGGCCTTCATCCGCTTCACATATCCGCCGTGATCGGCGCCAAAGACGTCGATCAGCTGATCGAAGCCACGCTCGATCTTCGACCAGTGATAGGCGATGTCGGGGGCGAAATAGGTCCAGCTGCCATCCGACTTCTTCACCGGCCGGTCGACGTCATCGCCATAGGCGGTCGAGCGGAACAGGGTCTGCTCGCGCTCTTCCCAATCCTCGGGCAGCTTGCCCTTCGGCGGTTCCAGCACGCCCTCGTAGATCAGCCCGAGATCCTCGAGCCGCTTCAGCGCGGCCTCGATCTTGCCGGTGCCGTAAAGCGCCTTTTCCGAGGAATAGACATCCATCTTCACGTTCAGGAGCGCCAGATCCTCCCGGATCATCGCCATCATCTCGGCGGTGGCGAATTCGCGCACATCGGCAAGCCAGACCTCTTCGGGCTTGTTCAGCAGGCTGTCGCCGTATTTCGCCTTCAGCGCCTCGCCGACCGGGATCAGGTAATCGCCGGGATAGAGCCCCTCGCGGATCTCGGGCTCGAGGCCATTGGCCTCGCGGTAGCGCTCATAGGCCGAGCGGGCGAGCACGTTCACCTGTGCGCCGCCGTCGTTGATGTAGTATTCGCGCGTCACGTCATAGCCCGCAAAGCCCAGCAGCGCCGCCAGCGCATCGCCGAAAACGGCGCCGCGGGTGTGGCCCACATGCATCGGCCCGGTCGGGTTCGCGGAGACGAATTCGACGTTGACCTTGATCCCCTGCCCAAGCTCGGAGCGGCCGTAACCGGTGCCCTCGGCCAGAACCGCCCGGGTGACATCGGCCCAGACCGTCGGCGCGAGACGCAGGTTCAGAAAGCCCGGCCCGGCGACCTCGGCTGCGGTCACGCGCGCATCGGCGGCAAGTTTCGCGGCGAGCGCATCGGCGATCTCGCGCGGCTTCTTGCCTGCGGCCTTCGCCAGCACCATCGCGGCATTCGTCGCCATGTCGCCATGCGCGGCATCTCGCGGCGGCTCCACCGTCACGGCAGCGAAATCGAGCCCTTCGGGCAGCGTGCCCTCGGCGGTCATCTGGTCCAGCGCGGCGATCACGCCCGCGCGCATCTCGGCAAACAGGTTCATTTTCAGGTTTCCTCTGTTGCTTCTTCCCCTGCCAGAGCCCGCGCGCGCCGTCAACCGCCGCCCCCGCAGGCCCGTCCCGCAAGAAACGCATTTTTCGTGCAGTTTGTTGACGTTTCCCGCGCTTTGCAGTAGGGGAATTCCCAGCCGCACCCCGGCGGCTCTCGCCCGGGACGCCCGGAGATTTGCGTCCCCCCCCACCGCGTGAAGCGATCACGCCGCAAGGACGCAAATGACGAAGTTTTCTGAACTGAACCTTGATCCCAATGTGCTGAAGGCCGTCGCAGAGGCAGGCTATGAGGCGCCGACGCCGATTCAGGAGGGGGCGATCCCCCCTGCCCTCGAAGGCAAGGACGTGCTGGGCATCGCCCAGACCGGCACCGGCAAGACCGCCTCCTTCACCCTGCCGATGCTCACCCGGCTCGCCACCGGCCGTGCCCGGGCGCGGATGCCGCGCTCGCTGGTGCTGGCGCCGACGCGCGAACTTGCGGCACAGGTCGCCGAGAACTTCGACCTCTATGCGAAACACACCAAGCTGACCAAGGCGCTGCTGATCGGTGGCGTGTCCTTCGGCGAGCAGGACAAGCTCATCGACCGCGGCGTCGATGTGCTGATCGCGACGCCGGGCCGTCTGCTCGACCATTTCGAACGTGGCAAGCTCCTGCTCACCGGCGTGCAGATCATGGTGGTGGACGAGGCCGACCGGATGCTCGACATGGGCTTCATCCCGGATATCGAGCGGATCTTCCAGCTCACCCCCTTCACCCGCCAGACGCTGTTCTTCTCGGCCACCATGGCGCCCGAGATCGAGCGCATCACCAACACCTTCCTGCACGCCCCGGTGCGCGTCGAGGTGGCCCGTCAGGCGACGACCTCCGAGACGATCACCCAGAAGCTGGTCGAGATCGTGCCGCCGCGCAAGGACCAGACCGCCAAGGCGAAACGCGAACTGCTGCGCGCGCTGATCCAGGCCGAGGGCGAGGCCTGCACCAACGCGATCATCTTCTGCAACCGCAAGTCGGATGTCGACATCGTCGCGAAATCGCTGAAATCGCACGGTTTCGACGCCGCGCCGATCCATGGCGACCTCGAGCAAAGCCAGCGCACGAAGACGCTTGATGCGTTCCGCGACGGCAAGCTGCAACTGCTCATCGCCTCCGACGTCGCCGCGCGCGGGCTCGACATTCCGGCGGTCAGCCACGTCTTCAACTACGACCTGCCGAGCCACGCCGAGGATTACGTGCACCGCATCGGCCGCACCGGCCGTGCCGGCCGTCTCGGCACCGCCTATTCGATCGCCACGCCGTCGGACGACAAGTATCTCGCCGCGATCGAGCATCTGGTGAAGATCACCATTCCGCGCGTCGAGGTGCCCGAGGGCTTCACCCTCAGCGAGGCCACGCTGCGCGAACCGAAGAAATACGACGAGAAGGAGGGCGGCCGCTCTTCCTCCTCCTCCTCGCGCAGCGGCTCGCGCACCCGGTCGCGCACACGCTCGCGCGATCGTGACGAGAGCCTCGCCGCGCCCGTCGTCGAGCCGGTGCTGGCCGAGGCCGTCGTCGAGACCCCGGTGGTCGAAGCGCCGAAGCGCGAGGAACGCCGCGACGAGCGTCGGGAAGAGCGTCGTGACGACCGCCGCGAGCGGGACCGCTCGCGCCCGCGCGACCGCGACACCGGGCCCGTCGTCGTCGGCATGGGCGATCACGTCCCCGACTTCCTGCTGCGCCCCTTCCGCCCCTCGAAACCGGCGACGGTGACCGAGGAGGTCGAGGAAACCTCGGAAGGCTGATCCCTTCCGCAGTATCGGAAACGCAAAACCCCGGGCCATTGCCCGGGGTTTTTCATGAAGGGCTGCCCGTTTGTCCCGGGTGCCTTGGGGGCAGAGATGTCTGCCTGCTGAGGAAGGTCGGTTCGGTGGGCGTTGCCGCTGCTGCATTTTTCGCGATGATCGTGCAATCGGGTCAAGGAGCGCAAAAATGGTATATCTCGTGAGAGCGCTTCTTTGGGCTGCCCCCAGCCTGCTCGTGGCATCCCTTGCCCATGCCGTCCCCCTGCAAGGGCCCGGAGGTTTTGTGCTGGGAAGCTCGCTTAAAGCAGCGCAGCAGCATGCACTCGAGAATGGATGGAAGCTTTCCCCTCTTTCCGCCGACCTCCCAGGGGTGTGGAGCGTCGAGGGGGCGAGACTGTCCATGTTTGTCTGCGACGGCACGATCATGTCGATCCAAGAGCAACTGGACGGCGATCTGGAGGAGTTTTCCGCGCTCGTATTCTCGATGACGCTTGAGCTTGGCAAACCCGAGACTCAGATCCTGAGCGTGAAATCAGGGGGCAGCGTCATATCAAGCATAGACGCGCGCTTCGTTACAGATGACGGCGGGGTCGCGGTTCAGCTTCAAAGCATAGGCGGAAAACGAACCTTCTCAACAAATCACTGGATTAAATCTGAATGCCGCTGACTGCACGCGGACATGCCGCGCCCCTCCTATGGTGGCTACGAAGCTGCCACTCGGGCGGGGTGCCACGAGGGATGATCAAGCCCGGAGCGGGAGATACGCTCCGAACAATCGTCCTTCCGGTCGCCTCGAAGCGGCCGGAAGGACGGATCTCATCGTCCGAGACGGGGCGAATCCCCCCGCCTCACTCCGCCATCAGACGCGAGACGACCACCGTCACCTCGGGTTTCTTGCCGATCTCTTCCATCGTCACCTGACGCACGATGCGGCGCAGCGCCTCGTCCATCTTGTCGTCGCTCGCCACCACCTTGGCCGAGGCGCGCTCGAGGAATTCGGCCAGTTCGTCCTCCAGCCGCTCGACCAGATCGGCGCCGTTGCGGCCGGCTTCCGACAGGCCCATCAGCTCGACCCAGGCGTCGCCGAGCGGCGCGTCATCCTCGTCGACGATCACGGTGATCAGCACATGGCCGTTCAGCGCCATCCGGATGCGGTCGCGCACCACGCCATCCATCGCACCGATCAGCACCGAGCCATCCAGATAGATCCGGCCAGTGTCGATATATTCGACCACCTTCGGCGCCGGGCCGGTCAGGTCGATCATCGTGCCGTTCGTCGCCACTTCCGAGGCGATCCCCTTCGCCGTGCCGAGCTTCGCATGCTCGCGCAGGTGACGGTGTTCGCCGTGCATCGGGATCAGGATCTGCGGCCGCAGCAGGTCGTGCACCGCCTCGAGGTCGGGGCGGTTGGCATGGCCCGAGACGTGGTAGAGCCCGTCGTGATCGTCGATCACGTCGACCCCCATCTCGGAGAAGGCGTTGATGATGCGGATCACGCCGCGCTCGTTGCCCGGGATCACGCGCGACGAGAACAGGAAGCTGTCGCCCGCTTTCATCTCGAGCCCGAGATACTTGCCGCGGCTGAACTGCGCCGTCGCCGCGCGCCGCTCGCCCTGACTGCCGGTGACGATCAGCAGCAGGTTCTCGCGCGGAACCTCGACCGCATCCTCGGCCGAGATCGTGCCGGGCATGCCGATCAGCACGCCGGTCTCCTCGGCCGCGCTCACCATCCGCTTCATCGCCCGGCCAAGCAGACAGACCGAACGGCCCGCGGCCTTGCCGGCCTCCGCGAGCGTCTTCAGCCGCGCCACGTTCGAGGCGAAGGTGGTGGCGACGACCATCCCCTTCTGCTCCGCGATCATCTTGCGCAGCGGCTCGACCAGCGTCGCTTCCGAGCGGCCGGGCGACGGCGAGAAGACGTTGGTCGAGTCGCAGACCAGCACCTTCACCCCCTGCCCCTCATGCGCGATCTCGTGCCAGACCAGCGGATCGAAGGGTTCGCCGACAACCGGCGAACCGTCGAGCTTGAAGTCGCCGGTGTGCACGATCCGGCCGACGGGCGTGTCGATGATGAGTGCCGAGCTTTCCGGGATCGAATGGCTCAGCGGCACGAACTGCACCTTGAAGGGGCCGGCCTCGATCACCTGCGGGCGCGGTTCGACGACCTTCAGCACGTCGCTCGGCAGCCCCGCCTCTTCCATCTTCAGCGCGCCGATGCGGGCGGTGAACTTGCGCGCATACATCGTCTTCTTCAGCCGCGGCCACAGGTGCGGCAGCGCGCCGATGTGGTCCTCGTGCGCGTGGGTGATGAAGATCGCCTCGATCCGGGCAGCGTTCTGTTCAAGCCAGGCGCTGTCGGCCATGATCACATCCACCCCCGGGGTGCTGTCCATGTCCGGGAAGGTCACGCCGAGGTCGATGACGATCAGCCGCTCCTTCCCTGCGGGCCCGTAGCCGTAGACATAGGTGTTCATGCCGATTTCGCCGGCACCACCAATGGGAAGATAGATCAGACGGTCACTCACGCGCCAAGCCCCTTGTTGTAATCGTTGATGAGCCGCAGCCCGTGCATGGTAAGGTCATCTTCGACCTTGTCAAAGAGATCGAAGCCCTGATCGAAGAGCGAGGCGAGACCGCCGGTGGCGATCACCCGCATCGGGCGGTCGCGCTCGGCGCGGATCTGCCGCACGATGCCTTCGACAAGGCCGATGTAGCCCCAGTAGATGCCCGACTGGATGCAGGCAACCGTGTTCGTGCCGATCACCCGCTCCGGATGGGTGATATCGACATGCGGCAGCGCCGCGGCCGCCATATGCAACGCCTCGAGGCTGAGATTCACCCCGGGCGCGATCACCCCGCCGATATAGGCGCCGTCGTCATCGACCACGTCGAAGGTGGTCGCGGTGCCGAAATCGACGACGATCAGGTTGCCGCCGTGCCGGTCATAGCCCGCAACCGTATTCACCAGCCGGTCGGGCCCGACCGTGGTGCCGGCATCGACGCGCGGCGCCACCGGCAGCTCGCAGCCCGGCTTGCCGACGACGAGCGGGCGGCAGTCATAATAGCGGTTGCACAGCACGCGCAGGTTGAACACCACACGCGGCACGGTCGAGGAGATGATCGCCTCGGTCACCTTGCCGTCGATGTCATGCAGCTTCTTCAGCGTGTTGAGCCAGACGAAATACTCGTCGGCGGTGCGGCGGTGGTCGGTGGCGATGCGCCAGGTCGAGACGAAGTTCTCCCCGTCCCAGATCGAGAACACCGTGTTCGTGTTGCCGCAGTCGATGCAGAGAAGCATCTCTCCCCCCTTCAGAAGAAAATCTCGGCGGCGGAAATCGCCATCCGCCCGCCTGCCGTGCGCAGGATCATCGCGCCGGTCTCGTCGATCGTCTCGAAGATGCCCTCATGCGTCTCCGATCCGGTGCGCGCCACCAGCCGCTCGCCGAGCCGGGCGGCGCGGGCCAGCCAGGCGGCACGGATCGGCGCGAAGCCCTGGGTGGTGAATTGCCGCGCCAGCCGGTCGAAGGCCAGGGCGAGATGGGTCAGGAATTCCTCGGGCGCGATCACCAGACCGGTCTCGGCGCGCAGGCTCACCGGCGCCATCGCCCCCGCCTCGAGCGTGGTCGGATCGGGCGCCTCGGCGAGGTTCACGCCGATGCCGATCGCGAGCTGGCTGATCCGGCCGCCCTGCCCCAGGCTTTCGAGCAGGATCCCCGCGATCTTGCCGCCGTTCAGGAGCACGTCGTTCGGCCATTTGATCGACAGCCGCGCATGTGGCCCCGCGACACGGGCAAGCGCCTCTTCGAGCGCGAGCGCCGCGACGAAGGAATAAAGCGCCGCCTGCTGCGGGCTCACCTGCGGATGAAAGACATAGGTGGCGGCGAAATTGCCGGCGGGCATCCGCCAGGGCCGGCCGCGGCGGCCGCGGCCGCCGCTCTGCTCGAGGCCCAGAATCCACGCAGGCCCCGCAAGGTGCGGGGCCAGCCGGGCCGCTTCGGACATGGTGCTGTCCACCCGGCCGAGGACGTGGCGCGCCACGCCCTCAGGCCAATCGGTGCGATCAGTGGACAAGTGCCGCTGCCGCCGCCTGCGCGGCGCCCTCGAGACCGAAGAGGTTCATCGCGCCCGCCACCATGACGAAGGCCGAAGCCATCAGCAGCACCCATTGCACCGCCGGCATCCGGCTGTCGAGCGCCTCGGTCTCGGTGCCGAAGTACATGTAGTAGACGATGCGCAGGTAGTAGAAGGCCGCAATCACCGAGGCGACGACGCCGAGCACCGCAACCCAGGTGTAGCCCGCGAACAGCGCCGCCTTGATCACCGCGAACTTGGCGAAGAAGCCAAGCATCGGCGGCACACCGGCCAGCGAGAAGAACAGCACCAGAAGCGCCAGCGCCTTCAGCGGTTCGGCCTTCGACAGCATGTTGAGCGCCGAGATGTCGGTCACCGGCTGGCCGTCGCGCTCCATCGCCAGGATGAAGGCGAAGACGCCGACGTTCATCGCGATGTAGATCGACATGTAGATCAGCGTCGCTTCCACGCCCGCCTCGGTCCCGGCCAGCACGCCCATCAGCGCAAAGCCCATGTGGGTGATCGAGGAATAGGCCATCAGGCGCTTGATGTTCTTCTGCCCGATCCCGGCGATCGCGCCGAGGAACATCGAGGCGACGGCGAGGAGCGCAATCACCTGGCCCCAGTCGTTCGGCACATGGCCGAAGGCGTCGTAGACGAGGCGCGCGATCAGCGCCATCGCGGCCATTTTCGGCGCGGTGGCGAAGAAGGCGGTGACCGGCGTCGGCGAGCCCTCATAGACGTCGGGGGTCCACATGTGGAACGGCACCGCCGAGACCTTGAAGGCGAGACCGGCGATCATGAACACCATGCCGAAGAGCACGCCGAGCGGCAGGTGGCCGGCCTCTACCACCGAGATGATCCCGGCGAAATTCGTGGTGCCGGCAAAGCCGTAGGTCAGCGAGGCGCCATAGAGCAGCAGCCCCGAGCTGAGCGAGCCCAGCACGAAGTATTTCAGACCGGCTTCCGACGAGCGCTCGGAGTCGCGGCGCAGCGCGGCGACGACATAGAGCGACAGCGACATCAGCTCGAGCCCGAGATAGAGCGACATCAGATCGCCCGCCGAGACCATCATCATCATGCCGATGGTGGCAAGGACGACGAGGATCGGGAACTCGAAGCGCAGCAGGCCGCGGCGCACGAGGTAATCGGCGCTCATCGCGAGGATGGCCGCGGCCGAGAACAGGATCGCGACCTTCGAGAAGCGCGCGAAGGGATCGTCGAGGAAGAGCCCGCCGAAGGCGTCACGCGCCCCCGAACCGCCGACCCCGATCCAGAAGCCGATCACCAGCAGCACCGCCACCGTCGCCCAAAGGATCGCCGGGCCAACCTTGTCCTTGCCGGTCCAGACGCCGGCGAGCAGCGCCGCCATCGCGTAGACGGCCAGCAGGAACTCCGGCAGGACCGTGGAGAAATCCGCAGAAGTCATCGTTTTTTCTCCCTCAGTGACCGGCAAGCGCCGCAAGATCGGCGGGCAGGCTGGCGTGATAGTTCTGGATCAGCTGGGCCACCGAGGGCCCGATGATGTCGAGGATCAGGTTCGGGCAGAAGCCGAGGATCAGCGTCGCCGCGATGAGCGGCGCGAAGATCGCCTTCTCGCGGGTGCTCATGTCCTGGATCGTCTTCAGGCTTTCCTTGATGAGTTCGCCGAAGATGACCCGGCGATAGAGCCACAGCGCGTAGGAGGCCGACAGGATCACGCCCGTCGCCGCCACCAGCGCCACCCAGGTGTTGACCTGGAAAGTGCCCATCATGGTGAGGAATTCACCGATGAAGCCCGAGGTGCCCGGCAGGCCGATGTTCGCCATGGTGAAGAACATGAAGACCAGCGCATAGCGCGGCATCCGCACCGCAAGGCCGCCGTAGGCGTCGATCTCGCGGGTGTGCATCCGGTCGTAGATCACCCCGACCGCAAGGAACAGCGCGCCCGAGACAAAGCCGTGGCTCAGCATCTGGAAGATCGCGCCGTCGACGCCCTGCTGGTTCGCCGCGAAGATGCCCATGGTGACATAGCCCATGTGCGCCACCGACGAATAGGCGATCAGCTTCTTCATGTCGGATTGCGCCAGCGCGACGAGCGAGGTGTAGACGATGGCGATCGCCGACATCCAGAACACGATCGGGGTCATCACCTCGGAGCCCACCGGGAACATCGGCAGCGAGAAGCGCAGGAAGCCGTAACCGCCCATCTTCAGCATCACCGCCGCCAGGATCACCGAGCCCGCCGTCGGCGCCTGAACGTGGGCGTCGGGCAGCCAGGTGTGCACCGGCCACATCGGCATCTTCACCGCGAAGGAGGCGAAGAAGGCGAGGAACAGCAGCGTCTGCATGCCGCCGACGATATGGAAGCCCAGCACCGAGAAGCTGTCGGTCGGGAACTTGTGGGTCAGCAGCGTGACGATGTCGGTGGTGCCCGCATCCATGTACATCGCGACCATCGCCACCAGCATCAGCACCGAGCCGAGGAAGGTGTAGAGGAAGAACTTGAAGGTCGCGTAGATCCGGTTCGGCCCGCCCCAGATGCCGATGATCAGGAACATCGGGATCAGCGAGGCTTCGAAGAACAGGTAGAACAGCACCAGATCCAGCGCGGTGAACACGCCGATCATCAGCCCCTCGAGCACGAGGAAGGCGATCATGTATTCCTTGACCCGCTTCTCGACATGCCAGGCCGAGGCGATGGTCAGCGGCATCATGAAGGTGGTGAGCAGCACGAACAGGATCGAGATCCCGTCGACGCCCATCTTGTACTTCAGGCCCATGATCCAGTCGCGGTCCTCGACGAACTGGAAGCCGGGGTTCGAGGCATCAAAGCCACCAAGCAGGAACAGCGAGATCAGGAACGTTGCCGAGGTGATCAGCAGCGCCGCCCATTTCGCATTGCGGTCCGCCGCGGGCGTTCCGCCCTTCAGCACCAGCGCCAGGATCGCCGCCGATACCAGGGGAGTGAACGTGATGATGGAAAGAAGGTTTTCCATTAGTGAGACCCCCCGGTCAGGACGACCCAGAACATGAGCACCACGATGCCGATGACCATGGCGAAGGTGTAGTGGAAGAGATAGCCGGACTGCACGCGGCCGGCGAGGCGGGTGAGCGCCGGCACGATACCGAGCGCGACCCCGTTGATCGCCCCGTCGATGGTGGCGCCGTCGCCCTTCTTCCAGAAGAAGGCGCCGAGCCATTTGGCGGGACGGATGAAGATGAAGTTATAGAGCTCGTCGAAGTACCACTTGTTCAGCAGGAAGCGGTAGAGCCCCGGCTGCGCCTTGGCGAGTTTCGCCGGCAGCGCCGGATTGACGATGTAGAACAGCCACGACAGCGTCAGACCGATCAGCATCGCGATGAAGGGCGAGACCTTGGCCCAGACCGGCGCCGCATGGGCGTCTTCCATCACCTTGGTGCTGTCCTCGCTCATGTAGATCGCGCCCTGCGGAGCGTGGCCCTCGGCCATCGCATGGCCCTCGGTCGCGGCGACGGCATCGCCTTCGGCCGCCGGCGCCGCGGTGGTCACGGCTTCCGCGGTCACAGCGGGTTCTGCAGCGGCTTCGGCCATCTGCGCCTCGTGCTGCGGCATGCCGAAGAAGGCAAGCATCTTGTCATGGTTGCCGAAGAAGCTGTTGTACCAGACCATGCCGGCGAAGATCGCGCCGATGGCCAGCACGCCAAGCGGCACCAGCATCACCATCGGGCTTTCATGCGCGTGCTCGTGGGTGTGGTGATCGCCCTTCTCCTTGCCGAAGAAGGTCATGAAGATCAGCCGCCACGAGTAGAACGAGGTGAAGCCCGCGGCGATCACCAGCATCCAGAAGGCATAGCCCGAACCCGAGCCGAAGGCGCTTTCGATGATCGCGTCCTTCGACAGGAAGCCCGCGAAGCCGATCGAGGTCAGCGGCACGCCGACGCCGGTGATGGCGAGGGTGCCGATCACCATGATCCAGTAGGTGAAGGGGATCTTCTTGCGCAGCGCCCCGTAGTTGCGCATGTCCTGCTCGTGGTGCATCGCGTGGATCACCGAGCCCGCGCCGAGGAACAGCATCGCCTTGAAGAAGGCGTGGGTCAGCAGGTGGAACATCGCCGCCGAATAGATGCCGACGCCGGCGGCCACGAACATGTAGCCAAGCTGCGAACAGGTCGAATAGGCGATGACGCGCTTGATGTCGTTCTGCACGAGGCCCACGGTCGCCGCGAAGAAGGCGGTGGTGGCCCCGATGTAGACGATGAACATCTTCGCCTGCGGCGCGAATTCATAAAGCGGCGACATCCGCGACACCAGGAACACGCCCGCGGTCACCATCGTCGCGGCGTGGATCAGCGCCGAGACCGGCGTCGGGCCTTCCATCGCGTCCGGCAGCCAGGTGTGCAGGAACAGCTGCGCCGATTTGCCCATGGCCCCGATGAACAGCAGCACCCCGATCAGGTTCGCCGCGTTCCAGTCGCGCCACAGGAAGTGGAGGTTCTCCTGGGCGAGCGTCGGCGCGGCCGCGAAGACCTCGTCGAATTTCAGCGTGCCGGTCAGGTAGAAGATCGCGAACATGCCGAGCAGGAAGCCGAAGTCGCCGACGCGGTTGACCACGAAGGCCTTGATCGCCGCGGCGCCGGCCGAGGGCCGCTTGTGGTAGAAGCCGATCAGCAGATAGGACGCGAGCCCCACGCCTTCCCAGCCGAAGAACATCTGCACCAGGCTGTCGGCCGTCACCAGCGCCAGCATGGTGAAGGTGAACAGCGACAGATAGGCGAAGAAGCGCGCCTTATAGGCCTCGTCAGGGCCCCAGGCCGGGTCATGCGCCATGTAGCCCCAGCTGTAGAGGTGCACCAGCGCCGAGACCGTGGTGACGACGATCAGCATGATCGCGGTCAGCCGGTCGAGCCGGATCCCCCAGCTGACGTCGAGCGCGCCCGAGCGGATGAAGTCGAACAGGTGGATGTGGCGGGTGATGCCGTCGAAGCCGAGGAAGGTGACCCAGCTCAGCGCGCAGGCGAGGAACAGAAGGCCGGTGGTCAGTGCCATCGCCCCCTTCTCGCCGATCAGCCGCCAGCCGAAGCCGCCGACGACCGCCCCCAGAAGGGGTGCCAGAAGAATGATCGTTTCCATGAGCACTTACCCCTTCATCACGTTGACGTCTTCCACGGCGATCGAGCCGCGGTTGCGGAAGAAGACCACGAGGATCGCGAGGCCGATCGCCGCCTCGGCGGCGGCCACGGTCAGCACGAACATCGTGAAGACCTGCCCCACCAGATCGCCCGAGAAGGACGAGAAGGCGACGAGGTTGATGTTCACCGCAAGCAGCATCAGTTCGATCGACATCAGGATGACGATGACGTTCTTGCGGTTCACGAAGATCCCGAAGATCCCGGTGACGAACAGCACCGCCGCCACGCCCAGATAATGTTCAAGTCCGATCATCGCTGTCCCTCCGGAGCGCGTGCCCCGTTTTCCCTTGCCCGTTTCGTTCTGCGCAAAAGCTCATCACAGCCCCTGCCCCGGTTTCACATCCACCAGCTCGAGCGACTTCGCCGGATCGCGATGCATCTGCGCGATCACGCTCTGCCGCTTGATGTCGGTGCGGTGGCGCAGCGTCAGCAGGATCGCCCCGATCATCGCAACCAGCAGGATCAGACCCGACGCCTGGAAGAGGTAGATGTACTTGTCATAGATCAGCAGCCCGAGCGCCTCGGTGTTCTGCACGCCCTCGGGGGTGGGCGCCGCATGCAGCGCCTGCGCGCCGTCGGCTGCCTGCCAGGCGCCGAAGCCCATGCCGAGCATCAGCAGCATGATCACGCCCATCAGCAGACCAAGCGGCATGTAGCGCACCAGCTCGCCCTTCAGCGCGGCGAAGTCGACGTCGAGCATCATCACCACGAACAGGAAGAGCACCGCGACCGCGCCGACATAGACGATGATCAGCAGCATCGCGACGAATTCCGCGCCCAGAAGCACGAACAGCCCCGAGGCCGAGAGGAAGGTCAGGATCAGCCAGAGCACCGAATGCACGGGGTTCTTGGACAGGACCACCATCAGGCCCGCGACCACCGCGACCACAGCGAAGAGGTAGAATGCAAACACCGTCATGTGTTTTCCCCCGATTTTTCGTCAAACACCGAGCGCGCGATCTCCAGCGCCCGGGTCATGGCGGGAACGCCGCCGAACATGCTCATCTGGAAGATCACCTCGGCGATCTCCCGCTGCGATGCGCCCGCCTCCATCGCGTGACGGATGGCCAGACGCAGCTGTGCATCCGCCTGCGCGCCCAGCACGGTGAGCGCCGCGATCGTCACCAGCAGGCGCGTGCGCGCATCCAGCCCCTCGCGGTTGAAGGTCTTGCCGAACCACATCTCCATCATGTCCTTCGACATGGTGGGGATGAGCTTTTCGAAGGCGACGGGGTTGAAACTTTCCAGAGCAGGGTTGAACAGGCGGGCCATCTCCGCCCCCTGCTCCATCATCGCGCTGAAGAGTTTCGAGAATTCCTCGGTCATCTGTAGGGCGCATCCAGCTCGAGGTTGCGGGCGATCTCGGATTCCCAGCGGGCACCGTTATCGAGAAGCTTGGCCTTGTCGTAGAACAGCTCCTCGCGGGTCTCGGTGGCGAATTCGAAGTTCGGCCCCTCGACGATCGCATCGACCGGGCAGGCTTCCTGACAGAAGCCGCAGTAGATGCATTTCGTCATGTCGATGTCGTAGCGCGTGGTGCGGCGCGAGCCGTCCTCGCGCGGTTCGGCATCGATGGTGATCGCCTGAGCGGGGCAGATCGCCTCGCACAGCTTGCAGGCGATGCAGCGCTCTTCCCCGTTCGGATAGCGGCGCAGCGCGTGCTCGCCGCGGAAGCGCGGGCTGATCGGCCCCTTCTCGTGCGGGTAGTTGATCGTGGGCTTGGGCGCCACGAAGTACTTCATGCCCAGGCCGAAACCCTTGAAGAAGTCGAACAGCAGGAAATATTTGGCCGCGCGTGCGTAATCGAAAGCCATGGATCAGCCCCCCATCGTCCAGCGGGCCCAGAAGGCGCCGAGGACCTCATATTTCGCCAGGAATGCCACGATCACCACCCAGGCGAGCGACATCGGCAGGAACACCTTCCAGCCGATCCGCATCAGCTGGTCGTAGCGGTAGCGCGGCACGATCGCCTTCACCATCGCGAAGATGAAGAAGCACAGCAGCATCTTGCCCACCAGCCACAGCACGCCGTCGGGCAGGCCGGGGATCGGGCTGAGCCAGCCGCCGAGGAACAGCAGCGAGACGAGCGCGCACATCAGCACCACCGCCATCAGCTCGCCGATCATGAACAGCAGGAACGGCGTCGAGCTGTATTCGACCTGATAGCCGGCGACGAGTTCCGATTCAGCTTCCGGAAGGTCGAAGGGCGGACGGTTGGTCTCGGCCAGCGCCGAGATGAAGAACAGCGCCACCATCGGCAGGTGCGGCAGCCAGTACCAGCCGAAGATGCCGTAGCTGGTCTTCTGCGCCTCGACGATCGCGCCGAAGTTCATCGAACCGGTCGAGATGATCACGCCGATGATGATCAGGCCGAGCGAGACCTCGTAGGAGATCATCTGCGCGGCCGAGCGCAGCGAGCCGAGGAACGGGTATTTCGAGTTCGACGCCCAGCCCCCCATGATCACGCCGTACACCTCGAGCGAGGAGACCGCGAAGATGTAGAGGATCGCGACGTTGATGTCCGAGATCACCCAGCCGGAGTTGAACGGGATCACCGCCCAGGCAATCACCGGCAGGATGAAGCTCAGCATCGGAGCGATGAAGTAGACCGCCTTGTCGGCGCCCGCCGGCACGACGATTTCCTTCACGATATACTTCAGGAAGTCGGCGAAGCTCTGCAGCAGGCCGAAGGGGCCCACCACGTTCGGACCGCGACGGATCTGCACCGCCGCCCAGACCTTGCGGTCGGCATACATCAGAAAGGCCAGCGCCACGAGGATGCAGACCGTGACCAGAAGGCACTGCCCGAGGATGAGCAGGAAAGTGCCAAAAGGTGTTGCAAGAAACTCAGCCATTTTGTCCCTCAGACCGCCTTGTCTTTCAAACCGTCGGTATACCTTGATCCGCGCAGTCGCCGACCGTCACCTGAGCGTCGATCGTCTTCAGTCCGCGGGGCAGAGCGGCGGAGATCAGATAGACCGCATCCGCCTGCCAAGTTCCGTTTTCATGGTCGATCTTCGTGCGGATGTGCCGCGCGAAGCCGTAGCCGCGGATCAGCGCATATTGCGCCGCCGCACAGGTGGCATAGCTCACCACCGCCCTGTCGTCCCCCGCCCCGCGCAGCGCGACGCGAAAATCGACCAGATCGCCCTCGAGGAGACGGGTCTCGACCCCCTCATAGACGATCTTCGAGGGCGCAGCCCCTTCCGCCGGCGCACAGGCCGCCAGCCCGGCCAGAAGGCCGGGGGCGATGCGCGCGAGGGGGAAAAGCTGCGCCATTCGTGTCACTCCGCCGCAAGCGCCGGGCCGGTCGCGCGCGCCTTGGCAAGGGCCGAGCATTCGGCCATCACCACCGAGGCCCGCGCGATCGGGTTGGTCAGGAAGAAGTCGCTGACCGCCGGGCGGAAGCTGGCCGCGCCCATGTCGCGAAGCGCGACCGGGGTCCAGCCATTCGCCGGCACGGTGTCGACCTGGGCGAGATGCGGCACCGCCGCGATCAGCGCCTTGCGCAGGCCGGCAAGCGCGTTCCACGGCTGCGTCCGGCCAAGCTCGGCCGAGAGCGCGCGCAGGATCGCCCAGTTTTCCTTCGCCTCGCCGGGCGCGAAGCCCGCGCGGAAGGCGAGCTGCGGCCGGCCCTCGGTGTTGACGAAGAGGCCGTTTTCCTCGGTGTAGGCGGCGCCCGGCAGGATCACGTCGGCGCGGTTCGCGCCGCGATCGCCGTGGCTGCCCTGATAGATCACGAACGGGCCGCCTTCCGAACGCGGGGTGATTTCCACCTCGTCGGCGCCGAGGTTGTAGATCACCTCCACGCCCTCGACCGCGGCCAGAAGCCCGCCCTCGGTCACCGCGCCCACGTCCATCGCGCCGACGCGACCGGCCGCAGTGTGCAGCGTCATGTACTTGCCGCCGAGCTTCTCGGCGAGCGCCATCGCATGGGCGATCACCGCCTCGCCATCGGCTTCCGAGACAGCGCCCTGCCCGACGATGACGAGCGCACCCTCGGCCGGAGTGGCCTCGGCCAGGGCCTTCGCAAGCGCCGCGCGGTCATTGCCAAGCGCGGTGTAATCATAGGTCAGATCGGCTTCGGGCCCGATCAGCGAGACCGTCGCGCCATGCGACCAGGCCTTGCGGATGCGCGCGTTCAGCACCGGCGCCTCGTTGCGCGGGTTGGTGCCGATCAGCACGATCTGCTTGGCATTGTCGATATCCGCGATCGCGGCATTGCCGACATAGGCCGAGCGGTTGCCCACCGGCAGACGCGCGCCATCGGTGCGGCACTCGACCGAACCGCCAAGGCCCTCGACCAGCTGCTTGAGCGCGAAGGCCGCCTCGACCGGGGCGAGATCGCCCACCAGGCCGAGCACCTTCTTGCCGGTCATCGCCGCGGCGGCAGCGGCCAGCGCCTCGCCCCAGCCTGCCTTGCGCAGCTTGCCGTTCTCGCGGATGTAGGGCGTGTCAAGCCGCTGCCGGCGCAGACCGTCCCAGATGAAGCGGGTCTTGTCCGAGATCCATTCCTCGTTCACCGCGTCGTTGTTGCGCGGCAGGATGCGCATCACTTCGCGGCCCTTGGTGTCGATGCGGATGTTCGAGCCGAGCGCGTCCATCACGTCGATCGATTCCGTCTTCGTCAGCTCCCAGGGGCGGGCGGTGAAGGCATAGGGCTTCGAGGTCAGCGCACCGACCGGGCACAGGTCGATGATGTTGCCCTGCAGGTTGCTGTCGAGCGTCAGGTTCAGATAGCTGGTGATCTCGCTGTCCTCGCCGCGCCCGGTCTGGCCCATCTGGGTGATGCCGGCGACCTCGGAGGTGAAGCGCACGCAGCGGGTGCAGCTGATGCAGCGGGTCATGCAGGTCTTCACCAGCGGCCCGAGGTTCAGGTCTTCGGAGGCGCGCTTCGCCTCCCGGTAGCGGCTGAAGTCCACCCCGTAAGCCATTGCCTGGTCTTGCAGATCGCATTCGCCGCCCTGGTCGCAGATCGGGCAGTCGAGCGGGTGGTTGATGAGCAGGAACTCCATCACCCCTTCGCGCGCCTTCTTCACCATCGGCGAGTTGGTCTTGATCACCGAGGGCTCGCCGTTCGGGCCCGGGCGCAGGTCCTTGACCTGCATCGCGCACGACGCGGTGGGCTTCGGCGGGCCGCCGACGACCTCGACAAGGCACATGCGGCAGTTGCCCGCGATCGACAGCCGCTCGTGATAGCAGAAGCGCGGCACCTCGATCCCGGCCTGCTCGCAAGCCTGGATGATCGTCAGGTTCGGATCAACCTCGACCTCATGGCCGTCGATGATGATTTTGCGCGTATTCGACATGTGTCTGATCCGTCACTTGGCTCGGGCGCGGAGGCCCGCGCGTTGAATGGTGGTCGGGGCCGTCATGCGCAGCCCCCCGGGAAGATCCAGGCGCCATCCCGGAAATTGTCCTCGGTGCCGGTGACGGCCCCGTTCGCGCCACAGAAGGAATTGGCCGCGCGTTTCGCCTCGGCCCCGTCGGAGTTGGTGAAGGGCGTGCCCGCGCGCTTCACGATCAGCTCCCCGCCCTGCCCCTTCAGCGCCGTATAGCCGGCCATCGCCTTGGGTTCAGTGCTGACAGGAGCGACACTGCCGGGGCCGACAGGCGGGGTACAGGCGGCAAGCGCAGCAAGAGCAACGAAGGGCAGGATAGCGCGCATCAAATGCCCACCTTCCTGCTTCGCATTGAGCACCAGCGCGTCAACAGCAGCAACGGCGTGCCAAACACCGCAATCGGGAAATAAAGCAACACCACCCATGCAAGAGGCGTCGCCACGAGCATGAGGGCAAACGCGGAAAACATGGGAAGCAATGCAAGATAGTTGCCCCAGTCGTCATACCCTGCGCGACCGTAGGCGCGCGCATAAAGCGCGGTCAGAACCGCGCCTCCAGCGCCCAGCACGATCATCACCAAGATTGCGACTGCCATACCCAAGTTCGTTTACTCCGCCGCCATCGCGCCCATGCGCCCGGTCTTGCGGGCCTTGATGCGGTCCTCGATCTCTTCGCGGTAATGCCGGATCAGGCCCTGGATCGGCCAGGCAGCGGCATCGCCGAGCGCACAGATGGTGTGGCCCTCGACCTGCTTCGTCACGTTGAAGAGCATGTCGATTTCCTCGATCTCGGCCTCGCCGGTGACCAGGCGGTCCATCACCCGCATCATCCAGCCGGTGCCTTCGCGGCAGGGCGTGCACTGGCCGCAGCTCTCGTGCTTGAAGAACTTCGCCAGACGCCAGATCGCCTTGATGATGTCGGTCTGCTGATCCATCACGATCATGCAGGCGGTGCCGAAGCTCGACTTCAGCTCGCGCATGCCGTCGTAATCCATGATCGCATCTTCGCACAGCGCCGCCGGCAGCACCGGGCACGAGGCGCCGCCCGGAATGACCGCCTTCAGGTTTTTCCAGCCGCCGCGCACGCCACCGCCATGCTTCTCGATCAGTTCCTTCATCGAGATCGACATCGATTCCTCGATGACGCAGGGGGTGTTGATGTGGCCCGACATCGCGAACAGCTTGACGCCGGTGTTGTTCGGGCGGCCGAACGAGGCATACCAGTCCGCACCGCGGCGCAGGATGGTCGGCACGACGGCGATCGACTCGACGTTGTTCACCGTGGTCGGGCAGCCGTAAAGGCCCGAGCCCGCCGGGAACGGCGGCTTCATCCGCGGCATCCCCTTCTTGCCCTCGAGGCTTTCGAGCAGCGCGGTTTCCTCGCCGCAGATATAGGCGCCGGCGCCGTGGTGCAGGTAGACGTCATAATCGAAGCCCGACTTGCAGGCGTTCTTGCCGATCAGCCCCGCCTCGTAGCATTCGTCGATCGCCTGCTGCAGCGCTTCCTTCTCGCGGATGTATTCGCCGCGGATGTAGATATAGGCGGCGCTCGCGCCCATGGCGCAGCCGGCGATCAGCGCGCCCTCGATCAGCGTGTGCGGATCGTGGCGCATGATCTCGCGGTCCTTGCAGGTCGCGGGTTCGGATTCGTCGGCGTTGATGACGAGGAACGAGGGGCGGCCGTCCGACTGCTTCGGCATGAAGGACCATTTCAGCCCGGTCGGGAAGCCCGCACCACCGCGCCCGCGCAGGCCCGAGGCCTTCACCTGCTCGATGATCCAGTCGCGGCCATTGGCCAGGATGTTCGCCGTGCCGTCCCAGTGGCCGCGCATCATCGCGCCTTTCAGGGAGCGGTCGTGCATCCCGTAAAGGTTGGTAAAGATCCGGTCCTGATCTTTCAGCATGTCACTTCCCTCAGTTGCACGGCCACCGGTGTCCCGGCCCCCGTTGCGCCCGAACCGGCGCGAAATCCCTTGTCGCCGCGGGCCGAAGCCTCAGCGGTCCTTGCCCGTCGCGGCAGCGGAAGGCGCGATCCCTTCCCCGTCCGCCGTCCTCTTCTCCGCCGCGGCCCGCGCCCGTTCGAGCGCCGCCGGCGGCAGGGCGAAGCGGCGGTCGAGCCCGTCGCAAAAGCCCCAGACGAAGACCGCCCCCGCAAGCAGGAAGGCGATCAGGCCGAGAAAGAGCGCCGCGCCAGGTCCGTGCGCCGGCTGGACGAGAAGGCCGGTGCCGAGGCCCGTGATCGCGCCCCATGTCCATGCCCTGATCCTGCAGCCCGCCTCGAACCCGCTCATCGTCTCCTTCCGGCCCTTGCGCCGTCTTCAGGGCCCCCGGCTGTGCCGCCGCGGGCCCCGCGTCTCATTCCGTCGCGGCCTTCGCCGCCTTCTCTGCGGCCACCTGCTGCACGGCCGACTTCGGCCGTTCGGTGCCCATCATGCCGATCGGCGCGCGCTGGCCCGACATCTGCCACGGCGCGCGCAGCGCCACTTCGGTGCCGTCGATGCGCTTGATCGTGTCGCCGATCGAGACCGCAAGGCCCACGGTGGCGTTGTATTCCTCGCGGTCGCCCTTGCTGTCGAGCAGCGCGACCTGCTCGCCCGCCCGTTCCGACGAGAACCGGCCGGTCTGCGAACCGGGGCGCGGGGTCTGGCCGGCGGCCATGGTGTCGATCAGCTTCGCGAGGCTCTCTTCGCTGAGATCCTCGTAATAGTCCTTGCCGATCGCCGCCATCGGCGCGTTCGCGCAGGCGCCGAGGCATTCGACCTCTTCCCAGCTGAACTTGCCGTCCTTCGAGAGTTCAAAGGCATGCGGTGCGATCTTTTCCTTGCAGACCCTGATCAGGTCCTCGGCGCCGCAGATCATGCACGACGTCGTGCCGCAGACCTGGATATGGGCGACCGAGCCCACCGGAGCGAGCTGGAACATGAAGTAGAAGGTCGCGACCTCGAGCGCGCGGATATAGGGCATGCCCAGCATGTCCGCGACATATTCGATCGCCGGTTTCGACAGCCACCCCTCCTGTTCCTGCGCGCGGAACAGCAGCGGAATGATCGCCGAGGCCTGACGGCCCACCGGATACTTGGTGATCTGCGCCTCGGCCCAGGCGAGGTTCGCGGGCGTGAACTCAAACGCAGCGGGCTGCTCGTGATGAAGACGACGGAGCATTAGCGGTCAACCTCCCCGAACACGATATCGAGCGTGCCGATGATGGCCGAAACATCGGCGAGTTGGTGGCCACGGGAGATCTCATCCATCGACTGCAGATGCGAGAAGCCCGGGGCGCGGATCTTGGCGCGGTAGGGTTTGTTGGTGCCATCCGACACCAGGAAGACGCCGAATTCGCCCTTCGGCGCCTCGACGGCGGCGTAAACCTCGCCGGCCGGGACGTGGAAGCCCTCGGTGTAGAGCTTGAAGTGGTGGATCAGGCTTTCCATGTTGCGCTTCATGTCGCCGCGCTTCGGCGGGGTCATCTTGCCGCGCGCCAGCACGTCGCCCAGGTTCTCGGGCAGGCGCAGCTTGGCAATCGCCTGAAGGATGATCTTGGTCGACTCGCGCATCTCGGCCATGCGGACGAGGTAGCGGTCATAGCAGTCGCCGTTCTTGCCGACGCAGACCTTGAAGTCGAACTCGTCATAGCACTCGTAGGGCTGGCTGCGGCGCAGGTCCCAGGCAAAGCCCGAGCCGCGCACCATCACGCCGGTATAGCCCCAGTCCGAGATTTCCTTCTCGGTGATGATCGCGATGTCGACGTTGCGCTGCTTGAAGATCCGGTTCTCGGTCAGCAGCCCGTCAATGTCGTCGAGCTTCTGCGGGAATGCCTGCGCCCAGGTCTCGATATCGTCGAGCAGCGCCGGCGGCAGATCCTGATGGACGCCACCGGGCCGGAAGTAGTTCGAGTGCAGCCGCGCCCCGCAGGCCCGCTCGTAGAAGATCATCAGCTTCTCGCGCTCCTCGAAGCCCCACAGCGGCGGGGTCAGCGCGCCGACGTCCATCGCCTGCGTGGTGACGTTCAGCAGGTGGTTCAGGATACGGCCGATTTCCGAGTAGAGCACGCGGATCAGCTGCGCCCGCCGCGGCACCTCGGTGCCGGTCAGCCGCTCGATCGCGAGACACCAGGCATGTTCCTGGTTCATCGGCGCGACATAGTCGAGACGGTCGAAATAGGGCAGGTTCTGCAGGTAGGTGCGGCTTTCCATCAGCTTCTCGGTGCCGCGGTGCAGCAGGCCGATATGCGGGTCCGCGCGCTCGACGATCTCGCCGTCAAGCTCCAGCACCATGCGCAGCACGCCGTGCGCGGCAGGGTGCTGCGGGCCGAAGTTGATGTTGAAGTTGCGGATGCGCTGTTCGCCCGTCAGCACATCGTGCGAGCCGTCATCGTAGGAATTCTGCCGGATGTCGCCGTCCATGGTCCAACCTCTGTCTTGTCCTGTCCGCCGGGCCACGGGAGCCCGACGCGAGGATCAGCCCTGCTTCTCGTCGCCGGGCAGAATGTAATGCGCGCCTTCCCAGGGAGAGAGGAAGTCGAATTGCCGATATTCCTGCACCAGCTTCACCGGCTCGTAGACGACGCGCTTGAGCACCTCGTCATAGCGCACCTCGACATAGCCCGTGGTCGGGAAGTCCTTGCGCAGCGGGTGACCGCGGAAGCCATAGTCGGTGAGGATGCGGCGCAGGTCCGGGTGGTCCGAGAACAGGATGCCATACATGTCGAACACTTCGCGCTCGCACCAGTTGGCGTTCGGGAAGGCCTCGACGATCGACGGGCACATCTCGTCCTCGCGCAGCGCCGCCTTCACGCGGATGCGCTGGTTGCGCCACATCGACAGGAACAGCCAGACCATGTCGAAACGCGCCGGGCGTTCCGGCCAGTCGATGGCGGTCAGCTCGATCAGCGTCGAGAAGCGGCAGCTCGGATCGTCGCGCAGGAATTCCACGAACTCGAGGATCGAGCCGGGCGTGACGGTGACACAGAGCTCGCCAAAGGCGATCTCGGTCTTCAGCACATCGGCCGAGCGCTTGTGCTCGATGTGGGCGGCCAGTTCCTTCAGGGCTTCGTCGCTCATTCTTCTCTCCCCCTCAGCGGACCAGCGTGCCGGTGCGGCGGATCTTCCGCTGCAGCTGCAAGATACCGTAGAGCAGCGCCTCGGCCGAGGGCGGGCAGCCCGGCACGTAGATGTCGACCGGCACGATCCGGTCGCAACCGCGCACCACCGAGTAGCTGTAGTGGTAGTAGCCGCCGCCGTTCGCGCAGGACCCCATCGAGATCACATAGCGCGGCTCCGGCATCTGGTCATAGACCTTGCGCAGCGCCGGCGCCATCTTGTTCGTCAGCGTGCCCGCGACGATCATCACGTCGGACTGGCGCGGCGAGGCGCGCGGCGCGGTGCCGAAGCGTTCGAGGTCATAGCGCGGCATCGAAACCTGCATCATCTCGACGGCGCAGCAGGCCAGACCGAAGGTCATCCAGTGCAGCGAGCCGTTGCGCGCCCAGTTGATCAGGTCTTCGGTCGAGGTCAGCAGGAAACCCTTGTCCTGCAGTTCCTTGTTCAGGGCCTGGGTCGCGGCTTCCTTGTCGGCCCCCGCGGTGTTGGCAGAAGTCATCACGCCCATTCCAGCGCCCCTTTCTTCCATTCATAGGCAAAGCCCACGGTCAGCACGCCGAGGAACACCATCATCGACCAGAAGCCCACCATGCTCAGCGAGCCGAAGGCCACCGCCCAGGGGAACAGGAAGGCCACTTCGAGGTCGAAGATGATGAACAGGATCGAGACGAGGTAGAAGCGCACATCGAACTTCATGCGCGCGTCGTCGAAGGCGTTGAAGCCGCATTCATAGGCCGAGACCTTTTCCGGGTCCGGGTTGCGCACGGCCAGCACGACCGCGGCGAGGATCAGGACAAGCCCGAGCACGATGGCCAATGCAAGGAAGATGAGGATGGGAAGGTATTCACGCAGCATGTCGTGCACTGGTTGGCTCCCTTGTGACGCGACCGAGTGTCGCGCAGGTTCCGGCTGAGCGAGCAATATCGCCGCCTCCCCGCCGGGTCAACCGAGAGGCACCGCTTTCCGGTCCGAAAAGTTCATTTGGTATACCGATGCACACCGCTTCGGCAGCGACCGGGTTCGTGCCGCGACGGCAATAAGGCAAGGGCCCGCACGTCGAGGCGCGCGGGCCCGAAGCCCCGGCAATTCCGAGAGAATCCCTCGGGTCTGGCGCCCGGTCAGGCGCTCCAGCCGGGTTTGCGCCGGTCGAAGAAGGCGGCGATTCCCTCGCCCGCCTCGGCGGTTTCCCAACGGGCGACGAGGGCGGCGATGGTCGCCTCCTGCACCGCGGCCTCAATCGGCGGGGCAAGCATCCGGATCAGCGCCTTGGCATCGGCGACGGCACCGGGCGCACAGCTCAGATAGGGCACGACCTCGGCCTCGACCGCGGCGTCGAGGTCCTCCGGCGCGACGACGCGGGCCAGAAGGTTCAGCGCCTCGGCCTCGGCCGCCCCGAAGAGCCGTGCCGACATGAAGACGCGGCGCGCCTTCGCCGGGCCCATGCGGGCGACGACATAGGGCGAGATCGTCGCCGGCGTCAGGCCAAGCCGGGTCTCGGTCAGGCCAAAGCGGGCGCCGGTCACGCCGACCGCCACGTCGCACACCGACATCATGCCGATGCCGCCGCCGAAGGCGTTGCCCTGCACCCGGCCGATCACCGGCTTCGGGCAACGGTCGAGCGCGCTGAGCATGGCCGCCAGCCGGCGCGCCCCCGCGGCGCGCTCCTCGGCGCTGGCGTTCATCTGCGCCTGCATCCATTTCAGATCGCCGCCGGCGCAGAAGCTCTCGCCTTCGGCCGCAAGCACCACCACCCGCACCGCGGGATCGGCGCCAAGCGCACCGATCGCGGCGGTGATCTCGTCCATCATCTGCGCCGACAGCGCGTTGTGCTTTTCGGCGCGCGCCAGCCACAGATGCGCGACACCGCGCGCGTCCACCCCGGTCCGGATCGTCTCGGTCATTCCCCCTGCCCTCTCATTGCCCGCGCAAGCTCTGCCGCCGCGCCGATCACCTCCATGTCGAGCCCGGTCTCATAGCCGCGCCCGGCAAGCCAGGCCGCCACCTTCTCGGTTGCGACATTGCCCTTGGCGCCCGGCGCATAGGGGCAACCGCCAAGCCCGCCCACCGCGGCATCGAAGACCCGCAGCCCGGCGGCGAGCGCCGCCTCGATATTTTCCAGCGCCCGGCCCGCAGTGTCGTGGAAATGGCCCGCCAGACGGTCCGCCGGCATCTCCTCGAGCACCGCATCCAGCATCGCCGCCACGGTCTCGGCCCGGCCCTGCCCGATGGTGTCGCCCAGACTGATCTCGTAACAGCCCATCTCGCGCAGCGCCGCGACGACGCGGGCAACCGCCTCGGGCGGGGTCGGCCCGTCATAGGGGCAATCGGTGACGACCGAGACATAGCCGCGCACCGGCATGCCGTCGGCCTGCGCCGCCTGCATCACCGCGCGGAAACGATCAAGGCTCTCGGCGATCGAACAGTTCAGGTTCGCGCGCGAAAACCCCTCCGAGGCCGAGGCGAAGATCGCCACCTCGTCCGCCCGCGCCGCCCGCGCCCCCTCATAGCCCTTCAGGTTCGGGGTAAGCGCGGCATAGCGCACGCCCGGCGCGCGGGCGATGCCGGCCAGCACCTGCGCCCCGTCGGCCATCTGCGGCACCCATTTCGGGCTGACGAAAGAGGCAACCTCGATCCGGCGGAACCCCGCCCGGCTCAGGCAATCGACCAGCGCGATCTTCTCCGCCGTCGGGATCAGCCGCTTTTCGTTCTGCAGCCCGTCACGCGGGGCCATCTCGAAGATCTCAACCGTCTCAGCCATCGTTCAGCTCGTAGAAATCCCGGGTGTAGATCGCGCTTGCCCCGCCCTTCGCCACCGCGCGGCGATAGGCCGGGCGCGCCTTGCAGCACTCGGCCCAGACCGCGAGCGACGGGAAGGCCTCGGGGCGGACGAAGCGAAACATCGCCTCGAGGTTGAAGCCGAACATCACATCGGCGGCCGAGAAGCCGTCAAGCAGCCAGTCCCGGCCGGCAAGATGCGTCTCCATCGCCTTCATCGTCACCTCGAGCCGCTTCGTGTCGAGCGTCGTCAGCACCGCCGAACGCGCGCTTTCGGGGCGCAGGAAGATGTGGTGAATGTTCAGGTTCTGTAAGATGTTCGCCTGCGTTTCGGCGAAATGCAGCCATTGCAGGAAATCGGCGCGCTCTGCCGTTCCCGGACGCGGCGCAAGCCGGCCGCGGGTCTCGGTCAGATATTCGACGATCGCCCCCGACTCGAAGATCACCCGCCCGTCGATCTCGAGCGCCGGGATCCGCCCGGCGGGCGAGAGGGCGCGGAACTCGGGGCTGCGCAGGCCGCCGTCGGTGAGCGACCAGATCTTCAGCTCGGCCACCTCGCCGAGCTCCTCGAGCAGCCACAGCACGCGGAACGAGCGCGCCCCCGGAACGTGATGCAGGCGGATCATGCCGCCTCCTCCACGCCCTCGTCGGCAAGCCGGATCAGCGCCGCGCCGGCCTCGACCTGCGCGCCCGCCTCGACCAGCACTTCGGCCACGGTGCCGGCGCGGGCGGCGAGCATCGTGTGCTCCATCTTCATCGCCTCGAGCACGGCAAGCCGGTCGCCCTCCGCCACCGCCTGCCCGGCCGCGACGAAGACCGCCTTCACCAGCCCCGGCATCGGCGCAAGCGTCAGCCCCGAGGCCGGCCCTTCCGAGCGGCGCGCGAGCGGATCGGGCCGGGAAAAGCGATAGGCGGCGCCCATGAAGACGGTGACCTCGTCGGCGCCGACATGGAACCGCGCGCCGGTCTTCGCGCCCTCGACCCACCAGCCGTCGGCGCGCAACACGCAGTCCTGCGCGTCGCCCGCCACCGTCACCGTGACCCGCCCGGGCCCGGTCACGGCAAGCTGTGCCGGCTCCTCGAAGGGCGCGGCGCGGACGAGCGGCGCCCAGAGGCTGAAGCCCGGCCCCGTCCCCTCGGCCAGCCCCGCGGCTGCAATCACCGCCAGCGCACGCGCCGCCGCGGGCGGGTCGGTGGCGGCGGTGAGCGCGTCGATCTCGCGCCCGATCAGCCCGGTGTCGACATCGCCCGCGGCAAAGCCCGGATGGCGGGCCAGCGCACCGAGAAAACCGAGATTCGTCACCGTGCCCGCAACCTCGGTCTGTTCCAGCGCGCGGGCAAGCTGCGCCAGCGCCACCGCGCGCGTCGGGCCATGCGTCACCACCTTGGCGATCATCGGGTCATACCAGGGGCTGATCGTGTCGCCCGCGCGCACGCCGGTCTCGATCCGCGCCGCGCCGAAGCTGAGGTGAGCAAGGGTGCCGGTCGCCGGCAGGAAGCCCGCCGGCACGTCCTCGGCGTAAAGCCGGGCCTCGAAGGCGTGGCCGGTGATCGTCAGCTCATCCTGTCGCAGCGGCAAGGGCTCGCCCGCGGCGACGCGCAGCTGCCATTCGACCAGATCGACGCCGGTGATCGCCTCGGTCACCGGATGCTCGACCTGAAGGCGGGTGTTCATCTCCATGAACCAGAAGCGGTCCTCGCGCAGCCCCTCGGAGGCATCGACGATGAACTCGATCGTGCCGGCGCCGCTGTAGCCGATCGCCTCGGCCGCGCGCACGGCCGCCTGCCCCATCGCGGCGCGCATCGCGGGCGTCATGCCGGGCGCCGGGGCCTCCTCGATCACCTTCTGATGGCGGCGCTGCAGCGAGCAGTCGCGCTCGAAAAGATGCACCGCCGAGGTGCCGTCGCCGAAGACCTGCACCTCGATGTGGCGCGGCTTCTCGACGTATTTCTCGATCAGCACCGCGGGATTGCCGAAGGCGGTGAGCGCCTCACCCTGCGCCGAGGCCAGCGCGGCGGCGAAATCGGCGGGCCGGTCGACGCGGCGCATGCCCTTGCCGCCGCCGCCCGCGACCGCCTTGATCAGCACCGGATAGCCCACCGCCTCGGCCGCACCCGCCAGATGCTCGGGGTCCTGGTTCGCGCCGTGATAGCCCGGCACGACCGGCACCCCCGCCTCCGCCATCAGCGCCTTCGCCGCATCCTTGAGCCCCATCGCCCGGATCGCATCGCCCGAGGGACCGATGAAGACCAGCCCCGCCGCTTCGACCGCATCGACGAAATCGGGGTTTTCCGAGAGAAACCCATAGCCCGGGTGGATCGCCTCGGCCCCGGTGGCCCGCGCCGCGGCGATGATCGCCGCGCCGCGCAGGTAGCTGTCACGCGGCGCCGGGCCGCCGATCAGCACGGCCTCGTCGGCCATCGCGACATGGCGCGCGCCGGCGTCCGCCTCCGAATAGACGGCAACGGTCGCCACGCCCATGCGGCGCGCGGTGTCGATGACGCGACAGGCGATCTCGCCGCGGTTGGCGATCAGGATCTTGCGAAACATCGGCTCCTCCCAAGCTTGGATGTCGGAGGGGGCTCTGCCCCCGCTCCTGCGGAGCCCCCCGAGGTATTTCGGGCAAGATGAATGCGATCTCACCTTGCTCCAAATACCTCCGCCGGAGGCATTGAAGTCACATGCGGAACAGGCCGAAGCGCGTCGGCTCGACCGGGGCGCAGAGGCTCGCCTGCAGGCTGAGCGAGAGCACCTGACGGGTCTTGCGCGGATCGACCACGCCGTCGTCCCACAGCCGCGCCGAGGCATAGAGCGGGTGGCTTTGGCGCTCGAACATCTCGATCGTCGGGCGCTTGAACGCGGCCTCTTCCTCGGCCGACCAGCTGCCGCCCTTGCGCTCGATCCCGTCGCGGCGCACGGTGGCAAGCACCCCTGCCGCCTGCTCGCCGCCCATCACCGAGATCCGGGAATTGGGCCAGCTCCACAGGAAGCGCGGCGAATAGGCGCGCCCCGCCATGCCGTAATTGCCGGCGCCGAAGCTGCCGCCGACCAGCATGGTGATCTTCGGCACCGAGGTGGTCGCGACGGCGGTCACCATCTTCGCCCCGTGGCGCGCGATGCCCTCGTTCTCGTATTTGCGGCCGACCATGAAGCCGGTGATGTTCTGCAGGAAGATCAACGGAATGCCGCGCTGCGAGCAGAGTTCGATGAAATGCGCAGCCTTTTGGGCGGCCTCGCTGAAGAGCACGCCGTTGTTCGCGACGATGCCCACCGGGCAGCCATCAAGATGGGCGAAGCCGGTGACGATCGTCTCGCCGAAGCGCGCCTTGAACTCGTCGAAGCGGCTGCCGTCGACCACCCGCGCGATCACCTCGCGGATGTCGTAGGGGGTGCGCAGATCGGCCGGCACCGCGCCGAGGATCTCCTCGGGGTCATAGGCCGGGGGCTCGGGCGATTGCCATTGCACCGTCGTGGGTTTCGCGCGGTTGAGGTTGCCGACCGCGCGGCGGGCAAGCGCCAGCGCATGGGCGTCATCCTCTGCGAGGTAATCGGCCACGCCCGAAAGCCGGGTGTGCACATCACCGCCGCCGAGGTCTTCGGCGGTGACCACCTCGCCCGTCGCCGCCTTCACCAGCGGCGGGCCGGCGAGGAAGATCGTGCCCTGCTCCTTCACGATGATCGTCACATCGGACATCGCCGGCACATAGGCGCCGCCCGCGGTGCAGCTGCCCATCACCACCGCAATCTGCGCGATGCCCTTCGCCGACATCCGCGCCTGATTGTAGAAGATCCGCCCGAAATGGTCGCGGTCGGGGAAGACCTCGTCCTGATTGGGCAGGTTCGCGCCGCCAGAGTCGACCAGATAGACGCAGGGCAGATTGCAGTCCTCGGCGATCTCCTGCGCGCGCAGGTGCTTCTTCACCGTCATCGGGTAATAGGTGCCGCCCTTCACCGTGGCGTCGTTCGCCACGACCATCACCTCGAGCCCCATCACCCGGCCAATGCCGGCGATGACGCCCGCGCCCGGCGCGGCGCCGTCATACATGCCATGCGCCGCCGTCGCGCCGATCTCGAGGAAGGGCGAGCCGGGGTCGAGCAGCCCCGCCACCCGCTCGCGCGGGGCCATCTTGCCGCGCGCGACATGGCGTGCCGTCGCCTCGGCCCCGCCCCCGGCGGCCGCGGCTTCGGCCGCCGCGCGCACGGTTTCGAGCATTTCGACATGGGCCGCGCGGTTGGCGCGGAAGCCCTCGGAGGAGGGCAGGACGGAGGAGGTCAGCTTCATTCCTGTGCCTTCTTGTCTCGCAACTGCGCCGCGCGCGCGGCGGTCATTTCCATCACGCAATTCGCCCCGACGATCCGGCTGGCCGAGGCATCGCCCCAGCGCGCGACCTCGAGCCCGCATTCGGCATCGCGATAGGCGATCCAGGCGCGCTGTGCGGCGAGCAGCTTGTCACTCAGCCCCGGCGCCGTCAGCTCGGCGCGGCGGGCCTTGTATTCGGTGTTGAGCAGATCGTCCCAGACCTGGGTCTCGGCCCCGATGCAGGCGACGATCGCGATCGTCGTGTCCCCCGCCGCGGCGGTGCAGCCCTGCGCCGCCTGGCCAAGGCAGCTCGGCCCGCCGGCGTAGGGATTATAATCGGCAAAGCAGGCGCGCACCGTGTCCTCGAGCCCCTCGGTCGCCGACGGCGGCAGATCCTGCGCGGCGGCAAGGGCGGGGCTCAGGGCAAGAACGGCGGCAAGGATCGGACGCATCAGGCTTTCTCCATGATTTCACGTCCGATCAGCATACGGCGGATTTCCGAGGTGCCGGCGCCGATTTCCATCAGCTTCGCATCGCGGAAGAGCCGCGAAACCACCGAGTCATTGAGGAAGCCGGCGCCGCCGAGGGCCTGCACCGCCTGATGCGCCTGCACCATCGCCTGTTCGGATGCGTAAAGCACCGTCGCGGCGGCATCCTGACGCGTGACCTGCCCCTTGTCGCAGGCCTTCGCCACCTCGTAGACATAGGCGCGGGCGGTGTTCATCGCGACATACATGTCGGCGATCTTCGCCTGCATCAGCTGGAAATTCCCGATCGGCTGGCCGAACTGCTGGCGCTCCTTGGCATAGGGCACCACCTCGTCAAGGCAGGCCGCCATGATGCCCGTCCCGATGCCCGAGAGCACCACCCGCTCGTAATCGAGCCCCGACATCAGCACCCGCACGCCGCGGCCCTCGGCGCCCAGAACGTTCTCGAACGGCACCTCGCACTCCTCGAAGAAGAGCTGCGCCGTGTTCGAGCCGCGCATGCCGAGCTTGTCGAAATGCTTCGAGGTCGAGAACCCCTTGAACCCCTTCTCGACGATGAAGGCGGTGATGCCCTTCGAGCCCGCCGCGGGGTCGGTCTTGGCATAGACGACGAGGGTGTCGGCGTCGGGACCGTTGGTGATCCAGTACTTGTGGCCATTGAGCACATAGTAGCCGTCGCGCTTCTCGGCCCGCAGCTTCATGCCGACGACATCCGAGCCGGCGCCCGATTCCGACATCGCCAGCGCGCCGACCTTGGCGCCCGAGACGAGATCGGGCAGGTATTTCGCCTTCTGCTCGGGCGAGCCGTTCAGCTTCAGCTGGTTCACGCACAGGTTCGAATGCGCGCCGTAGGACAGCGAGATCGAGGCGGAAACGCGCGCGATCTCCTCGGTGGCGATGACATGGGCAAGATAGCCCATCCCCGAACCGCCGTATTCCTCGGGCACGGTGATGCCGAGCAGGCCAAGCGCGCCCATCTCGGCCCAGAGCTCGGCCGGAAAGACGTTGTCGCGATCGACGGCGGCGGCGATCGGCGCCAGCCGCTCCTGCGCCCAGCTGTGCACCATCTCGCGCAGCGCATTGACGTCCTCGCCCAGGTCGAACTGCATGGAACCTGCGAACATCGGCCTCCCCTCCGGTTATTGAACACTCGTTCATTTATGAGGAGGCGGTGATTCGCGTCAAGCCCCCGCGACGCTGCGTCTCACCGCCCGGGCCTTGCCGAGCGCGCGTCGCAGGCGTTCAACGGGAACGGGTCAGGACGGAGGAGATCGCGATGATGACGGCACTGGCGGCGGCGCTCGTCCTGGGGCTTGCGCCCGATCCGGCGAAGGGCACGTTGCGCGCCATGCCCCGGCTGGCACAATCGTGGTCCTGCAGCCCGCACAAGACCTGTTCGAAGACCATTGAAAGCTGCGAGGAGGCCTATTGGCTGCTCGAGAATTGCTCCTGGGGCGGCAAGCTCGACCGCGACCACGACGGCGTGCCCTGCGAGAACCTCTGCCCCGGCGGCTGAACCGGTTGCGCCCCCGCCCCCGCGCCCCCATCTTCGGGAAAACCAAGGAGGTTTCCATGCGTGCCCTGACCGCCGCCCTGATTGCCGCCACCCTGATAGGCCGCGCCGCCACCCCCGCCCTCGCCGAGGAGGTCGGCCGCGTCGGCGTCGACTGGACCGGCAACGACATCGTCATCGAGGCGATCGAGGACCCGAAGGTGCAGGGCGTGACCTGCCACGTCTCCTATTTCGACCGCTCGATCTTCGACCGGCTGAAACAGGGCAACTGGTTCGAGGACCCGTCGAACGCCTCGATCGCCTGCCGCCAGACCGGGCCGATCACGCTCGGCGATATTGCGCGCGGGCCGAAGGGGGAAAAGGTGTTCTCCGAAAGCCGCTCGCTGATCTTCAAGAGCCTGCGGGTGACGCGCATCTATGACGAGGATCACCAGACGCTGATCTATCTGACCCATGCGAACCAGGTGGTCGAGGGCTCGGCGAAGATGTCGATCTCGACGGTGCCGCTCTACGGCGCGAAATGACGGCACAGGCAGGGGGCGCTGCCCCCTGACCCCCGGGATATTTCAGGCAATTGGAAGCAGAACACCGCGCTCGTCTTCCAATCGCCGCCAAATATCCCGGGGGTGAGGCCGGAGGCCGAGGGGGCAGCGCCCCCTGCCCGGCGCGTCACTGGCGAAGCAGCCGGGCCTCGGCCGCATCGGCCTGCGCCCAGGTCGCGACGCCTTGGGTGATCGCCTGCGCCATCTGTGCCTGCCACGCCGGATCGAGCAGGCGCTGGCGATCGGCCTCGGACGACAGGAAGCCAAGCTCGATCAGCAGCGAGGGGATATCGGGCGATTTCAGCACCGAGAAATCGGCCGTCTGCACCGGATGCTTGTGCATGCGCAGATGCGCCGACTTGATCGCCCCGGCGATCACCTGACTTGCGCGCAGCGCGCGCGGCTGGGTTTCGGTGCGGGCAAGATCCATCAGCACGCCCGCCACCGCATCGTCATGGCCGTCGAGATCGACGCCGGCCAGCAGATCGGCGCGGTCATGTCGTTCGGCCAGCTTCTGCGAGGCTTCGTCCGAGGCCCTGTCATCAAGCAGATAGACGGTCGAGCCGGTGGCGTCGCCCTCGGACAGCGCATCGGCGTGAAGCGACAGGAACAGGTCCGCCCCCGCCGCCCGCGCCACGGTGATCCGGGTTTCGAGCGGCACGAAGACGTCCTCCTCGCGGGTCAGGATGACCTGCATGCCCGCCCGCGTCATCGCCTCCTTCAGCACCCGCGCGAAGGTCAGGGTCAGCACCGCTTCCTTCAGGTTGTCGGCCTCGGCGCCCGGGTCGATGCCGCCGTGGCCGGGGTCGAGCACCACCCTCAGCGGCGCCTGCCCGTCCTGGCGGCGATGCGGCGGCTCGGTCGCGGCGGGCTGCGGCAGGTCCCACAGCGCCGAAGAGGGCGCGCCGGCGCGGGCGGCGAAATCCTCGGCGGCAACGGGAGAAAGCCGCAGCACGACGCGCGGCGCCTCGCCGGTCTGCTCGACCGCGGTGTCGATCCGCGCCGGGCCCGTCAGATCGGCGACGAGCCGCGACCAGCCGGGGCGGAACCGGCCCCAGCGGACAGCGCCGATCAGCCCCTGATCCGAGAGCGCCTCGGCCCGGCCGGCAGAGAAATCGACCTCGCGGAAATCGACGACGAGGCGCGGCGGGGCGTCGAGCAGGAAGGCGCGGAACGGCACTGCCTGACTGAGGCCGAGCGCGACCTGGGTCGCCCCCCCCGAGGTGGTGACCGCGCTGCGCGCCGGCTCGAGCCGGGCGAGTGCCGAAAGCCCGGTTTCCTGCGCCGTGGCAAGCCCCGCGAGCCCGAGCCAGAGCGCCGCGAAAAGCCGAAGGATGCGTGTCATGCCTGCTCCGTTTTTCGGGCGACTATAGCGCGGGCGGGGGCGGGGCGAAACCGCTCAGCGCGCCGCCATGAAGGCGGTGAGGCGGGCGAGCCCCTCCTCGATCTCGGCGGTGCCCTGCGCGTAGGAGAAGCGCAGCGTGCGGTGGCCGCGCGCCGGGTCGAAGTCGAGCCCCGGGGTGACGGCGACGCCGGCCTTGTCGAGGATCTCGGCGGCGAAGGCGCGGCTGTCATCGGTCAGATCCGAGACATCGGCATAGATGTAGAAGGCGCCGTCGGGCGGCGCGATCTTGGTGAAGCCCGCCTTCGGCAGGCCGTCGAGCATCAGCCGGCGGTTCGCGGCATAGACGGCGCGGTTCGCCTCGAGCTCGTCGATCGCGCCAAGGGCGGCCAGCGCCGCCACCTGGCTTGCGTGCGGCGGGCAGATGAACATGTTCTGCGCCAGCCGCTCAACGGTGCGGACGTGATCCTCGGGCACCACCATCCAGCCGACGCGCCAGCCCGTCATCGAGAAGTATTTCGAGAAGGAGTTGATCACATAGGCCTCGTCCGAGACCTCGAGCGCGCTGACCGCGCGGCCCTCGTAATCGAGGCCGTGATAGATCTCGTCGGAGACGAAGGCGATGTCGCGCGCCGCCGCAGCCTGCATCAGCGCCGCGAGTTCCGGCTTGCCGAGCATCGTGCCCGAGGGGTTGCCGGGCGAGGCGACGATCAGCCCCTGCACGTTCTCGGGGAGGTCGGCCGGCACCGGCTGATAGCGGTTCTCGGGGCGCGTCGGCATGCCGACAGGCGTCACCGACATCGCGCGCAGGATCTGGCGATAGCTCGGATAGCCCGGCTCGCCGAGCGCGACGCGGTCGCCCGCATCGAAGAGCGCCGAGAAGGCGAGCAGGAAGGCGCCCGAGGAGCCCGCGGTGACGATCACCCGGCCGGGGTCGAGATCGACGCCGTACCAGCGCGCATAAAGCGCTGCGATGCCCGCGCGCAGCTCGGGCAGGCCGAGCGCCACGGTATAGCCGAGCGGGTTCTCATCGAGTGCCGCGGCAAGCGCCTTGCGCGCCGCAGCGGGCGCCGGCGTCGAGGGCTGGCCCACCTCCATGTGGATGATGCGCCGGCCCGCGGCCTCGGCGGCGCGGGCGGCCTCCATCACGTCCATCACAATGAAGGGATCGACCTGACCACGGGTTGAGAAGCGCATGTCCCTGCTCCATCCTGAAAATCCTTGACGGGCGATAGGACGGCCCGGGCCCGGGGTCAATGGCCGGCGCCCCGGGGCCCGCCCTCTCCCCCTTGCGTCCGCGCGCCCGATTGGCCAGTGTGGCCGCGACCCGCCCCGCCTTCCCCGGGGAGATACAAAGGATGATCCGATGACCCGCACGCTGCTGTCCGCCCTTGCCCTCTCCACGGCGCTTGCCGCACCGGCAGGCGCGCTTGATCTGTCGAAGATGTCGACCGAGGAGAAGGCCGCCTTCGGCGAGGCGGTGAAGGACTATCTGATGCAGAACCCCGAGGTTCTGGTCGAGGCGATCAACGTGCTCGAGGAACGTCAGCAGGCGGCCGCGGTCGAGAACGACAAGACCCTCGTCGACACCAATGCCAAGGACATCTTCGAGGATGGCTTCAGCTGGATCGGCGGCAATCCGCAGGGCGACGTGACCATCGTCGAATTCATGGATTACAAGTGCACCTACTGCAAGAAGGCCTTCCCCGAGGTCGAGGACCTGCTCAAGAAGGATGGCAACATCCGCCTGATCGTGAAGGAATTCCCGATCCTGAGCCAGCAGTCGGAACTGGGCGCGCGCTTTGCGGTGGCGACGAAGCAGGTGGCGGGCGATGCGGCCTACAAGACCGTGCATGACGCGCTGATCGGGATGCGCGGCGACATCAGCCTCGAGGGGCTGAAGCGTCTGGCCGCGGACAACAAATTCGACGCCGACGCGATCATCAAGAAGATGAACACCGAGGAGGTGACGGCGGTGCTGCGTGCCAACCACCAGCTCGCCGAGCGGATGAACATCTCGGGCACGCCGACCTTCATCATCGGCAACGAGATGCTGCGCGGCTATGCCCCCGAGGAGGCGATGGCGAAGATCGTCGCCGAGCAGCGCGGCTGAGGAGCGCAGAGGGGGGCGCTGCCCCCCGCCCGTGTCCCGGGCTCCCCCCGGGATATTTGATGCGATTGGAAGCGACGGGGGCGGCACCGCATCGACGGGCCGCCCCCATTTTCCTTGGCAGGGCCGCGCAGTGATCCGCCGCGGGATGCCGGCCGTCAGGCACTGCAGGATGCGCCCCCGCCCCGCGCCCGGCTGCCGGCGTTCACTGTGCGGCTTCGGCCGCCTGTGCCTCGGCCTCGAGCCGCGCCGCACGTTCCTCGACAAGGCGCACGATCTCGTCGACCATCTGTTCGTTCGACAGCTTGTGGCTCTGCTTGCCGGCCATGTAGACCATGCCCGCCCCCGCGCCGCCGCCGGTGAAGCCGATGTCGGTCATCAGCGCCTCGCCGGGGCCGTTCACCACGCAGCCGATGATGCTGAGGCTCATCGGGGTCTTGATGTGGTCAAGCCGCTTTTCGAGGATCTCGACGGTCCTGATCACGTCGAAGCCCTGCCGCGCGCAGCTCGGGCAGGAGATGATCTGCACGCCGCGGGTGCGCAGGCCAAGCGACTTCAGGATCTCGAAACCGACCTTCACCTCCTCGACCGGATCGGCCGAGAGGCTGACGCGGATCGTGTCGCCGATCCCCATCCACAGCAGGTTGCCAAGCCCGATCGCCGATTTCACCGTGCCGGCGATCATCCCGCCCGCCTCGGTGATGCCAAGGTGAATGGGCGCGTCGGTCGCCTCGGCGAGGCCCTGATAGGCAGCGGCCGCAAGGAACACGTCCGAGGCCTTCACCGAGACCTTGTACTCGCGGAAATCATTGTCCTCGAGGATGCGGATATGTTCGAGCGCGCTTTCGACCATCGCGTCGGGGCACGGCTCGCCGTATTTCTCGAGCAGGTGCTTTTCGAGCGAGCCCGCATTCACCCCGATCCGGATCGAACAGCCATGGTCCTTCGCGGCGCGGATCACCTCCCTGACCCGGCGCTCATCGCCGATGTTGCCGGGGTTGATGCGCAGGCAGGCGGCGCCGGCCTCGGCGGCCTCGATCGCGCGGCGATAGTGGAAATGGATGTCGGCGACGATCGGCACCGGGCTTTCGCGGCAGATCTCCTTCAGCGCCCGAGTCGAGGCCTCGTCGGGCGTCGAGACGCGGACGATGTCGGCGCCGACCTCGGCCGCGCGCAGCACCTGGTCGAGCGTGGCCTTCACGTCGGAGGTGTCGGTGTTGGTCATCGTCTGCACCGAGATCGGCGCATCGCCGCCCACCGGGACCTTGCCCACCATGATCTGCCGCGATCTGCGGCGTTCGATGTTGCGCCAGGGACGGACGGGATTGAGCGACATGTCGGGCCTCCGATTGCTGCCCCAGACATAGAGCGGCCGCTGCCCGAGGGCAACGGCCGAAGGGATTTCGCGATCTGCGCGGCGCTTACTCGCCCGCCTGCTCCGCGGCAGCGGGCACCAGGGCGCTCGCATCGGCAACAGCGGTCATCTTCGCCAGATCGCCATCCGCGGTGATGTCGGCCACGGCGTATCTCTGATCGAGCGCCTCGGGCGAGAGCACGATGTTCTTCGTCACCTCGCCACGCTTGCCCACCGGGCCATGCGCGATGCCGTTCACCGCGAAATAGATCGCCCCCGACTCGCCCGCGCGCATCACCGGCGGCTCCTCGAGCTTCGGCACGGCGTAGCGCTCGCCCGCGTCCATCACCTTCTCGAACAGCACCGAGCCGTCGGCCGCCGAGATCCGCACCCAGGAGGGACGGACCGCCAGCACCTCGACCGCGGGCACATCGGCGCCAAGCGTGCGCACCACGGCGCCGTCGGGGCCCGGCTGCGCGGGCGTTGCCGCCGCCATCTGCACGCCCTGCCCCGGCTGGCTCTGGGCAACAGCGGCCTGGGCCGGGGCGATGCCGGTGCCCGGCAGCACACCGACCTGATTCGGGTCGATCGCGGCAATCGGGCCGTCGCGGGCGATCAGCACCGGCACATCGAGCGTCTGCGGCCGGTAGATCCGGTCGAGCGCCTCGGGCGACGGGGCGGAGGGCGGCACGTCATTGCCGGCGGTCTGCACCGGGGTCACCGATTGCAGCGGGTCGATCTCGGCCACCACGCCCGGGGTCTGGTCGACCGGGGCGAGATGCACGCGCTGCACTTCCTGCAGCACGGTCCAGCCGCCATAGCCGATACCGCCGGCAACCAGCGCCAGAACCAGCACCGAGCCCACGGCGCGCGGTTCGATCTTGGTCCAGAATGCCTCGGTCTTCGGCACGAAGGTGGCGTTCGGATTGGCCAGCGCCTCGGCCACATCGGCCGGGCGGCGCTGCGGTTTCGGGCCGGAAGCGGCGGCGGCCATGCCATGCGTCGGCTGGAAGCCCGCCTCGGCGCAGAAGCGGCGAAAGGCCCAGTCCGGATCGAGCCCGAGATAGCGCGCATAGGAGCGCACATAGCCCGCGATGAAGGAGGGCGTCTCGAAGGCCGCGACATCGCCGCTTTCGATCGCCGCGATATAGGCCGCCTTGATGCGCAGCTCGCGCTGCACGTCAAGAAGCGACTTGGCGAGCGTCGCGCGCTCGCCCCGCATCACGTCGCCAAGCCGCAGTTCGAAGTCGTCGAAGCCTTTCGGCTTGTCCTCTTCCTGCGTCGAAGGAGCAATCCTCCGCCCGATCATGTGCCCGATCCTGCCTTCAAGTTCCTGAGTTTCTCGAATCGCGATCCCCGTCCGCGATTCATGGTCATTTCCTATCACAAGGCGGAGAGCCGTGCACACGCAGAAAATGCCTCAGGCACTCGCCTCAGCGCGATTCAGCGCACAACGCGACCACAGCATGTCCATCCCGCGCACAAGGTGGTCGATCTGCTGCAGATCGTGCACCGGCGAGGGGGTGAAGCGCAGCCGCTCGGTGCCCCGCGGCACGGTCGGGAAGTTGATCGGCTGCACGTAGACGCCGAATTCCTCGAGCAGCATGTCCGACAGCGCCTTGGTGTGCTTGGGATCGCCGATCACCACCGGCACGATGTGGCTGCCATGGTCGATGATCGGCATGCCGAGCGCTTTCAGCCGCATCTTCAGGATCTTGGCATGCAGCTGCTGCTTGTCGCGCAGCGCCTGCCCGGCCGCGGTCTTGAGGAAGGCGATCGAGGCGGCCGCGCCCGCGGCGATCACCGGCGGCAGCGAGGTGGTGAAGATGAAGCCCGGCGCATAGGAGCGCAGCGCGTCCATCATCTTCGCCGAGCCCGCGACATAGCCGCCGAAGACGCCAAAGGCCTTGCCGAGCGTGCCGTTGAAGATGTCGATGCGGCCCATCTCGCCCAGCTTCTCGGCGATGCCGGCGCCGCGCGGGCCATACATGCCGACCGCGTGCACCTCGTCGAGATAGGTCAGCGCGTTGAACTCGGCGGCAAGGTCGCAGATCTCGGTGATCTTGCCGAAATCGCCGTCCATCGAATAGACCGATTCAAAGGCGATAAGCTTTGGCGCCGCCGGATCGTCGGCCGCCAGCAGCTCGCGCAGATGCGCGACGTCGTTGTGGCGGAAGATCCGCTTCGGCCCGGCATTGCGCTTGATCCCCTCGATCATCGAGGCATGGTTGAGCGCGTCCGAATAGATGATCAGGCCCGGAAACAGCACCCGCAGGGTCGAGAGCGTCGCGTCATTGGCGATATAGGCCGAGGAGAAGACCAGCGCCGCTTCCTTCTGATGCAGGTCCGCAAGCTCCGCCTCGAGCTGCTTGTGATAGACCGTCGTGCCCGAGATGTTGCGCGTGCCGCCCGAGCCGGCGCCGGTGGCATCGAGCGCCTCGTGCATCGCCGCAAGCACCACCGGGTGCTGGCCCATGCCGAGATAATCGTTGCCGCACCAGATGGTGATCTCTTTCTTCGAGCCGTCGGGGCGCGTCCACATCGCCTTCGGGAAGGCGCCCTTTTCACGCTCGATGTCGATGAAGACCCGGTAGCGGCCCTCGTCGTGCAGCTTCTGGATCGCCTGATCGAGCGCGAGATCGTAGTCCATTTCCGTTTCCCTTGCCTGGTTCGCTGGGTCTGCCTTAGCGGCCTGTATCGCGTGGCCGCATTGATAGAGGTCAAACGGCCCGGATGGGAGTGAAAAATTGTCGCGCACCCTGCCCCGCCCGGCCAAGCCAGACCAAAGGTGCAGATGCCGCCGCCTCTGCCGGGGCGCACTGGACAGCGCCGCCCCCGGTGCTAGGGTGCGCCGATACAGGAGGCACGCATGACCATTGACGCCGTTCTCACCCGCATTGACGCAGAGCTGCCGCAGGCGATCGACCGCCTGATGGAGCTTCTGCGCATCCCCTCGATCTCGACCGATCCGGCCTGGAAGGGCGATTGCGCCCGCGCCGCGGACTGGCTGGTCAACGAATTGAATTCGCTCGGTTTCAAGGCCGAGACCCGGGCCACCCCGGGGCATCCGATGGTGGTGGCGCGGCACGAGGGCCCGGGGCCGCATCTGCTGTTCTACGGCCATTATGACGTGCAGCCCGTCGACCCGCTGAACCTGTGGAAGCGCGAGCCCTTCGACCCCGCGATCGAGGAAACCGCGAACGGTCCGGTGATCCGCGGCCGCGGCTCCTCGGACGACAAGGGCCAGCTGATGACCTTCCTCGAGGCCTGCCGCGCTTACAAGGACGTGAACGGCACCCTGCCCGGCAACCTGACGATCTTCTTCGAGGGCGAAGAGGAATCGGGCTCGCCCTCGCTCATCCCCTTCCTGCACGCGCACAAGGACGAGCTCGCCTGCGACCTTGCGCTCATTTGCGACACCTCGATGGTCTCGCCCGGCGTGCCCTCGATCGCCGGTCAGCTGCGCGGCATGCTGAAGGAAGAGTTCACCCTGCACGGCCCGCGCATCGACCTGCATTCGGGCCATTACGGCGGCCCGGCGCTGAACCCGCTGCGCGAGATCTCGAAGCTGATCGCCGGCTTCCACGACGAGGACGGCCGCGTTGCGGTCGAAGGCTTCTACGAGGGCGTGCACGAGGTCCCCGACGAGCTGAAACGGCAGTGGGAAAATTGCGGCTTCGACGAGGCTGAGTATCTCGCCCATGCCGGCATGACCGTCGCCCATGGCGAAAAGGGCTATTCGACGCTCGAACAGCAATGGGCGCGTCCGACGCTCGAGATCAACGGGCTCTGGGGCGGCTATCAGGGCGCAGGCTCGAAAACCGTGATCCCGGCCGAGGCGCATTGCAAGATCACCTGCCGGCTGGTGGGCGAGATGGACCCGGCGAAGGTCCGCGCCGCGGTGCGCCGCCATGTCGAGGCGCATCTGCCCGTCGACGCGCGCGTCACCTGGGACAGCGATCTCGACGGTGCGCCGGCCGCGGTGATGAACACCGCCCGGCCCGAGTTCGAGGCGGCGCGCCAGGCGCTGTCGGACGAGTGGAACCGCGAGGCGGTGATCGTCGGCATGGGCGGCTCGATCCCGATCGCCTATTACTTCAAGTCGATCCTCGGCATGGACGCGATGCTGATCGGCTATGCCAATGACGACGACGCGATCCATTCGCCGAACGAGAAATACGACGTGAAATCGTTCCACAAGGGCATCCGCAGCTGGGCCCGCGTGCTCGACCGCATCGCGAAATAAGCAAAAGGGGCGGAGGCCACGCGGTCTCCGCCCCGACACAGGGCCTCAGCCCTTGACGGCGACGAGCGCCGTGGCCTCGTTCACCTTGCCCTTCTGTTCCCAGGTGACGGCGACCTTCTCGCCGACCTTGAACGCCTTCAGCTTGACCGTCTTCGGCATGCTGTAGGTGCTGCCATCCGACAGCGTGACGGAATGCGCTTTCTTGTCGATCGACGTGATCGTGCCGTCGGTCGTGGTCGCCCCCGCGGCCATGGCAAGCGAGGCCGAGCCGAGCGCGAGAGCGGTGACGACGGGAAGAAGGATGGAACGCATGATCTGCTCCGTGAAGCCGGCCCCCTGGTGTGGCGGGCCGGTGGGACGAAACCTTCATGGCCGGTCGCGTCAATGGCACGGCGCCACCCGACAGACCCAGGCTTCGGGAAACAGATTAGCCCCCGACCGGCCCTGCCGGCAGGGGGGGCCTCGCCATTTGATCGGCCGTGAGCACCCCTGACGAAAGCGATGAATTCCGCGTGATTTCGGTGCGTTGCACGGCATCTCCCGGCTGCACCGCGGGCCGGATTTCGTGCGGCGCCAAGGCCCTGACAGCGAAACGCCCGCCTTCGGGGCGGGCGCTGCAAATCACGCTCGGGAGAGGGGCGCGTCATCGCCCCTCGCGGCCGGCAGGGCCAGCTCAGCCCACCACCATGTCGTCGCGGTGAATCAGCGCCGCCCGCCCCGGATAGCCGAGAATCTCCTCGATCTCGCGCGAACGGTGGCCGGCGATCTTGTGCGCCTCCTCGGCGGTGTAGCGCACCAGCCCCTTCGCCAGGATCGCCCGGTCGGGCCCGGCAACGGCCACCGGCTCGCCCCGGCCGAAGGTGCCGACGACCCTGGTGACGCCCGCCGGCAAGAGCGACTTGCCCGACATCAGCGCCTCGACCGCGCCCGCATCGACGAAGATCTCGCCGCGCGGCTTCATCGCCGCGATCCAGCGCTTGCGCGCCACCTGCGGGTCACCCTCGGGCAGGAACCAGGTGCTGTTCGCGCCCTCGGCCAGCGCCGAAAGCGGCCGCGCGACCGAGCCTTCCATGATCGCCATGGCACAACCGCCGGCGACCGCGGTCTTCGCCGCCAGAAGCTTCGTCTTCATCCCGCCCTTCGAGAGCCCGGAGATCGGATCGCCCGCCATCGCCTCGATCTCGGGCGAGATATGCTCGACGATCTCGAAGCGCTCGGCACTCGGGTCTTCCTTCGGGTTCGCGGTATAGAAGCCGTCGACATCCGAGAGCAGGATCAGCTGATCGGCGCCCACGGTGACGGCGATCTGCGCCGCCAGCCGGTCGTTGTCGCCGAAGCGGATCTCGTCGGTGGCGACGGTGTCGTTCTCGTTCACGATCGGCACGACGCCAAGCGAGAGCAGGGTCTCCATCGTGGCGCGGCTGTTCAGATAGCGACGCCGGTCGTCGGTATCCTCGAGCGTCACCAGAACCTGCGCCGTGGTCACGCCATGCGGGGCCAGAACCTCCTCATAGGCGCGGGCAAGGCGGATCTGCCCCACCGCCGCCGCGGCCTGGCTCTGCTCGAGCGCCAGCGCCCCCGCAGGCAGGCCGAGCACCCGCCGCCCAAGCGCGATCGAGCCCGAGGACACCAGCACCACATCGGTGCCGCGCGCCCGCGCCGCGGCCACGTCCTCGGCCAGAGCGACAAGCCAGTCGGTCTTCAGCCCGCCCTCTCCCACCAGCAGCGCCGAACCGATCTTGACCACCAGCCGCGAGGCGGCCCGCACATCGGGCTTCAGGGACGCCACGGCGTCACCTCTTCCTCGCCGGCACGGTCGCCCGAGATCTCGGCCCAGAGCTTGCGCAGAACCTCGTTCACCCCCTGCCGCGAGACGCCCGACATCAGCAACACCGGCCCGCCCGAGGCCTTCTCGAGCGCGCGCTTGCGGTTCGACAGCGTCTTCGGATCAAGCGCGTCGATCTTGTTCAGCACCGTCACCCGCGGCTTCTCGGCCAGCTCCGGCGAATAGGCCTCAAGCTCGCCGATGATCGTGCGATAATCCTTGGTCAGGGTCGAGGAGGTGCCGTCGACCAGATGCAAAAGCACCGAGCAGCGTTCGACATGGCCGAGGAACTGGTCGCCCAGCCCCCGCCCCTCGGAGGCGCCCTCGATCAGGCCGGGGATGTCGGCGATGACGAATTCCTTGCCGTCGATGCCGACAACGCCGAGGTTCGGCACCAGCGTGGTGAAGGGATAATCCGCAATCTTCGGCCGCGCGTTCGACACCGCGGCAAGGAAGGTCGACTTGCCGGCATTCGGCAGGCCCAGAAGCCCCGCATCGGCGATCAGCTTCAGCCGCAGCCAGAGCGTGCGCTCGACCCCCTCCTGCCCCGGGTTCGCCCGTGACGGCGCGCGGTTCGTCGAGCTCTTGAAACGCAGGTTGCCCCAGCCGCCGTTGCCGCCCTTTGCCAGCAGCACCCGGCTGCCCGGCTCGGTCAGATCGGCAAGGACCGTCTCCTCGTCCTCGTCGATGATCTCGGTGCCCACCGGCACCTTCAGGACGATGTCGTCGCCATCCCGGCCGGTGCGCTGGCTGCCCATGCCGTGCTGGCCGTTCTGTGCGAAGAAATGCTGCTGGTAACGGAAGTCGATCAGCGTGTTCAGCCCCTCGACCGCCTCGGCCCAGACCGAGCCGCCCTTGCCGCCGTCACCGCCATCCGGCCCGCCGAACTCGATGAACTTCTCCCGCCGGAAGCTGACGGAGCCGCCGCCACCGGCGCCGGAGCGGATGTAGACTTTGGCGAGGTCGAGGAATTTCATCGGCGGTCGTCCCTGTTTGCAAGGCGTCCGTTTACGCCGGCACGCCGCATTCTTCAAGCCGCGCGTGGGGGCGCCGCCCCCACACCCCCGAGGTATTTATGGCAAGATGAAAGAGCCCCGCCCTTCATCTTGCCATAAATACCTCGGGAGGGTCCGGGAGGGCAGCGCCCTCCCGTCTGCCCTCAGCCCATCTTGCGCAGGTAGGTCCAGGTCGGCACCCGGCCGCCGCGCGCGACCGACCAGCTTTCGGCATCGCCCAGATATTCGAAGCCCGAGTTCGTCAGGACCCGGGCCGAACCCGGGTTATCCTGAAACACCTCGGCAAAGAGGGTGCGCGAATTGTGCGGGTTCGCCGCGACCAGCGCCGTCACCGCCTCGGAGGCGAAGCCGGTGTTCCAGAACCCCGGCCCGACCCAGAAGCCGACCTCGGACTGGTCGGGCTCGACGCGGGTGAGCGAGACGATGCCCAGCACCTCGGCCAGACCGTTCGCCGATCCGTCCATCGCCCAGACATCCTCCGCCCGCTTCTCGGCCATGGCGCGGGCGACGAAATTCTCGGTGGCGCCCGGCGGAAGCGGATGCGGGATGGCGCGGGTGCCCTCGGCGACGCGGCGATCGGCGGTATACATCGAGATCAGCCCGGCGTCCGAGCGGCGCAGCGGGCGCAGCACGAAGCGGCCGGCCTCGATCACGGGCTGAGCGGAGAGGGTATCTTGAAACATCGGCGCTCCTCCTCGAAACGCGGGCCTGTTTTCCTTGGTCCTGAAAATGGGGCGGGATGATGACAATTTGAACCCTACCCGTTTGAAAATTCGATGAATTTCTCGAGATCTCCCTGCCGCGATGCGGCAAAGAAAAAGGGGACCGGCCTTGCAGCCGATCCCCCTGTTCCTGTCCGGAGTGCGGTTCGGCTTACTCGGCCGCCTCCGCAACCGGGAGGACCGAGATGAAGGTACGGCCTTTGAGGCCCTTCTTGAAGGTGACCTTGCCCTCGGTGACGGCGAAAATGGTGTGATCCGTGCCCATCATCACGCCTTCGCCCGGCCACCAGGTGGTGCCGCGCTGACGCACGATGATGTTGCCCGAAACCGCCGCCTGACCGCCGTAAAGCTTGACGCCAAGACGACGACCGGCAGAGTCGCGGCCGTTGCGGGACGAACCGCCTGCTTTCTTGTGAGCCATCTGTCAGTCTCCTCTTACTTCGCGTCGTGCGCGGCGACGCGCGCAGCAGCGGTGCCGACGGCTTCCTTCACGCCCGAGGCAGCGGCGCCCGAGGCGAGAACCTCGGTCACGCGCACCAGCGTCAGTTTCTGACGGTGGCCACGGGTGCGCTGCGACGAATGTTTGCGGCGGCGCTTGTGATAGGTGATGACCTTGTCGGCCTTGATGGTGTCGATGACTTCCGCGACGACCGCAGCGTCAGCGACGAGCGGGGCGCCGACGGTCAGCGTGTCACCGCCGAGCATCAGAATCTCGTTGAACTGGACCTTGTCGCCAGCGACGGCCGCAATCAGTTCCACGCGGAGCACGTCGCCCGCCTGAACCTTGTATTGCTTGCCGCCAGTCTTGAGGACCGCAAACATGCGTTCTTCCTTTTCCAAGCCGCGCCCTGTGGCCCCTTGCGGAGTTTCGGGGCCCTTGCGGGCCCGCCTCGGACAGCGCGCCCCTCCCGGGGCAGTGTTGCACATGATTCCCCCGCAGAAGGGAGTCCTCCGCCGGGTTGGCGGCTTATCGGAGATCGGCAGGCGCAAGTCAAGGCAGTTGCGCGGCCGCCCTCAGGCGCCCCAGCGGGCGAGCGCCTCGTCCCGGCCGATCCGGGCCAGCGTCGAGCCCGGCCCGATCGCGCCCGGCGTGCGGCTCAGCTTCGGCGCGGGGGCGGGCTGCACCACATCCTCGTGGCGCAGATAGGCACCGCGGGCGACATTGTGCGGATGGGCCACCGCCTCCGACACCGTCAGCACCGGCGTCGCACAGGCGTCGGAGCCGTCGAAGATCGCCTCCCACTCGGCACGGGTCCTTTCGAGGAAGCGCGCCCCGATGCGCGCGCGCAGCTCGGGCCAGAGGCTGCGGTCGGCGCGGTCGGGCAGTTCGCCCGGCGCAAAGCCCATCAGGTGCTGAAACGCGAGCCAGAATTTCTCCTCGATCGGGCCGATGGCGAAATGGCCGCCGGCCTTGCACGGATAGACGCCGTAATAGGGCACGCCGCCGTCGAGCAGGTTCTCGCCGCGCCGGTCGGACCAGAGCCCGCTTGCTGCAAGCCCGTGCACCATGCCCAGAAGTCCGGCGATGCCGTCGGTGATCGCGGCATCCACCACCTGCCCCTGCCCCGTCGCCTTGGCGTGCCACAGCGCCGCCATCATGCCGAAGGCCAGCCACATCGAGCCGCCGCCGAAATCGCCGACGAGATTGAGCGGGATCACCGGCGTCTCGGGCGTGCCGATCGCGCCGAGCGCGCCCGAGAGCGCGACGAAGTTGATGTCGTGCCCCGCGGTCTGGGCCAGCGGGCCGCTCTGCCCCCAGCCGGTCATCCGGCCATAGACGAGGCGCGGATTCTCGGGGAAATCGGCCGGACCGAGGCCGAGGCGTTCCATCACGCCCGGGCGCATCCCCTCGACCAGCGCATCGGCCCTGGCGATCAGCCGGCGCGCGACGGCGCGGTCTTCGGGCGCCTTGAGGTCAAGCTCCAGCACGTCGCGGCCGCGCTCGATCGGGTCGTTCGCGATACCGAGGACGTGGTGTGCCGCGCCCCCCGACCCCGGGCGCGCGATGCGGATCACCGAAGCGCCCATGTCGGCGAAGAGCTGCACGGTGAAGGGCGTGGGGCCGAGGCCCGAAATCTCGACGATGCGGAGCCCGGCGAGCGGGCCTTGCGGCGATGTGGTCATCTGGTCTCCTGCGGGCCTGTGGCGGCGCGGCCGGGGGTTTTGCACCCCCGGACCCCCGCAAGGTATTTCCGGCAAGATGAAGGGGTAAAGGCTGTGGCGGCGTGACGCAGCGTCACTGCGGGCCGGGGTCAGCCCTGCGCCTTTTCCTCGAGCGCCAGCCATTCCTCCTCGGCCGCGCTCAGCGCCGCCTGACGCTCGCCGAGCATCTCGGTGGCCTTCTTGAACTTCACCGGCTCGCGGGTGAAGAGCGCGGGATCGGAGAGGAGTTCGGAGAGCTTGCCGATCTCGCGCTCGAGCTTGTCGATGACGCCCGGCAATTCCTCGAGGCGGTGTTTCTCGGTGAAGCTGAGGCCCGATTTCTTCGGCGTCTCCTTTGGCGCCAGCGCAGGCTCTGCCCTTTTCGCGGCAGAGGCGGCCGAGGCGGTCGCCGGCGCGGAGACGCTCAGCGCCTTTTGCGCCTGATAGTCGCTCCAGCCGCCGGCATAGACCGTGGCGCGGCCGTCGCCCTCCATCGCGATCGTCGTCGTCGCGACGCGGTCGATGAAGTCGCGGTCGTGGCTGACCAGCAGCACGGTGCCGTCATACTCGCCAAGGATGTCCTGCAGCAAATCCAGCGTCTCGACGTCGAGATCGTTCGTCGGCTCGTCGAGGATCAGCAGGTTCGAGGGTTTCGCCATGATCCGCGCAAGCAGAAGCCGCGCCCGTTCGCCGCCCGACAGCGAGCCGATCGGCGCGCGCGCCTGGCTCTCGTCGAAGAGGAAATCCTTGAGATAGGCCACCACATGCTTCGGCCGGCCGCGCACCATCACCTGGTCGGACTGGCCCGAGACCCGCATATCTGGATCGTTCACCATCCCGTCCCAGAGCGTCTGGTTGAAATCGAGCGTGGCGCGCGCCTGGTCGAAGACCGCAATCTCGAGATTGGTGCCGAGCGTCACCGTGCCGGCATCGGGCGCGATCTCGCCGGTCAGCATCTTCAGCAGCGTGGTCTTGCCCACCCCGTTCGGGCCGACGAAGGCGACACGGTCGCCGCGCAGCACGCGCAGGTCGAAATTCTTCACGATGATCTTGTCGCCGAAGGCCTTGCACAGCCCCTTCGCCTCGATCACCCGCTTGCCCGAGGTGCCCGCGCTTTCAAGTTCCATCGCCGCGGTGCCCTGACGGCGGATCTGCCCCGCGCGCTCGGCGCGCAGCGCCTGGAGCGCGCGCACCCGGCCCATGTTGCGTTTGCGCCGCGCCGAGATCCCCTCGACCGCCCATTTCGCCTCGGCCTTGATCTTGCGATCGAGCTTGTGGCGCGCCTCGTCCTCTTCGGTCCAGATCTGCTCGCGCCAGTCCTCGAAGGCCTCGAAGCCGCGCTCCTGCCGGCGCAGCGCACCGCGGTCGAGCCAGAGCGTGGCCCGCGTCAGGTTGCGCAGGAAGGCGCGGTCGTGCGAGATCAGCACGAAGGCGGTGCGGGTGGCCCTCAGCTCGTTCTCGAGCCAGCCGATCGCCTCGATGTCGAGGTGGTTGGTGGGTTCGTCGAGCAGCATCAGTTCCGGCGCCTCGGCCAGAAGCTTGGCCAGCGCCGCGCGCCGCCGCTCGCCGCCCGAGGCGGTGGCGACCGGGGTCTCGGGGCGGAACTTCAGCCCCTCGGCCACCATCGCGACGCGGTAATGCTCGGCCTCGGACAAGCCAGAGCCGGCGAAATCGCCAAGCGTGGCAAACCCCGACAGGTCGGGTTCCTGCTCCATGTAGCCCACGCGCGTGCCGCTCGGCACCACGCGGGAACCATGGTCGGGTTCGATGAGCCCCGCCATCACCTTCATCAGCGTCGACTTGCCCGAGCCGTTGCGGCCGACAAGGGCGATGCGGTCGCCCTCCTGGACGGTGAGATCGAGCCCGTCGAAGACGGGGTCGCCGCCGAAGGTGAGGGAGATGCCGGAAAGCTGAAGAAGGGGTGCGCGTGCCATGGCTCTCCGCTAGCCGGGCGGCGGCGAAAGGTCAACGGGGGCGTGCAGCGGGCACACATGCAAACGGGCGCCCGAGGGGGCGCCCGTCGATCGGTCTCTGGCGGGGCTCACCAGGAGGTCAGCACCGTGCCGTGATACTTGTCCTCGATGAATTTCTTCACCGCATCCGAGTGATAGGCCGAGACCAGCGTCTTCACCCAAGGCGCGGTCTCGTCGCCTTCGCGCACCACGATGATGTTCACATAGGGGTTGTCGGCCTTTTCCATCGCGATGGTGTCGGTCTTCGGGTTCAGACCGGCGGCGATGGCATAGTTGGTGTTGATCATCGCCGCATCGAGATCGGCGAGCGAGCGCGGCAGCTGCGCGGCGTCGAGTTCCTGGAACTTCAGGTTCTTCGGATTCTCGGTGACGTCGAGAACGGTCGGGGTCAGACCGGTGCCGTCGGCGAGCTTGATCAGGCCGAAGTCCTGCAGCACCAGAAGCGCGCGGCCGCCGTTCGTCGGATCGTTCGGGATGCCGACGGTGTCGCCGTCCTTCAGGTCGGCCGGCGATTTCACCTTGTTCGAGTAAAGCCCCATCGGCGTGGTGATCGTGGTCCCCACCGGCACCAGCTTGAAGCCGCGGTCCCTGATCTGGTTGTCGAGGTAGGGCTTGTGCTGGAACGAGTTCGCCTCGATGTCGCCATCTGCGAGCGCCTGGTTCGGCACCACGTAATCCGAGAACTCGATCACCTTGATATCAAGGCCCATCGGCTTGGCGACCTTCGCCACCTCTTCCATGATCTCGGCATGCTCGCCCGGCGAGACCCCGACCTTGATGTCCTCGGCCATCGCGGTCCCGGCCGTGAGCGCGAGCACGGAGATCAGCGTCATCAGCTTTTTCATCGGAATATTCCCTTTGAGCTTCGAAGTTTAGGCGCCGCGGTTGCCGGGCGCGCGTTTATCCACCCTCCGTGCGATCCATTCGCCGATGGTCTGCACGAGCTGGACGAGAACAATGAGGATGACCACCACCACCGCCATCACGTCGGGCATGAAGCGCTGATAGCCATAGCGGATGCCAAGGTCGCCCAGCCCCTCGCCGCCGACCGCGCCCACCATCGCCGAATAGCCGATCAGGCTGACGACGGCGAGGGTGAGGCCGAGCGTGATGCCCGGCAGCGCCTCGGGGATCAGCACCTTGCGGATGATCTGCAGGGGCGTCGCGCCCATGGCGCGGGCGGCCTCGATCAGCCCCGCGTCGACCTCCCGGATCGCGTTCTCGATCAGCCGCGCGATGAAGGGCACGGCGGCGATCGTCAGCGGCACGATTGCCGCGGTGGTGCCGATCGAGGTGCCGGCGATCAGCCGGGTGAAGGGGATGATCGCCACGACAAGAATGATGAAGGGGATCGAGCGGGTCGCGTTGACGACGATGCCCAGCACCTTGTTCACCGCGGGCGCCGACAACAGCTCGCCGCGCCGCGAACAGGCAAGGAACACGCCGATCGGCAGGCCGATCAGCGCGCCGATCAGCGTCGACAGGAAGACCATGTAGAGCGTCTGCCAGGTGGCCGAGATCAGCAGGTTGATCAGATTAGAGGACATAGCCCAGCACCTCCGTGCGCTGCTGATGGCTTTCGAGATAGGCCCGCGCCTCGGCCGCCCGCGCCGCGTCGATCGAGACCAGCAGGTTGCCGAAGGGGCGCGGCCCGATCTCCTCGATGGCGCCGGCGAGGATGTTGACATCAAGCCCCAGCATCGCGCTCATCCGCGCCAGCAGCGGGTCGGTCGCGTTGTCGCCAAGGAAGGTGATGCGGATCACCTCGCGCGCCGGCCCCTCGGGGCGGTCGGTCTGCAACCTGTCGGCGATGAAGCGCGGCAGGGTGACGCCGGTGACGCCGGCAAGGAAGCTGCGCGTCGTCGGATGCTGCGGCGCGGTGAAGACGTCATAAGTGAGCCCCTGCTCGACGATCCGCCCGCCCTCGATCACCGCGACATGGCTCGCGATGTCGCGCACCACCGCCATCTCGTGGGTGATCAGAAGAATCGTCAGCCCGAGGTCGCGGTTGATGTCGGCCAGAAGCCGCAGCACCGTCTGCGTCGTCTCCGGGTCCAGCGCCGAGGTCGCCTCGTCGGAGAGCAGCACCTTCGGATCGGTGGCCAGCGCGCGGGCGATGCCGACGCGCTGCTTCTGCCCGCCCGACAGCTCGGCCGGATAGCGCCCGGCCAGCGGCTCAAGCCCGACACGGGCGAGAAGGTCGCGCACCCGCGGCCGGATCTTCGCCGCGGGAATGCCGGCAATCTCCATCGGCAGCGCGACATTGTCCTCGACCGTGCGCGACGAGAGCAGGTTGAAGTGCTGGAAGATCATCCCGACCTCGCGCCGGATCTCGCGCAGCGCCGCACCGCGCGCCCGGCCGACATCGCGCCCGGCCACGGTGATCGTGCCGGCGGTCGGCTGTTCGAGCCCGTTGACCATCCGCAGCAGCGTCGACTTGCCCGCGCCGGACCGCCCGATGATGCCGGTGATCGAGCCCGCCGGCACCTCGAAGGTGATCCCCTCGAGCGCGGTGACGCTGCCGCCACCCGCCTTCGGATAGCTCTTGCCGACCCCGTCGAAGGTGATGGCCGCGCCGCTGGTGATATCCCGTTGCATCAGACTGTCCGATATGGCTGTGGACTCGATTTGACCGCCCATAAAGGGGAAGCGGCCGGCAGATACAACCCCGCCCGGGGCGGCGGAACGCCCGATGCGCCCCGTCCCGGCAGTTACGCCAGATCCGCGCGCCGGGTTCAAGAAAACAATCACGCCAAAATTTGTCGGGTTTTCAGGATATTCTTCCACCCCCCGGAAGCCACGCCGCCAAAGCGTTCCCCGCCGCGCCCCTGCGCCCCGAACCACGCAGAGAATCGCCCCCACAGAACGCCCCTCTTTCCGTTTCCAATCGCGCCAAATATCCCGGGGGTGAATTTTGCCGTCAGGCAAAAGAGGGGGCAGCGCCCCCTAGCCTGCCACCATCCGCAGCGCCCGCGCCCGCGCCGGCGGAATTGCGCCGATCTCGAGCCCGGTGAAGACATGGAGCGTGCCGAGCGCCTCATCGACCACGGCATGATCGCTGACCCAGCCCCCCATCGTCAGATAGCTGCGCAACAGCGGCGGCATCCGCAGCATCGCCAGTTTCGGGTCTCCCGGCCGGCCGATCAGCGCCCGGGCATAGCGCACCACCTGCGGCGCCTTCACCCGCGGCCACCAGCGCCGCGGCGCAAGATGGCGCTCGGCCAGCACCGCGAAGGCATCGGCGAAATATTCCCAGTCGGTGCCGGTGAACGACGAGCAGCCGAACAGCATCTCGACCTTCCCGGCATCGACGAAGCGCGTCATCGCGCCCCAGGCCAGGCGCAGGATGTCGGGGTCGTGCAGGCCGGGCTCCATGCAGAAGCGCCCCATCTCGACCATCGGGCCGGCAAATCCGCGCAGCGCCGAAAGCTCGTAATATTGTGCGGAATAGCTGCGGCCGATCTCGGAACCGTCCTTCAGCGGCAGCAGACGGAAGCAGCACACCAGCCGCCCCGTCGCCACCTCCTCGACCAGGACATGCCGGCAGACGGCATCGAACTCATCGGCATCGAGCGGCACCGCATCGAGAGCAATGCCGCCACGGGCGCCGACGAAGCTGCGCCAGCGCAGCGCCTGCGCGGCGCGAAGGTCGGACGGGGTCGCGGCGAACCGCGCGCCGTAACGTCCCCTCGCGAGCGAAAACATGGTGGCTCCCCGGGTTGGCCCGAACGGGAGCGATCATAGGCGACTCGGCACCGCGACGGAAGAAAAACCGCCGCGGCGCGACAAGGCTCACTGCGTGAGTTGCGTCGCCGACACCCGGCCGAGGCTGCCCAGAAGCTGCCGCACGACGCTGATGCCCTTGATGTTCGACTTGGTGACACGCCGCGACAGCACCACCACCTCGCCGCGCTCGAGGCCGAAGCGCTCGATATTGGCGACGGTGCCGGCCTTGTCGAAGCTGACCGCGACGACCTGGCGGTCGATCTCCTGCGGCGCCCGGGCGCCGTAGTATTTCCAGCGCGAACCGACGTAATACCAGGCCGAGCCCTCGAGCACGCCCGAGGCGGAAGGCCGGCCCACGGCCGCCGCCACGTCATCACGCGAACTCTTGCCGACCTGGACCTGCGACAGATCCTCGTCGGACGGGACATAGCCATGATTCTGGTAGATCGCCGTGCAGCCAGCCGCCAAGAGGCTCGCGCCAAGGGCCATCGCCAGCGCAATGCGCCGCGTCACGGTTCCGGTGCTCACCTGTTACCCCCTCTTGCCTCGTGGCCTGTGGCCTTTTATCCCGCTTACAACAACCCGGCCCCGCCCTCAAGCACCATGCGGAGGGCGTCCGGCCCATCACCCAGGAGCCGCCATGACCGATGCCCCCCCGCCCTGGAGCGCGCCGCTTCGCCCCGCCGAGCTTGCCGGCCGGAAACCCAATCGTTTCGACCTGCGCCCCGACGCCGAGACCCGCGCGGCGATCGCCGCCTGGGCCGGGATCGAGGCGCTCAACTCTTTGCGACTGAACGGCACGCTGACGCCGCAGGGCCGCTCGGACTGGACGTTGCAGGCGGAATTCGAGGCCGAGGTGGTGCAATCCTGCGTCATCACCCTCGCCCCGGTCATCACCCGGCTGAGCGAAGGCGTCCTGCGCCATTACCTTGCCGAGATGCCCGAACCCGAGGGCGACGAGATCGAGATGCCCGAAGATGACACGAGCGAGCCGCTGCCTGCGGTGATCGACCTCGGCGCGGTGGCGCTCGAGGTGCTCGAACTCGCCCTGCCGCTCTATCCGCGGGCACCGGGCGCCGAGCTTGACGAAACCGTGGTGACCGAGCCGGGCGCCGTGCCGATGCGCGACGAGGACGCCCGTCCCTTTGCCAACCTGCGCGACCTGCTGACGAAGAAGGACGACACGGAGGGCAACTGACCGCCCGTTTGCGCGCCGCCTGCCCGGCTTTTGCGCTCTGCCGCCCACCCGGCGCGGCAGCACAAGAAAGGGCTTGCAACGGAGCGGAATCGCAGTATGTTCCCGGCCTCATTCGAAGTCTGGGTTCGCACCCGGTCCGCTCTCCGGCGCCAGTGACGATACTCAAGGAAATCAGGGCCCTGTGCCCGCGAACAATCGAGGTTAGACATGGCTGTCCCGCAAAACCGAGTCACGCGCTCCCGCCGCAACATGCGCCGTGCGCATGACGCCCTTGTGGCCGCCAACCCGGCTGAATGCCCGAACTGTGGCGAACTGAAACGCCCGCACCACGTCTGTGGCGCCTGCGGTCACTACGACGACCGCGAAGTGGTGGCTCAGGCCGTCGAGGTCGATCTGGACGACGACGCCGCGTAAGCGCGTCGCCCGAGCCTCTGATCCATGCTGCCTGAACAAGAGCAGACGCGGGCCGAAGGCCGGATCGATGCCGCGCAGACGGATGGCCGCGACGCTGCGGCCAAGGCGCCGGCCGCGTCCGGCGCCCTCGTCATTTCTGTCGATGCCATGGGCAGCGACCGCGGTCCCGTCGCGGTGCTCGATGGTGTGCAGATCGCCCATCGTGCCAACCCGGCGCTGCGCTTCATCCTGCACGGCCGCGAGGACGAGCTCGCCCCGTTGATCGCTGCGCGCGGCCTGGCCGACTGCGCAGTGCTGCACCATGCCGACGGCGTGGTGACCATGCATGACAAGCCCTCGCAGGTGATGCGGCGCGGCAAGGACACCTCGATGTGGTCGGCGATCGAGTCGGTGCGCGAGCGCGAGGCGGCGGTGGCCGTCTCCTGCGGCAATACCGGCGCGCTGATGGCGGTGTCGATGCTGCGGCTGCGCAAGCTGCCCGGGGTGAACCGCCCCGCGATCGCCTCGTTCTGGCCCTCGCGCAACCCGACCGGCTGGAACGTCATGCTCGACATGGGCGCCGACGTGAAGGCGGACGCCCCCGACCTGCTGACCTATGCGCTGATGGGCACCTCCTATGCCCGCAACGCGCTCGGCCTTGCGCGGCCGCGCGTCGGGCTGCTCAATGTCGGCACCGAGGAGCACAAGGGGCATGCCGAACTGAGGCTGGCGCATGAGATGATCGGCGCGGCGCAAGAGGCCGGCGCCTTCGACTTCATCGGTTTCGTCGAGGGCAATGACCTGCCCTCCGACCGCGTCGACGTGATCGTCACCGACGGCTTCACCGGCAACGTTGCGCTGAAAACCGCCGAGGGCACGGCGAAATTCGCCGCCGAACTGCTGCGCGGCGCACTCACCGCGACGCCGCTGACCAAGCTCGGCGCCTTCCTCGCGATGGGACCGCTGAAGCGGATGAGCGCGCAGATCGACCCGCGACGGGCGAATGGCGGCGTCTTCCTCGGGCTGAACGGCACCGTGGTGAAGTCGCACGGCTCGGCCGACGCGACCGGCGTCGCCGCCGCGATCGAACTGGCCGCCCGCCTCGCCCGCTCCGGTTTCGTCGAAAGGCTCGCGGCACGGGTTGCCTCTGCGTCAGTGGCAAGGCAGGATGCGCCCTCGGGAGAGGCATCCAGCGAGAACGAACTATGAAGATCAGATCCGTCGTCCGCGGCGTCGGCCATTACCTGCCGGCGCGCGTCGTCGAGAACAGCGAGTTCGAGACCACGCTCGACACCTCGGATGAATGGATCCGCGCCCGCACCGGCATCGAGCGGCGCCATTTCGCCGCCGAGGGCGAGACCACCTCGCAGCTTGCGACCAAGGCGGCGCAGGCGGCACTTGAAGATGCCGGCATCCCCGCCGACCGCATCGACGCGATTGTCGTTGCCACCTCGACCCCCGATTTCACCTTCCCCTCCGTCGCGACCATGGTGCAGGCCGGGCTCGGCTCGACGCATGGCTTTGCCTATGACGTGCAGGCGGTCTGCGCCGGCTTCGTCTACGCGCTGGCGAATGCGAACGGGCTGATCGTCTCGGGCCAGGCCGAGCGCGTGCTGGTGATCGGCGCCGAGACCTTCTCGCGGATCATGGACTGGACCGACCGCGGCACCTGCGTGCTCTTCGGCGACGGCGCCGGCGCGCTGGTGCTCGAGGCGGCCGAGGGCAGCGGTGCGAATTCCGACCGCGGCGTGCTCTCGACCGATCTGCATTCCGACGGCCGCTACCGCGAACTTCTCTATGTCGATGGCGGGGTCTCGACCACCGGCGTCGCCGGGCACCTGCGGATGCAGGGCAATGCCGTCTTCAAACATGCGGTGCAGAAGCTTGCCGAAACCGCCCATACCGCGCTCGACAAGATCGGCATGAGCGGCGAGGACGTCGACTGGATCGTGCCGCATCAGGCCAATCTGCGGATCATCTCGGCCACCGCCGAGCGGATGCAGGTGCCGATGGAGCGTGTCGTGCTGACCGTGCAGGACCATGGCAACACCTCGGCCGCATCGATTCCCCTCGCCCTCTCGGTCGGCAAGCAGCGCGGCCAGATCAAGACCGGCGACCTGCTCGTCACCGAGGCGATCGGCGGCGGCCTTGCCTGGGGCTCGGTGGTGCTGCGCTGGTAAGCGCCGCGTCCGCCCGTCTTGCGGGCATCCCCACTGCGGCAGAGCGCCGCGCAAGCCGTTGACAAGCCGTTCTTATTGACACCGGCATGGATTTGCGCCCATCGTGGGCGCAGTCACATCCGGGGGGATGACACGATGTCCGAAAAGACTCTGACGCGCATGGACCTGAGCGAAGCGGTGTTCCGCGAAGTCGGTCTGAGCCGCAACGAATCCGCGCAGCTCGTCGAAAGCGTGCTGCGCCACATGTCCGACGCGCTGGCCAATGGCGAGACAGTGAAGATCTCGTCTTTCGGCACCTTCTCGGTGCGCGAGAAAAGTTCGCGCATGGGGCGCAACCCGAAAACCGGCGAGGAAGTGCCGATCAGCCCGCGCCGCGTGCTCTCGTTCCGGCCCTCGCACCTGATGAAGGATCGCGTCGCGGCCGGCAACGCGAAGTGACGCGCCGCCGCGACCAGGACCGCGAGATGAGCAAGTCCGCCCATGCCTTCCGCACGATCTCCGAAGTCGCCGAGCTTCTGGAAACGCCCACGCATGTGCTGCGCTTCTGGGAGAGCCGCTTTCCGCAGGTGAAGCCGGTCAAGGGCGCGGGCGGGCGGCGCTATTACCGCCCCGACGACGTGCAGCTGCTCGCCGGCATCAAGAAGCTCCTGCACGATGACGGGATGACAATCCGCGGCGTGCAGAAGCTGCTGCGCGAACAGGGCGCGAAACAGGTCGCGGCCCGGGTCGAGCTGAGCTTCGACGCGGCCGAGGACGTGCCCGAAGCCGCGCTGCCCGAAGCGGACCGGACCGAGGCTGACGGGACCGAGACCGGCGGGACCGAGGCCGCGCCTGCCCTGGCCGCCGAAGACGCGGCGCCCGGCCCCAATACGCCGGCCGGCACCCTGCTCACCCCGCGTGTTGCCTCCTGGCGCCAGACCTCGCTCTTCGAGGCACCGGCACCGGAGGGGTCCGGGATCGTCACCGAGATCGAGACCGTGAGCCTCGTCGAGATCGAGGATGCAGATGATTCGCCACCCGAGCCCGAGCCGGTGCCCGAGGCACCGATCGCCCTCGACGTCGAGCCGGAAGACCCCGAGGCACTCGCCCAGGTGGTGAGTCTGCTCGTCGCCGGCAGTGCCCGCCCCCCCGAGACCGCCCCTACCCTGCCGCCCACGCCGGCGCTTGCGGTGCTGTCGCGCGGCCTGACCGGGCTCGACCTTGCGGGTCTCGGCACCGTCGAGCGGATGCGGCTTCTGACCGCCTGCGACCGGCTCATGGCGCTGCAGGCCCGGATGGGTCAGCCGCCGCGCGCCCTGCCGCGCTGAGCCGGCGCGCAGGTCAGGGCACGGCCTCGCGAGCTTCCGGCAGGCCGTTGCAAAAAGTTGCGTTTTGCCGCTTGCACCCGCCGCCCGGATACCTCTATACACGCCTCGTGTCGGGCCGTGGCGCAGCCTGGTTAGCGCGTCCGTCTGGGGGGCGGAAGGTCGAGAGTTCGAATCTCTCCGGCCCGACCATCACGAGAAACGCCCACCCCTCGGGGGTGGGCGTTCGTCTATGCGAGGGAGGCTGCGATGGCACACGGCGTTCTGCCCGATTCCGCGATCCGCGCGATGGTCGGGCGTGGCGAGATCAGCGCCGCCCTGCCCCTCGTGCCCGGCCAGATCCAGCCCGCGAGCCTTGATCTGCGGCTTGGCACCGTGGCCTACCGGATCCGCGCCTCCTTCCTCGCCGGCCGCGGCACCCGCGTCGAGACCAAGCTCGCCGATTTCGAGATGCACCGGATGGACCTCGAAAACGGCGCCGTGCTCGAGAAGGGCTGCGTCTATCTGGTGCCGCTGATGGAGGGGCTGGCACTGCCCGAGGGCATCACCGCCGTCGCCAACGCCAAAAGCTCGACCGGCCGGCTCGATCTGCTGACCCGGGTGATCACCGACGGCGGCACCGAATTCGACCGCATCCCCGAGGGCTATGCCGGCCCGCTCTATGCCGAGATCTGCCCGCGCTCCTTCTCGGTGCTGGTGCGGCCCGGCATGCGGCTCAATCAGATCCGCTTCCGCCGTGGCCAGGCGGTGCTGACCGACCCCGAGCTGAAGGCACTGCACACGGCCGAGCCGCTCGTCACCGGCGAGGCGGTGATCGACGCCGGCCTCGGCTTCTCGGTCGACCTGCTGCCAGAGACCGGCGATCTCGTCGGCTACCGCGCCAAGCCGCACACCGGGGTGATCGACCTCGACCGGATCGCGCATTACCCGACCTCGGATTTCTGGGAGGAGCTGCGCACCCGCGAGGGGCGGATCATCCTCGATCCCGGCGCCTTTTATATCCTCGTCTCGCGCGAGGCGGTGACGATCCCGCCCGATTTCGCCGCCGAGATGGCGCCCTACCTCGCCATGGTGGGCGAGTTCCGCGTGCATTACGCCGGCTTCTTCGACCCGGGCTTCGGCCATGGCGCGGCAGGCGGCGCGGGCTCGCGCGGCGTGCTCGAGGTGCGCTGCCACGAGGCCCCCTTCGTGCTCGAACACGGCCAGGTGGTGGGCCGGCTCGTCTACGAGCGGATGACCGCGCGCCCCGAGCGGCTCTATGGCACCGGCATCGCCTCGAACTATCAGGGCCAGGGGCTGAAACTCGCCAAGCATTTCCGCGCCGGCTGAGCGCCGCGCCCGGAACGCAGGGCAGAAGGGGGCGCTGCCCCCTCTTGGCTGCGCCAATTCACCCCCGGGATATTTGCGGCAATTGGAAGCCGGGACGGCGCGTGCTCTTCCAATCGCGCCAAATATCCCGGGGGTGAGGGCGAAGCCCGAGGGGGCAGCGCCCCCTTTGCGCGCGGCGCCCGTCTTGAAACGCCCCGGGTTCTTGCCCCGGCGGCGCCGACGTCCTAGAACGCGAGACAGACCCTGATACGGAAGCGGACCATGCTCGACCTTCTCAGCTACAAGACCCCCGAACCGAAAGTCATCGCCGGCGCCAAGGCCGACTGGGAACTGGTGATCGGGATGGAGGTGCATGCGCAGGTGAGCTCGAACGCCAAGCTCTTCTCCGGCGCCTCGACCGGCTTCGGCGCGGAGCCGAACAGCCATGTCGCCTTCGTCGATGCGGCGATGCCCGGCATGCTGCCGGTGATCAACGAGTTCTGCATCGCCCAGGCGGTGAAGACCGGGCTTGGCCTGAAGGCGGGGATCAACCTGCGCTCGGCCTTCGACCGCAAGAACTACTTCTACCCCGACCTGCCGCAGGGCTATCAGATCTCCCAGCTCTATCACCCGATCGTGGGCGAGGGCGAGATCGTCGTCGACATGGGCCCGGGCATCGCGCGCAAGGTGCGCATCGAGCGCATCCACCTCGAGCAGGACGCGGGCAAGTCGATCCACGACATGGACCCGACCATGTCCTTCGTCGACCTGAACCGCACCGGCGTCGCGCTGATGGAGATCGTCTCGCGCCCCGACATCCGTGGCCCGGAAGAGGCGGCGGCCTATGTGGTGAAGCTGCGCCAGATCCTGCGCTATCTCGGCACCTGCGACGGCAATATGCAAAACGGCAACCTGCGCTGCGACGTCAACGTCTCGGTCTGCCGCCCGGGGCAATACGAGAAATACCAGGCGACGCAGGATTTCGCGCATCTCGGCACGCGCTGCGAGCTGAAGAACATGAACTCGATGCGTTTCATCCAGGCCGCGATCGACTTTGAGGCGCGCCGCCAGATCGCGATTCTCGAGGATGGCGGCGAGGTGGTGCAGGAAACCCGCCTCTACGACCCGGACAAGAACGAAACCCGCTCGATGCGCTCGAAGGAAGAGGCGCATGACTACCGCTACTTCCCCTGCCCCGACCTGCTGCCGCTCGAGATCGAGCAGGCCTGGGTCGACGACATCGCCGCGGCGATGCCGGAGCTGCCGGACGAGAAGAAGGCGCGCTTCGTCGAGGGGCTGGGCCTGAGCGAATACGACGCCTCGGTGCTGACCGCCGAGGTCGAGAATGCCGATTACTTCGAGGCGGTCGTGGCCGTGTGCGACGATGGCAAGCTTGCCGCGAACTGGGTCATCAACGAGCTCTTCGGCCGGCTGAAGAAGGACGGCGCGGACATCGACGCGAGCCCGATGAGCCCGGCGCAGCTCGGCGGCATCATCACCCTGATCAAGTCGGGCGACATCTCGGGCAAGATCGCCAAGGATCTGTTCGAGATCGTCTATACCGAGGGCGGCGATCCGGCCGAGATCGTCACCGCACGCGGCATGAAGCAGGTCACCGACCTTGGCACGATCGAGGCGGCGGTGGACAAGATCATCGCGGAAAGCCCCGCCGAGGTCGAGAAGGCGAAGGCCAATCCGAAGCTGGTCGGCTGGTTCGTCGGACAGGTGATCAAGGCCTCGGGCGGCAAGACGAACCCGGCCGCGGTGAAGGAAATCGTGGCGAAGAAGCTCGGGATCTGATCCCGGGGCCGCGCGACAGGGGTCAGGGCGCCTTCGGGCGCCCTGTTCCGTTCAGATCCCCGGCGGCAGTTTCGAGGCCATCTGCGCGCGCCGGTCGAAGCGCTCGCCATCGGCGATGAAGGTGCCGTCGCCCACGGCATGCAGCATCCGCGCCCCCGAGAGTGCCGGGTTGGTCCAGGCCGCCACGCCCTGCAGCACCACGATGCTGTGCGCCTCGACGATGTCGACGACGCGGCATTCGATGGCGGCGATGCAATCGGCAAGGAGCGGCGGGCGGACGTGGCGCGCGGGCTGGGTGCGCAGGCCGAAGCGCGCGATCTTGTCCACCACCTTGCCCGAGCAGGTCCCCACCCCCAGCACGGTGTCGATCATCTCGGCCGGCGGAATCGCGATCACGCAGTCACGCTGTTCCTCGAGCGCGGCATAGGAGCTGTTCCAGGGCCCGGTGCAGATCGCGAAACGCGCATCGAAGTCGAGCACCATCGTCCAGCTGATCGTCATCACATTCGCCCGTGTCCCGTCGTCGGTCACCACCCAGATCACCGGCCCCGGCTCGAGCAGGGTGAACGCCCTGCCCAGCGGCATCTCTTCCATCACCGGTCTCCCTTGCCATACTGCCCCCAGCACAGCGCCGGCGCCGCAAATGTGCAAGTGGGGTTTTCCACCGCTTTCCGCGGGGCCAGCCCCCGCAGCCCCGCTTTTTCGCCCCTGCCCCTTCCCGGTCGGGGCGTTCGCCGCGGCGGGACTGCACCGCAGTCCCGCTTTTTCGCGGCTCACCCCTTCGTTCCTTGACCGTCCCGCACAACTCGGTAACAACGGCCCCGCAAAGAGGTGCGTCATGCAGGCTTATGAATACAAGGTGATCCCCGCCCCGCAACGAGGCGAGAAGGAACGCGGGCTGAAGACCGGGGCGGAACGTTTCGCCCACGCGCTCACCCTCACGATGAACGAACTCGCGGCGGAGGGCTGGGAATACTGGCGCGCCGAGACGCTTCCGGCCGAGGAGCGCGCGGGCCTGACCTCGAAGACGACGGTGTTCCACAACCTGCTCGTCTTCCGTCGCCCGTTCCGCGGCGAGGGGATCCTGGGCGAGGCCCCCACGCTCGCCGCGCAAAGCGCCGCCGAGCGGCGTGCGCGGATGCTCTCGGTCTATGCGCCCGAGGGCAAGGCGCCGCGACTCGGCCCGGCCGAGGAAGAAGAGGTCTGATCCTCGAACTCGATTGCCAGCGCATGGACCCGGGCCAGCAGCCCGGGCCCGAGCGCTGCATGGACCGCGCGATGCCGTGCGAGCCGCGAGGCCTGCGCCAGAGACGGCACCCAAAGCCGCAGCCGGAAATGGCTTTCGCCGGCCACGGCGACGGCCGAATGGCCGGCGTGACGCGCGCTTTCGTCGATGATTTCCAGATGGCTCGGTTCGAGTGCCGCAAGCCGCGCCCGGATCTCGTCGGCCACCGGTGATTTTCCGCCCGTCATCGTGCTGCGCCCCTTTCGCCTCGTGGCAAATTGCTTAGACTGCGTGGCCCGAGTCGGCCGGCCCCGTCAAGCGGGCCGCCACGCGGGAATGCGAAAAGGACAAGAGGCAGACATGAGCGGGACCGATCCCTTCGGCTTCAACATCTCGGCAGCCGCCGACAAGAAGCGTCGGACCAAGGGCAAGCGCGGGATGTCGGGCGCATTCGAGACCTCGACGCGCAAATGCGACCACGAGGGCTGCACTGAGCCCGGCCAGTACCGGGCGCCGAAAAGCCCGAAGGTGCTCGACGACTATTTCTGGTTCTGCAAGGACCACGTGCGCGAGTACAACCTGAACTGGAACTACTTCCAGGGCCAGTCGGAAGAGGAATTCCAGCGCTTCCTCGAGAATGCGACGGTCTGGGAAAGGCCGACGAAACCCTTCGGGCGGTCGAAGGAGGAGATGGGCTGGGCCCGGCACGGGATCTCGGACCCGCAGGAGTTGCTGGGCGAGAATGCCACGCAAAACCCCGGCCGCACCGTGATCGGTCGCCGGCTGCCGCCGACCGAGCGGCGCGCGCTCGACATTCTCGACGCCAAGGAGAGCATGACCAAGGCCGAGATCCGCAAGTGCTACAAGGCGCTGATCAAGGTGCTGCACCCGGACATGAACGGCGGCGACCGCAGCCAGGAGGAAATGCTGCAGGAGGTGGTCTGGGCCTGGGACCAGCTCAAGGACAGCCGCAACTTCAAATGAGAACGGGGGGCCAGCCCCCCCGTTTTTCAGTCCGCAGATCGGCCGGGGGCGCCCCCTGCCCGCTCAGCCGGCCGCAGCCTCGGCCGCGAGCTTGCGGATCCGTTCGACCATCGCCGCAAGCCCGTTCGAGCGCTGCTGGCTCAGATGCTCGTTCAGCCCGAGCCGGCCAAGCTCGGCCCTGGCGTCGACCCGCGTCACCTCGGCCACGCTCAGCCCCGAATAGAGCGCGTGCAGGATCGCGATCAGCCCCTCGACGATCATCGCATCCGACTCGCCCTCGAAGTCGAAACGCGCGGCGGGGCCGGTGCCCGCGATCCGCGGCAAGAGCCAGACCTGGCTTGCACAGCCCTCGACCTTGGTCGCCGGCACTTTCAGCGCCGGGTCCATGTCCGGCAGCGCCTTGCCCAGCTCGATCACATGCCGGTAGCGGTCTTCCCAGTCATCCAGGAAGTCGAAGGTTTCGGCGATCTCCTCGAAGGCGGCGCTGGCCATGGTCCCCTCCTTGCACGGGTTTTCCCCTGCCTACCCCTGCGCGCCGGAAGGGTCCAGTGGCGGCTTTTCAAAAGCCCCGCGATCGGCTACCCAAGGGCAAAGCGCACGCCCGCCGCGCGCACCAGTCCGGAGACGCCATGAAACCGCTTCGCCCCGCCCTCGTCCTTCCGCTCGCCCTTTCCGTCGCGCTCGCCGGTTGCGGCGGCTGGAAGGAAAGCCGGGTGAATCCGCGGAACTGGTTCGGCAAATCCGAACAGGTGCAGACGCTCGAACCGAAGACGGGCTATCTCAAGGCCAAGGCCGATCACCGCACCCTCGTGGCCGATGTCAGCACACTCGAGATCAAGCGCACCCCCACCGGCGCGATCGTCTCGGTCACCGGCCTGCCGCCGACGCAAGGGTGGTGGGGCGCCGCGCTCGAGGCCGATGACGACGGCCGCCCGGTCGATGGCGTCATCACCTACCGCTTCGTCATCGCCCCGCCCGAACCCGGCTCGCCGGCTGCGCAGCGGGTGATGAACGCCGGCTCGCGCACGGTGACGGCGGCGGCCTTCATCAACAACACCCGCCTTGCCGATACCCACAAGATCGTGGTGATCGGCGCGCAGAACGAGCGCTCGATCAGCCGCTGAGCGCCGATTTCGCCATGGTCGCGGTGCCGGGCCTGCGCTAGGTTGCGGCCCGATACGGCCACAAGCGGAGGCACAGCATGAGCAGGTTCTGGAGCCCGGGGGTCGCGGCACTCGTTCCCTACACGCCGGGCGAGCAGCCGACGGACCGCACCTTCGTCAAGCTCAACACCAACGAGAACCCCTATGGCCCCTCGCCCCGCGCGATCGAGGCGATCGGGGCCGCGACCGGCGACGCGCTGCGGCTTTACCCCGACCCGACGGCGGCGGCGCTGCGCACCGCGATCGGCGCGCGCTTCGGCCTTGGCGCCAATCATGTCTTTGCCGGCAACGGCTCGGACGAGGTGCTGGCCCATGCCTTCCACGCCTTCTTCCGCGGCAAGGGCGAACTGCTCTTCCCCGACGTGACCTACAGCTTCTACCCGACCTATTGCACGCTCTACGGCATCCCGTTCCGGCAGGTGCCGCTTCGCGCCGATTTCAGCCTCGACGTCGACGCGCTCGCGGGCCCCTGCGCCGGCATCGTGATCGCCAATCCGAACGCGCCGACCGGCATCGCCCTGCCCGTGGCCGCGATCGAGCGGGTGCTGCAGGCGAACCCCGATGTCGTGGTGCTGGTCGACGAGGCCTATGTCGATTTCGGCGCCGACAGCATGGTGCCGCTGGTCGCGCGCTACGACAACCTGCTGGTGGTGCAGACCTTCTCGAAGTCGCGCAGCCTCGCCGGGCTGCGGGTGGGCTTTGCCGTGGGCCAGCCGGCGCTGATCGAGGGGCTCACGCGGATCAAGGACAGCTTCAACTCCTACCCGCTCGACCGGCTGGCGCTCGCGGGCGCGCTCGCCGCCTGGGAGGATACGGCCTGGTTCGACGAGACGCGGCACAAGGTGATGGCCGATCGCGACCGGCTGACCGAGCGGCTTCAGGCCCGCGGCTTTGCGGTGCTGCCCTCGGCGGCGAACTTTGTCTTTGCGGCGCCCTCGGGCATCGGCGCGGCCGAGATGCTGCAGGCGCTGCGCGTGCGCGGCATCCTGGTGCGGCATTTCGCCAAGGGGCGGACGCGGGACTGGCTGCGGATCTCGATCGGCACCGCCGCCGAATGCGACCGCCTGCTTGCCGAGGTCGACGCGATCACCGCCGCCTGAGCGGCATGGGGGCCCGGTCGGCGCCGGGCCCTCGAGGTCTTACACCACGACGACGCGCACCGCCCCGCCCGAGGCGGTGAGGCCGATCTCGCCCTTCGCCAGACGCAGCGCATCGCGGCCGAAGACATCGGCACGCCAGCCGGTCAGCGCCGGCACGTCGCGCTTGCCCGCGGCAATGCGGTCGAGATCCGACGAGGTGGCGATCAGCTTCGCGGCAACACCGGTCTCCTCGGATTTCGCCTTCAGCAGCACGCGCAGCAGGTCGGCGAGCGCGGTGTTCACCTGCAGCTGGTGCTGCTCGTCGGGAACATGCGGGTAATTCTCCGGCGCCATCTCGAGCGCGGCCTTCACCGCGGTGATGATGCCCTCGGCGATCTCGCCCCGCCGCGCCTCGCGCAGCAGAAGCCGCGACTTGCCAAGCTCGTCAAGCGTGGTCGGCCGGGTCGAGGCGAGCTCGAGCAGCGCGTCGTCCTTGAAGATGCGCGAGCGCGGGATGTTCTTGTTCTGCGCATAGCCCTCGCGGAAGCGGGCAAGCTCGCGCACCACGGCCAGGAACCGGCCCGAGGTGGTGCGGGTCTTCACCCGCTGCCAGGCGTCTTCGGGCAGCGTGGTATAGGTGTCGGGCGAGAGCAGGATCGCCTCCTCCTCCTCGACCCAGACATGGCGCCCCGACTTCTCCAGTTCCTTCGACAGGAATTCGTAGATCACCCGCAGATGGGTGACGTCGGCAACGGCATAGACCTTCTGCGCGTCGGTGAGCGGACGGCGCGACCAGTCGGTGAAGCGCGAGGTCTTGTCGAGCGCCTGGCGCGCGATCTTCTTCACCAGCGTCTCGTAGCCCACCTGCTCGCCGAAACCGCACACCATCGCGGCGACCTGGGTGTCGAAGAGCGGCTTCGGGAAGAGGCCCGCATCGACGAAGAAGATCTCGAGATCCTGACGCGCGGCATGAAAGACCTTCACCGTCGCCTCGTGGCGGAAGAGATCATAGAGCGGCTCGAGCGAGAGCCCCTCGGCCAGCGGGTCGACAAGCACCGCCTCGCCGTCCTTGGCCGGCGGGATCGCAAGTTGCACGAGGCACAGCTTCGACCAGTAGGTGCGCTCGCGCAGGAACTCGGTGTCGACGGTGACGTAGGGCTGGGCTTTCGCCTTCGCGCAGAATTCGGCGAGGGCTTCGGTGGTGGTGATGGTCTGCATCGGCGTCCTGTCCGCGGGGTCATCCCGCACTCCGTTGTTTTCCGACCTTTAGGGAGTCGTCAGCGGAAAGAAAAGGCGCTTGCGGGGCCTTCGGTGCAAATACCTGCCCCGGCAGGGCCCGCGATGCGGCCGGGAGCCTCCGGCGGGAGGATTTGGGCCAAGAAAAAGCCCGGTCGCAAAAGGACCGGGCGATGGGCTTTCATCTTGCCGAAAATACCTCCGCCGGAGGCGCCGGGCTTGCGGCCGGGTGCGTCAGAGCAGAACCGGCGTCCGGTCGCCCGCGACGAAGCGGCGCAGCACGGCCGGGTAAAGCTGATGCTCCATCGTCAGCACCCGCGCGGCCAGCATCTCGGCATCGTCGCCCGGCAGCACCGGCACCCGCGCCTGACCAAGGATCGGACCGTCGTCGAGCACCGGGGTGACCTCGTGCACGGTGCAGCCGGCCTCGGCGTCGCCGGCATCAAGCGCGCGCTGATGGGTGTGCAGCCCCGGGTATTTCGGCAAAAGCGAGGGGTGGATGTTCAGCATCCGCCCGGCAAAGCGGGTGACGAAGCCGGGCGTCAGCACCCGCATGAAGCCCGCAAGGCAGAGCACGTCGGGCGCGGCCGCCAGCAGCGGTTTCAGCAGTTCCGCCTCGAAGGCGGCGCGATCCTTGCCGAAGGGGCGGTGATCGACGGCGACGGTCGGCACCCCCTTCGCCGCGGCCTTCACGAGCCCCGCAGCCCCCGGGTCGTTCGAGGCGACGAGCACCGGCGCCGCATAGCCCTCGGCCTGCATCGTCTCGACGAGGCGGAGCATGTTCGACCCGCCCCCCGAGATCAGGATCGCGACGCGTTTCACAGAAGCGCGCCCGTGTAGGCGACGCCCTGCCCGGTGGTGACGGTGCCGATCACGGTGACCGTCTCGCCCTCGGCCTCGAACAGCGCCTTCAGCTCGGCGGCGCGGTCGGCAGCGACGACGGCGATCATGCCGATGCCGCAGTTGAAGGTTTTCAGCAGTTCCGGCTCGGCCATCTGCGCGGTCTCGGCAAGCCAGCGGAACACGCCCGGCAGCTGCCACGACGACAGGTCGATGCTCGCGCCCAGCCCCTCGGGCAGCACGCGCGGCAGGTTCTCGGTCAGCCCGCCGCCGGTGATATGAGCAAGCGCATGCACGCCGCCCGCCCGCACCGCCTTGAGGGCCTGCCTGACGTAAAGCCGGGTCGGCGCGAGCAGCGCGGCGCCGAGGCTGCCCTCGGCGAAGGGGCAATCTGCCTGCCAGCCGAGGCCCGAAAGCTCGACCACCTTGCGCACGAAGCTGTAGCCGTTCGAATGCACGCCGTTCGAGCCGAGACCAAGCAGAACGTCGCCCTCGCTCACCCCCGCCGGCAGATCCGCGCCGCGCTCCATCGCGCCGACGGCAAAGCCCGCGAGGTCGAAATCGTCCTTCGCATACATGCCGGGCATCTCTGCGGTCTCGCCGCCAATGAGCGCGCAGCCCGACTGCGCACAGCCCTCGGCGATGCCCTCGATGATCCGGGTGGCCTGATCGACATCGAGCTTGCCGGTGGCGAAATAGTCGAGGAACAGCAGCGGCTCGGCACCCTGGCAGACGAGGTCGTTGACGCACATCGCGACCAGGTCGATGCCGATCGTGTCGACGTTGCCGGTGTCGATGGCGATGCGGAGTTTCGTGCCGACCCCATCGGTCGCGGCAACGAGGATCGGGTCATTGTAGCCCGCGGCCTTCAGATCGAAGAGCGCGCCGAAGCCGCCAAGCCCCGACATCGTGCCCGACCGGGTCGTGCGTTTCGCCGCCGGCTTGATCCGTTCGACGAGCGCATTGCCCGCATCGATGTCCACCCCTGCATCGGCATAGGTCAGGCCGGGTTTCGTGTCGGTCATGGCAGGCTCCGGGTTCGCGACAGGTTTCGCCCTGCCTTTATCGCGTTCGCGGCGCAGGGGCAATCGTCCCGCCTGCCCCTGCGGCACAATCTCCGCCGCCGTGCTCAGCCCTCGTGCCACCTTGCGCAGCAAGGCGCGCCGCCGCTAGGGTCACGGGGATTTCAGGAGCGCATCAGGGGAGCTCGAAGCCGCCCCGCCATGCGCGCATCATTTCGAGGACAGGATGAAACACATCGCCTTTGCAACCCTGCTCGTGATCGCCGGCACCGGCTCCGCGGTTCTTGCCGGCGGCGTCACCGCGCCGGTGGGCGAGCCCTCCCCCGTGGTGCGGGAGGAGACGACACCGCCCGACCGGTCCGTTGGCACACAGGGCGGCCCCCGAGAGGAAGGTGCAAGCCGGCCGGCACGAGATTCGGCCGCCACCTCCTGCAGTTCGGTCTTCGATCGCGCCACGCCGGCGTGCCGGAGCTGATCGCCGGCCGCAAATCCGCGCCTCCCGGTGCAGGCATTCCTTGACGCTCGCAGTCGCCGTGATAGACGGAAACCCATGCTGGGCCTGTAGCTCAATGGTCAGAGCAGGGCGCTCATAACGCCTTGGTTGGGGGTTCGAGTCCCTCCGGGCCTACCAGCTCTCAAAAAATCCCAATAAAAATTGTATACTTACTTGAAACGTCCCCCATGAAAAACCAGCGCGTGGGGCGCTTTCCTGAGAATCCGCCCCTATCCCTCCACAAACTGCCAGTGCCGCGCCGGTCAGAGACAGGCCGTTCCCGGCCCGCCACTCCGCCTGATGATGGCCCCAGCCGGCCGCCCCCTTCGGGATGGCCGCCAAGGGCGGAAGCGGACCTTTGCAGCGCAGATGCGGTCGAGGGGCGGCCAATATCGACGCCACGCTACAGCAAGCGTTTTCGATTGCCCCAAGGTGGATATCGCTTAAAGTCAGCCCCTTGAAAAGCTAGCACAAATTGAGGAACGCGGGATGGATCCATATGACAGCCGCACAGCCATCAGCGCCTTCCTGTTCAAGAAATGCCGCCCGGAAGCTGTGGATCTGGCATTCGTTTTCTGTAGCCCGACGATCAGCAGCATCCACCCGGCGATTGCCCTCTACAAGGCGGGGCTGGCGCCGAAACTGTTGATCTCGGGCGCTGGCACTGCTGTCGATGGATCGGCGGAATGGTCCTTTTACCGCGATCACGCGCTTGCCTCGGGCGTGGCGGAAAGCGCGCTGATGCTGGAGAAATCCGCCCGCAATACCGCCGAGAACGCGGCTTTCGGCGCAGCTCTGATCGAGGAAGAGCTGGGCTGGGCAAAGGTCCGCAGTCTTGCCGTCTGCGCCAAGCCCTTTCACATGCGCCGCGCGATCATGACCCTGCGCCGGCATGTCCCGGCCGATGTGCGACTGATTGCCCGCCCCCCGGAAGATCCCGGCGATCTGTCCGCGGAAACCTGGTGGCAGACAGCGCAGGGCCGGCAGCGCATATTCGCCGAGTTGGGAAAAATCAGTGAATATGCCCTCAAGGGAGATCTGGGCGATGTCTGACCCCGCGCAGCTGCACCTGATCGGGGTCGGGGGAAGCGGGATGCTGCCTCTGGCGCTCTTGCTTAAGCAGGCAGGACACCCCGTCACCGGCAGCGACAATCTCTGCGCCCCTGCACGTCTTGCCATGCTGCAGGCACAGGGGATCGCAGTCCTTGCGGGGACCGATCCCGCCCTCGTGCGGGCTGCGGAGTGCATCGTGGCAAGCCCGGCCATCCCCGAGACCCATGTGGAACGGCGGGCGGCGCGGCGCGATGGCATTCCCGTCAAGACCCGCGCGCAGATGCTGGCCGAGCTGATCTCCGGGCGTCGCAGCATCTGCGTGGCGGGCAGCCATGGCAAATCGACGGTGACGGCGATGCTTGTCCAGATCCTGCACGCTGCGGGACCAGACGATTTCGGCTATATGCTGGGGGCATCCTTTGCCGATCCCGAGATTGTCCCCGCACGGCTGGGCGCGCCCGGTGCGCCTTTCGTGACCGAAGCCTGCGAAGCCCATGGCGCTTTGGCGCAGTGGCAGCCGACATATGCCATCGTGACCAACCTCGATGACGATCACGCAGATCACTATGGCGGGCTGACCGGATTGAGAAGCGCCTTTGCGGCCTTCCTGTCGCGGCTGCCGCCCGAGGGCCGGGCGGTGGTCTGCGGCGACGATCCGGCTGTCGTCGACGCCCTGGGCCAGGCGCGCTGTGCGGCCCTGACATATGGCTTTGGCGACGGGAATGCGTTGCGGGCGGCGCCCGATGGATCGGGAGGCGCCACCGTCTTCCTGCACGGAAACGCACTGGGACTGCTGTCCCTGGCCGTTCCGGGGCGCCATAATCTGCTCAATGCGATGGCCGCTCTGGGGATGGCGATGGCCCTTGGCATCGACTTCCGGACCGCAGCCGGCGCACTGGCCGAATTCCGCGGGATCGCGCGGCGGTTGCAGCGTGTTTCCACGGCAGGCCAGCCGCGCATCTTTGACGATTTCGCCCATCACCCGACCGAGATCGCGGCCGCGCTGGCCGTCCTGCGCGAGACGACGCAGGGACGGCTGATCGCGATCCTCGAGCCGCAGTTGCACAGCCGGGTCACGCGCATGGCCTTGCGCTTCGCGCAGGCCCTGAAGGCGGCGGACCGCAGCTTCATCCTGCCGGTGGCGGCGCTCGGTGAGAGCGTGCAGGCGGGGAACGGAGATGCCGCGCTGGCCGATGCCTGCCGAACCGAGGGGATTTCGTGCCAACACGTCTCGGACATGTCAGAGCTGCTGCTGCGGTTGCAAGACGATCTGCGAGACGATGACACGCTTGTCGTCATGGCGGGAGCCAGCGGTGCGGCCCTCGCCCGGCGGCTTGCCGACGCGCTCTCGCGCCCGCCCGCGCCCCTGTCCGCACCGCCCCCCGCGCCCAGCATCCTGATCGGAGAGAGGCGAGCGTTGCCGCCCGATCTGCTGGCCCTTGTCGCCGGGCACGCCAGGCGGCAGCCGACGGCCCCCGCCGTTGAAATGGGGCACCGCCGCCTCAGCTACGCGGATCTTGTCCTCAGAACCGATGATCTCGCTTCAGCGCTGGCCGCAGCCGGCGTCAGCGCCGGCGACAGCGTGGGCGTCTGCCTTGGCCGGACGGTGGACCGTGTGACCGCGTTCCTCGCCATTCTCCGGCTTGGCGGCGTCTTCGTGCCGCTCGACCCGGCCCTGCCGGAAGAAAGGCTGCGCTACATGCTGGAAACCGCCGGCGCGCGGACGGTCGTCGTGAACGCCGCAAGCCCTGCCTTGCCTGACATCGGCCTTGGTTTCGTCAATTGCGGCCAGCTGCCGGATCATGACGACAGGCCTGCCCCCCTTTGGCAGGCGAAGGAAAGCGCGGCGGATGCGCTGGCCTACATGATCTTCACCTCCGGGACGACCGGACAGCCCAAGGCGGTCGAGATCTCGCGCGGCGCGCTTGCCAATTACGCGACCGCGGCGTCCCGACACTTCCAGATCACCCCCGGCGCGCGGGTCTCGCAGATCAGCGGGTTCGGCTTCGATGTCTCGGTGGGGGACATGGCCATGACACTGGCCGCCGGGGCCTGTCTTGTCTGTCCCACGGACTTGCAGGCGGTCCCCGGCCCACCCGTCGGCCGCTTCATCGCGCAGGCCCGGCTGACGCATCTGTCGCTGACGCCTTCGGCGCTGGCGATCATTCCGCAGGCAGAGCATCCGCATCTGACCCATGTGATCGTGGCGGGCGAGGCCTGCCCGCCCGCGCTGGTCGAGCGCTGGGGGAAAGGCCGCAGCTTCATCAACGCCTATGGGCCGACGGAAGCCACGGTCGAAGCCCTGTTCGCCATTTGCGCGCCCGGCCAGCCGGTCACCATCGGGAAGCCCATCGACAATATGGGGGCCTGTCTGATGGATGAGCCCCTGCGGCTTGCCGCACCGGGACAGGAGGGAGAGCTTTGCCTCTTCGGGCCCGGACTGGCCAGGGGGTATCGGCACCAGCCTGTGCTGAGCGAACAGCAGTTCCCGGTGGTCGATCTCCCCGGCCGGGGCCCCACCCGCATCTACCGGACCGGCGACCGGGCAAAGGCCGGTGCCGACGGCGGGTTCGTCTGTCTGGGGCGCATGGACAGCCAGCTGAAGGTCAACGGCTATCGCATCGAGCCCGGCGAGGTCGAGGCCGCCCTTTGCAGCCTGCCCGGTGTGAGTGACGCGGCCGTCTCGCTCGCCTCCTCGGCTCATGCTCCCGATCGTCTGATCGCCCATGTGGTCATGATGGCCGGCGCCCCCGCGCCCGATCCGGTCGATCTGCGCGCACGGCTGAAGCAGCTTCTGCCATCCTACATGGTGCCTGCGGTCTTCCTTCCCATTCCGGGGATTCCGCGCAATGCCAATGGCAAGCGTGACCGCCGCGCGCTGCCGGTGCCGCCCCACCTGACGCAGCCGCCGAAGGCCCGCACCACCGCCACCGCGACCGAGGCGAAGCTCATGGCGCTGATCGACACGGAGGCCGGGACCGATGTCGTCGCCGGCACGCGCGACAGCCTGCGCGATGCGGGAATCGACTCTCTGTCGATGGCGAACCTCCTGTTCGCGATCGAGGACGCTTTCGGCATCACCCTCGATGCCGGGTTCGAGGCAGGCTTCGATACCGTCGAGGTTCTGGCCCTGATGGTGGATGCCCGCCTCGAGGCCCCGCATGTCCCGTCGTCACCCGACATCGGGGATGCGCTGGCCGCGAAGATCCTGCCCCATCTCGCAACATGGCCCGGCCGGCGCCTTGGCAAGGCCGGGCTGGTGCGGAGCCTGGGCGCAGACCGACCGCTTCCGAAGCTCTTCTGGTGCTTTCAGGCAGGCCACGAGCTTGCGCAGCTGAGCGAAAGTCTGGATGACGCGGTGTCGCTGTTCGGATTGCGTTCAGGACATCTTGCCGTCGAATACACGGCCGACACCCTCAAGGCGCTCGGCCGGTTCTATGCCGACGAGATCACATCCATCGCCCCGACCGGCCCGCTGTTCCTTGGCGGGAATTGCCAGGGGGGGCTGGTGATGCGCGAAGCCGGGCTGGAGCTGCTGCGCCAGGGCCGCAACGTCGCCCTGACCATCCTCATGGAGCAGGGCCGCTTCTTCCATTATCCGGGCACTACCCTGCTTCTCTTCGGCGCGGGCAGCTATCTCAATCCCTATGGCCATATCGCCGCGCCGGAACAGTTGTTCCGCACCGCCTACCCTGCCGGCCATGATGTCGAGATCATCCCCGGGGCGCATGGGCATTATTTCAGGCCGGGGAATGTCGAGGCCCTCGCCGCGACGATCCTCCGCCACATCGACCGCCATCGCGACGGAGGAAGGGCATCGTGAATCCACATCACCTTACACAGGCGCACGTTTGCGCTCATCCGGTCTGATCATGGCACCCCGCATCGCCACTGCCCTGAAGCAATTGCGCAAGACTACGAACCGCGCGATCAGCGCCCCTCGCACAAGCTTGCGACGGCTCTGGCGCGCCGTTCGTGCGGTTCGGGGCTTCGGACGCGGCATGCTCGGCTACCCCGCGGCATGGTTCGGTCTGTTCCGACCGCGCGACGAGCTTGCGGCTGCGGTTGCAGAATTGCTCGTCGTGGGTTTCTATGGTGCGAATGCCCGGTCCCTCTCGGCGCGGCTTCTGGCGCGGCAGGTCCAGCGCGGCCAGGTTGGCGGGGTGTTCTTTGTCAATCAGAACATTGGCACGATCGACGAGTTAGCCGATCTGATACGCCTGTTCCGCGCCGGCGGTAATCAGCCGCTGATCGCCATTGATCATGAAGGCGGCGTGGTTCAGCGCCTGACCCCGGCGCACGGCGTCAGGCGGCTGCCCGCCGCCCGGACGGTCGCGGAAACACTGTCGCCGACTGCGGCCCGCCAGCTTTACGCCAAGGCGGGGCGGGAGCTCGCGGCACTCGGTTTCAACATCAATCTTGGTCCCGTGCTGGATGTCGACGATCCTGAAAATCCAGTGATCGGCCGACCGAAGCGCTCCTATGGCACCGATCCCGAACGCATCGCCGCCTATGCCGAATCCTTTGCCGGCGGTTTTGCCAGCGCCGGTATTCTTTGCGCGGCCAAGCATTTTCCCGGCCATGGCCGCTCGACGAGTGACAGCCACAGCGGGGTCGTCGACATTTCTGCGCGTTGGACCGAGGCGGAACTGGAGCCTTTCTCGCGACTGTTCGTCTCGCCCGACGTCCCCGCCATAGTGATGACGGGCCATTTATGTCTTGAACGCTTGGCTCCTGACGGCCGGCCGGCCACTGTCTCGGCCCCTATCGTGACAGATCTTCTGCGGCAGAAGCTCGGATACCGGGGGGGGGTGATGACGGATGATGTCGATATGGACGCGATCCGGCATCTTATGAGCCGGGAGGAGGCCGTCGTGCAGGCGCTCGCGGCTGGAAATGATCTGATTATGATCAAGAACCTGTTTGGTTATGACCCCTTGCTGCCAGAACGCGTGGTGCGCTGGGTTCGCAAGGCCATCGCCCGAGGGGTGCTGACCGAAGCGCAGATCACCGCGGCGGTCGCGCGTGTGCGTGCGATTCGCCGGCAGGCCTGGCAGGACAGGGCCTGACACGCGCTCCAACGTGGGGAGCATCCAGCGCGTTTGCGTTGGTGCGAGACGTCCGAGCCATTGAGACACGGGAATGGGCTTGTCGCACATATCAGTGAGAGGGATTCACCTCGGGAATCCTGATGGTTAGATGCGATGGCATGTCAAAGCCTGCCAACACCCGCTAGCGCACGACGAACGGGTCTGCCGATAACGCCTCCCTGAAGCGGAGAGGATCGTTGTCCGTCTGGTTCGATCCGGAAATGTCCTGGCAAGCGGACCGAAGTGGCAAGCGCGCCCCCCCGAGACCTTCTCCGACAGTGCGATCCAGACCTGCCTGACGCTGAAAGTGCTGTTCGGCCTGCCGCTTCGTCAGACCGTCGGTTTGGTGGCGAGCCTGATCGAGTTGGCGGGGCTGGACTGGCCCGTGCCCGACTATTCGACGCTGTGCCGGCGTCAGGCTCGGATCCAGGTGCTGATCCCGTATCGGCGCTCCGACCAGCCGCTGAACTTGCTGATCGACCGCACCGGGATCCGCTTTCGAGGTGATGGAGAGTGGCTTTCGCGCAAGCATGGCGTGACGCGCAGGCGCGCATGGCGGCAGGTGGACCTGGCGATGGACACGGCCACAGGCGACATCCGCGCAGTCGAATTCACCTCGAGCAGACGGGGCGACAGCCCGATCCTGCCGGAGTTACTGTCGCAGATCCCGGCTGGCGAAGAGATCGAGACGGTCACTGCCGATGGAACCTGTGACACGCGCCGCTGCCATGCGGCGATCCTCGAACACGGCGCAGAACCGATCATACCGATCCGTCGCAATGGTCGAGCGTGGAAGCCGGACTGCCCCGCCGCGATCTCGCGAAACGAGATCCTGCGGGCGACGCGATGTCCGGGGCGATCGATCCGGAAGACATGGACCGACGATCACGCCCGAAGTCGCCTCGAGGCTCAGATGAACCGCCTCAAACTCCTTGGCGAACGGATCCTGTCACGAGACCCTGACCGCCAGACCGCCGAAATCCAGATCCGCATCCTTCGCAGGCTCTCTCGCACCGGAGGCATTCACCAGCTCAGTCATGAACCGCTGCTCGGCCTTGGGAAGGGCCGAGATCGAAGCCATTGCCTGAAGCCGACGGGGAAAGGGGCAGAGCGTCCTCTCCTCCGATTTGCGAAACAAAGTCGCGCTGCTGCGCATCCGATTGCCGGCCGGGACGCGGACCGCAACCACCGGCGGCCCCCGGAAATCTGCGCGAGGCGGCCTGCCCTCACCGTCACGGGGCGGCTCGTGACAGTTGCGCCAGCGGCTCCGGATGACGGCGGCACCCGCGAGCGGTTCCGGGACCGGAGAAGTGACGCAAGCCCGCCGCCCGATGGTCAGGCGATGAGCCGCATCATCGCATCATGGACGGCATTGCGCAGCTCGTCATCGGGGGTCGAAGCGAGCCGCTCGATCCCGAGTGCGTTGCGCTGGATCACCGTGCCGAACAGCAGGCTGATGGCGAGCATGACCGGCATCGCGCTCTCGCTCCCGAACTTGGCGATCATCCGGTCAAGAAACCGCTCGGTGCTGACCTCGCGCAGGATGTCGCGGGTCTCGGCACTGGTGCAGGAGCGCAGGATCATGTCAATCGGCCCTGCCTCGTCGCTGGTGCGCGGGCTTTCCTTGGTGATCTGGTCGCACAGGCGGCGGATCACCCCTTCGCGGGTGACCGGCTCGGCGAAGATCGCGTCGAAGTCGAACTGCGCATCCAGCGCCTGGCGAAACAGGCCAACCTTGGAGCCGAAGGTGCGGTGCACATAGGCCACGTCGACCTGCGCATCCCCGGCAATGTCGCGCAGGCTGACCTCCGAGAATGGCTGGCACGAAAACCGCAAGATCGCCACGTCGAGGATTCGCTGCCGCGCGGGACGTTCGTCGTGCCCCGGTTTCATCTCCATCTGTCCTCTCCTTTTCACGATCCCGCAAGTCAACATCAGTTGACAAGGGCCGCCGCGCCCTTATGGTCCCAGCTGTGGATTTTTCAGCCACCGCATTAACAGAGTTGCGCATGATGATGAAGCTCGACAGGAAATGGATCTGGGCGACGCTGGCTGTCGCCGCCTGCGGGGCGGGCTGGTATGGCTGGCAAACGTTAAGAACGCCCTCCCTGCCCGCCGGGATCGCCTCTGGCAACGGCCGGATCGAGGCGACCGAGGTCGACATCGCCGCGCTCTCCAGCGGCAAGATCGCCGCGATCAAGGTGCGCGAGGGCGATTTCGTGCACCGCGACGACGTGCTGGTGCAGATGGATGTGGTCCAGCTTCTGGCGCAGAAGCGGCAGGCCGAGGCACAGCTGCGCCGGGCCCGGATCGGCGTGGACACGGCGGTGGCCCTGGTCGCTCAGGCCGAGGCGCAACGGCGCGCGACCGTCGCCCAGGTCGACCAGGCGCAGTCGGTGCTTGATGCCGCGGTTCTGCGACTGAACCGCTCGGAACAACTGGTCAAGAACAGCACGCTGTCGCAACAGACGCTGGACGACGACCGTGCCAGCGAACGTCAGGCGCGCGCCGGCCTCGCTTCGGCGCAGGCTTCGGTGGCCGCCGCCGAGGCCGGGGTCGGCTCGGCGAAGGCGCAGGTGGTCGACGCCGAGGCAGCGGTCGACGCGTCGCAGGCGACGATCGATTCCGTGACCTCCTCCCTCGATGATGCCACCCTGGAATCGCCGCGCGACGGGCGCGTGCAATATCTGGTGGCGCAGGAGGGCGAGGTGGTCTCTGCCGGAGGGCGGGTGCTCAACCTCGTCGATCTGAGCGATGTCTACATGACCTTCTTCCTGCCGACCTCGCAAGCGGGCAAGGTGCGCGCAGGGTCCGAGGTGCGACTGGTGATGGATGCCGCGCCGGATTTGGTTCTGCCCGCGACCGTGTCCTATGTCGCCGATGTGGCGCAGTTCACGCCGAAGACGGTCGAGACCGCCGAGGAACGCGAGAAGCTGATGTTCCGGGTCCGCGCCCGGATCGATCCGGCGCTGCTGCGCGAATACATCGACTATGTGAAGACCGGCCTGCCGGGCATGGCCTATGTCCGGCTTGACCCGTCGGTGGACTGGCCCGCCTCGCTCGCGAATGTGGTGAAATGAGCGCCCCGGTCGCCTCGGTCGCGGGGCTGACACTGCGCTACGGCGCGGTGACGGCGCTCGACGGCGTGACACTCGACATTCCCGCCGGCCGGATGGTCGGGCTGATCGGCCCCGACGGGGTCGGCAAGTCGAGCCTGCTGTCGCTGCTTGCCGGGGCGCGGCAAATCCAGCAGGGGAGCGTCAGCGTTCTGGGCGGCGACATGGCCGACAAGGGCCACCGCGGCCGGATCTGCCCGCGCACCGCCTATATGCCGCAGGGCCTCGGGCGGAACCTCTATCCGACGCTGTCGGTGCAGGAGAACCTCGATTTCTTCGGCCGCCTGTTCGGCCAGGACGCCGCCGAACGCGAGCAGCGGATCTCCGGCCTGCTGGCCGCCACCGGCATGTCGGCCTTCCGCGACCGGCCGGCGGCGAAACTTTCGGGCGGGATGAAGCAGAAGCTCGGCCTGTGCTGCGCGCTGATCCACGACCCCGACCTGCTGATCCTCGACGAACCGACGACCGGCGTCGACCCGCTGTCGCGGCGCCAGTTCTGGGACCTGATCGACGCCATCCGCGCGACCCGCCCGGCGATGAGCGTGATCGTCGCCACCGCCTACATGGAAGAGGCGGCGAATTTCGACTGGCTGGTGGCGATGAATGCGGGGGCGGTGCTGGCGACCGGCGCCCCGGCCGAGCTTCTGGCGCGCACCGGTGCCGACACTCTGGACGACGCCTTCATCGCGATGCTGCCCGAGGCCGCGAAGGCCGGGCACAGCCGCGTCACCATTCCGCCGCGCGCGACGACCGGCGAGATCGCGATCGAGGCCGATCATCTGGCCATGCGGTTCGGCGAATTCACCGCGGTCGACGACGTCAGCTTCCGCATCGAGAAAGGCGAGATCTTCGGCTTTCTCGGCTCGAACGGCTGCGGCAAGACCACCACGATGAAGATGCTCACCGGCCTTCTGCAACCAACGGAGGGGCGCGCCAGACTGTTCGGCCAAGAGGTCGATCCGACCGACATGGCCGTGCGCCGCCGCGTGGGCTTCATGAGCCAGGCCTTTTCGCTCTATGGCGAACTGACCTGCCGGCAGAACCTCGACCTCCACGCCCGGCTGTTCAAGCTCGCCCCGGAGCGCATCCCGGCGCGGGTGGAGGAGATGATCGCGCGTTTCGGACTTGCGGAGGAGGCCGACACCTTGCCCGGGGCGCTGCCGCTTGGCATCCGCCAGCGGCTCTCGCTCGCGGTGGCGATGATCCACGGACCCGAGATCCTGATCCTCGACGAACCCACCTCGGGCGTCGATCCGGTTGCGCGCGACAGCTTTTGGCAGATCCTCGGCGCGCTGTCGCGGCAGGACGGTGTGACGATCTTCATCTCGACCCATTTCATGAACGAGGCGGCGCTGTGCGACCGGATCTCGCTGATGCACGCCGGGCGCGTGCTGGTGAGCGACACGGCACAGGCGATCACCGCCTCAAGAGGGGCGGCGACGCTGGAGGAGGCCTTCATCGCCTATCTCGTTGAGGCGATGGGGGAGAGCGCGGCAGCCCCCGCGCCCGTCGCCGCCCCCGAAACGACGTCGGTTCCGCCCGTGCGCAGCTTCAGCCTGCGCCGCCTGCTCAGCTATTCGCGGCTGGAATCGTTGCAGCTGCGGCGCGACCCGATCCGGCTGACCATGGCGCTGCTCGGCTCGGTTCTGCTGATGTTCGTCATCGGCTACGGCATCAACATGGATATCGAGAACCTCAATTTCGCCGTCCTCGACCGTGACCAGACCAACACCAGCCGCGACTACATCCTCGACATCTCCGGTTCGCGCTATTTCGCCGAACAGCCACCGCTCACCAGTTACGACGAAATGGATGCGCGGATGCGCAGTGGCGAGCTCAGCCTGGCGATCGAGATCCCGCCACATTTCGCCGAGAACATTGCGCGCGGGCGCGACGTCGAGGTTGGGGCCTGGATCGACGGCGCCAACCCGACACGGGCCAATACCGTGGTGGGCTATGTGCAGGGCATCCACGCGGCATGGCTTACCCGTCAGGCGCGCGTGCTTTACGGCGACGCGGCGGTGCAGGGCAATTTCGAACTGGTCACCCGCTACCGCTACAATCCCGACATCAAGAGCATCGTCGCCATCGTCCCCGCGGTGATGCCGCTTCTGCTGCTGATCATCCCGGCGATGCTGACGACGCTGAGCGTCGCGCGCGAGAAGGAACTCGGCTCGATCACCAATTTCTATGTCACGCCGGTGACGCAGCTCGAATTCCTGCTGGGCAAGCAGCTTCCCTATGTCTTTCTGGGGATGCTGAATTTCGCTCTGCTGATGGCGATGTCGGTGATCCTGTTCGGCGTGCCGTTCCACGGCAGCCTGCTGTCGCTGACGCTTGCGGCCTTCCTGTACGTGCTGAGCACCACGGCGATCGGCCTGTTGGTTTCGGTGTTCATCTCGAGCCAGGTGGCGGCCCTGTTCGCCACCGCGCTCTTCACCATCATTCCCGGCGCGCAATATTCGGGTCTCATCGACCCGGTCTCGGCACTGAGTGGCGCCGGCCGGATCATCGGCGAACTCTATCCGACGACCTGGTTCATCGTCGCCGCGCGGGGCACCTTCTCCAAGGGGTTGGGGATCGGAGATCTGACCCAGGCGCTGGTGATGCTCACCGTCGCTGTGCCGGTGTTGATCGGCCTTGCCGCCGCCTTCCTGCGCAAACAGGAGCGGTGAATGGACCTGCGCAATGTCTGGCAGCTCGGGGTGAAGGAGTTGCGCGGCCTGCTGCGCGATCCGGTCATGCTGGTGCTGATCGTCTATTCCTTCTCGCTGTCGATCTATTCCTCCTCGAAGGCGATGCCGGATGCGTTGTCGAGCGCGGCGATCTCGATCGTGGACGAGGACCGTTCGCATCTCTCGGGACGGATCTTCGACGCCTTCTACCCCCCCTATTTCGTGCCCCCGAACCGGATCACCACCTCGGAGATGGACCGCCGGATGGATGCCGGGCTCGACACCTTCGCCCTTGACATCCCGCCCGATTTCGAACGCGACGTTCTGGCGGGCAAGGTCCCCGCGATCCAGCTCAACGTCGATGCCACGCGGATGAGCCAGGCCTTCACCGGCAACAGCTACATCCAGCAGATCGTGACCAGCGAGGTTTCCGAATATGTCGCGCGTTACCGCGCGGCCGGCAGCCTGCAGGTCGGCCTGACGCTGCGGGCGCGCTATAACCAGAACCTCGATCCGGTCTGGTTCGGTGCGATCAACAACGTCGTGCAGGCGATCATGATGCTGTCGATCGTGCTCACCGGCGCCGCGCTGATCCGCGAGAAGGAACATGGCACGATCGAGCATCTGCTGGTGATGCCGATCACCGCGGCCGAGATCATGCTCTCCAAGGTCTGGTCGATGGGGTTCGTGGTGCTGATCGCCTCCGGTCTGGCGATTGCCTTCGTGGTGCAGGGGCTGCTGGCGGTGCCGATCCTCGGTTCGGTCGGGCTGTTCATGGCGGGGGCGGTGCTGATGCTCTTCGCGATGACGGCGCTCGGCATCTTTCTCGCCACCGCTGCCGGCTCGATGCCGCAGTTCGGCCTGCTGATGATGCTGGTCATGCTGCCGCTGCAGGTGCTGTCGGGCGGTCTGACGCCGCGCGAAAGCATGCCCGAGCTGATCCAGAACATCATGCTTCTGGCGCCGACGACGCATTTCATCATGTTGTCGCAGTCAATCCTGTTCCGCGGCGCCGGGTTTGCGGTGGTCTGGCCGCAGTTCGCCGCGCTCGCGGCGATCGGTGCAGTGCTGTTCTGGCTGGCACTCGGGCGGTTCCGGAGATTCCTGCAGTGAGGCGCAGGCCCCTCGTCCCCGCGCAGCTTGCCTGCGTCGACATGCGCGTGCCGCCCAGACCCCGCCGCGCCGACATGCGCGTGCCGCCCGCACCGCCGCGGCCGGCAGGGACTGCCCGGCCCCCGTATGCCTGCGGCCCCGAACGGCCAGCGGAGCCGGGTCGCACAGATGGCGTCCTTGCTCCCCGCCCCCATCGAGAAATGCCCGCGCGCACGGATCGTCGGCCACGGTGCCGTCGGGGCACCGCGATGCCAACCGGCTGACAACATGGAGCCCGGCGCCCCCGCCCCCAAGGAGGACAGGACCATGGCTGGCCGTGATCGCGGCGAGCCCCCCGTCAAAAGGCCGACCCGGCATGGAGACCGGATCGGCAGGGGGGGGATGCTTGCCTCGGGGGAGGCCGCCGCGGCGGGCGTGGTCGCGCCCTCTGACGGAGATCTGCGCTCCATCACGCCCGTCGCAGCACGAAGAAAGATACAGCAGCAATGCCGAATGTCAACAATTGTTGACTTCTTGTTTTCCAACGCATTATCACAGGTCTGCGCGCATCGTCTCGGCGCTGGGGCGGCGGTTTCCCCGGCACGTCTCAGAGCCCGGAGCCATGCACTGCAGAGGCCGGGATGAGCCCGTCCGCGCCGCGATCCGGAAATCCAGCAATACCGCGACGAAACCGCGGGGCACTGCCGATCTGGCCGGAGAAGAGCACGCCGTGGCGCGCGCCGCAGCCAGGCCGCAATGCCCTTCATCGCCTCCTTGCCTCAAACTGGCAAAGAAGGCCTCCGCGAAACTCGGGGCTCTCCCGCCCCTCTCTTCTCCGTCCATTTCCGCAAGGTCAGACCGATGTCCGAGTTGGAACGCAGTACGAAAACCCGCACCACATACCGCCGAAGGGTGAGGTCGACGCGCCCGATGACCTCTACAAGCAGGGCTGGCGCACCGCGAAGTGGCGCGATGACGTTGACACCGAACGCTTGGCGGAGATCGGAAGCGCGGCATGATCCGTTCATATCCGGACCTCCCATTCAAGGTGCAGTCGATCCGCCAGCCGTGGGCATGGGCCGTCCTCCATGCCGGAAAGGGCGAGGGAAACTGCAACCGGAGCGCCAGCTTCCGGGGGCCGGTCGGTGTCCATGCCGCGATGATCGATGCGCTGATGCGCCGGGAACGGGGCCAGCAGAAGGCTGGAAAGACCCGTGCCACGCGGACGAACACGACCGGTGCCGGCCCGCGACCTCAGGAGAGAACGACGATGACCGATAAAATCGAGGGCTTCACCGATCTGATCACAGCCGGGAAAGCGCGCGCCCCTGATCCGGCGCTCCGGGCGCCCGCCGTTCTGGCGGACCTGAGCGCGATCATCGGGCAGGAGGCGCGCCCCGGCACAAAGAGCACCCGCGTTCCGGGAAATTTGGTCACCGTCAGAGGTTCCTCAGCCGAATTCAATGTGGCTGGTGTCCATGAGGCTGTTGTGGGCGCGGGCTATCGGCTCAACACCCGCAGCGAAGACCGTCAATTCGCCGACGTCTGGCTCGAGATCAGCTGGGGGGATCGGGAATGATGGGCACGTTCCTGTTCTATCTTGGGGCGCTTCTCGGCATCATGGCAATGGTCGTGCCTCTGGTGTACGGGGTGCGGCTTCCAGCGGACGCCATCGCAGAGAGCTATGGGGCGGCGCTGTTCTGGATGGTCTTCGGCCTCGGGCTCCACTTCCTGCACATCAGGAAGGGAAAGTGACGGGAGGCCTTGCTGATCTCGCGGCGGAAAGGTGCGGATCGCAGCATCGGGCTATTCCCGGAATACGATTGCGATGTCGAACCATATGGCGTCGGCCCGGCCCGGCATTCCTCCGATGATGCGCCCGCCGAGCTCCCAGGGCGCGATCAGCAGCAGCAGGTCGCACTGCATTTCGAAAGACGCACCGTCGCCGTAGCATTCGCGCGGAACGGTATGGCCGAAGAGGCCGCAGCGGATAGAGAGATCCGCAGCGCCCCGCGCTTCCCGAGGGCATCGCTGGAGGCGGACCAGTTCGTCATGCGGTATCGGGCGGGCTTGGGTTTGTTCATGCCCCCTCCCCCGCATGCCCCTCGACCAGAACGGGAAAATCCGGATGCAACGGGCTCGGCAGAATGCTTTCTCCAGGGCAGGTGGCGGGCCAGGGCCGATGCAACAGGGCCCTGAGTTTGCGCCAGTGCCGGTCAGAATGGTTGACAATAGTTAGGCGCCATATTATTCGGCACCTTATGAAAAAAGAGCTTGAGCAAAAACACATGGCGTTGCTGGAGGAGGCTGAACGTCGGGCTATCGCGCCGACGGACAACATCCGCGCGTGCTTCGAACTGTTGGCATTGACTGGCGCGATTGATCGCGATTGTGCCATCCGGCTAGCGCGGCATCGCCTTTCCGAAGGCAAGTTCGTTCTGCTGTTTCTTCTGTGCGACAAGCCAGACGGGCTGTCGCCGCATGAACTGGCCGAACGTGCGGGCGTGACCCGGGCGACGATCACCGGGCTTCTCGACGGCCTCGAACGTGACGGGTTTATCGCCCGGCGCGGCGGCCTCGAAGACCGGCGCAAGATCGCCGTCGCATTGACCGAAGCTGGCCAGAAGATGGCGCGTGATCTGTTCAACGAGCATACCGAATGGGTCGCGTCCCTGTTTGAAGGCTTTACCGCAAACGAACGCAAGACGCTGAATGACCTGTTGGAACGTATCTGGCGAAATCTGGGCCCCCGCAGGCAGCCGGTCGGCCAGGACACGGATGCGCGCGCATGAGCGGCGCGAAGCCCCGGGGGCGCGGCATCAAGGATATTGCCCCGGATCGCCTCGCCCGTCTCAACGCCGGAACGGCTGAGGCCGCGACACTGACCGAATGTCTGGCGGTCGATTTCGCGATACTCTTGCGCAATGCCCTGCCGGAAATCGGCACGGACGCCCTGGCCGAAATGGAGCGTGGCGCAGCAACAGGCATATCCGGGCGCATGTCGCTTGCCGCGCGACTGATCCGGCGGGAGCTTGGCGACACCGCACTCGACCGGCTTGGGCGGCACCAATCGGATACCGCGCGCGGCTGGGCCTGCTTTATGATCGGTGCGGCCAGCATGCCCCTGCGCGACCGGCTCGCAGCCATCCGGCCCTATGCCGATGACCGGCATTTCGGTGTCCGGGAATGGTCCTGGATGGCTGTCCGGCCGCATCTTGTCGCTGACCTCGAAGGCGCCATCGCCATTCTGGCCGACTGGACCGCCGCCCCGTCGGAGCGCATTCGGCGTTTCGCCTCGGAAGCGATCCGTCCGCGCGGCGTGTGGTGCCCGCATATCGCGGCACTCAAGGCAGAGCCGCAGCCCGGACTTGCGATTCTCGAACCGCTTCGTGCGGACCCCTCCGGCTATGTGCAGGATTCGGTGGGCAACTGGCTGAACGATGCCGGCAAGGATCACCCCGATTGGGTGCAGGCGCTCTGCGCCCGCTGGTCTGCCGAAAGCCCGACACCCGCAACCGCGCGCATCTGCAAGCGCGCCCTTCGGTCGATCCCTCCCGCTTTCCAACACTGATCAGGATGCGTTTCATGCCCCACTATCTCGCCGAGCTCTACACGCCGAAACCGGCATGGCTGGGCCTCTCTGCCGAGGAGCGCCAACGGTTCCTTGCAGCCATCGGTTCCGCTATGCCTGCCTTATCTTCCCTCGGGGTGGAGGCTCTTGCTCTGGGCAAGGTCGATCAGACCAAACTGCATGCCGCGCCACAGACATTCTTTGCAGTGTGGCGCTGCCCCGACGACGCGGCGCTCGACGCGCTCGTGTCCGGCATCGCGCAATCGGGCTGGCACGACTATTTCGAAACCGTCAATGCCGGTGGCGACGCAACCGATCTGGCCGGCCATCTCGCGCAGCTCAGCGAAGCCGCGCAGCGGTAGCCAAGACAGGAAGATATCTTCGAGCAGATCGCCTTGGTCATTCCGCTTGGCGCGAGGGCGTGGTGCCGGCGGTATCCTTTGGCCGCCTCCCTCGCCGCCTCCATCGTGGCAAGCAGCAGCGCATAGGCTGTTGCAGCTGGCAGTTGGCGGGGGTGGCGGTGTGAACGGTGTCGACGACGAAGCGGTCAGCCGCGAACTCGTTGGCGCGCACGGACGAGACCTTGTTCCGGTCGATGCGGTGAGCGCCCGGCGCGAGCCGGACCTGTCGCATTTTGTCGACCATCTCCATAGCGACTGCCTTTCACTCCGGCTGCGTTCGTAAGTCAGGGCGCAACACCCTACCCCATGTTGTTGGCGGCACTCAAAAGCGCCCGGACGGATGCCGTGGCAACATCGGGATCAATGCCCGCGCCGAACACCGTTCGGCCATCCGTTGTGCGGCATTCGACATAGGCTGCCGCTTGCGCGCTGACGCCGTGACCGATGGCGTGTTCCTGGTAGTCAGCAACGTCCACCAAAGGACCGCCCGCTTCCTCGAGTGCGGCCACAACCCTGGAGACCAGGCCATTGCCTCGCCCGGAGAGAGAGCAGAGCCCTCCGTCGACGGCGATGCGGCCCACGAACAACCGCTGCCCCGCCGGCCCGGTCTCCTCGTAATCCACGAGCACGAACCGATCGGTCGGACGTGGCAAATAGCCGTTCTCAAAGCACTGCCAGATGTCAGCGGCGTCGAGTTCACGTCCGATATGGTCGGCCAGCTTCTGCACCTGCGCGCTGAAATCTGACTGCATACGCTTGGGCAGCTTCAGGCCCCGATCCTGCTCTATGACCCAGGCGACGCCGCCCTTGCCGGACTGGCTGTTGACACGGATGACGGCCTCGTAGGTCTCGCCGATATCCACCGGATCTATCGGCAGATACGGCATCTCCCATATGCCTTCGTTGCGCTGTTCCTGCGCGACGAACCCCTTGCGGATGGCGTCCTGATGCGATCCGGAAAAGGCCGTATGCACCAGTTCTCCGGCATAGGGATGCCTGGGATGAACAGGGATGCCGTTGCAATGCTCGACAGCTTCCACGACCTGGCGCATCGCCGGGAAGGACAGGCCGGGATCAATCCCCTGCGTGTAGAAGTTCAGCGCCGTGGTCACGAGATCCACGTTTCCGGTTCGCTCGCCATTGCCGAACAGGCAGCCTTCTACGCGATCCGCACCGGCAAGCAGTGCCTGCTCGGCCGCAGCGACTCCTGTGCCACGATCATTGTGGGGATGAACGCTGATGACGACCGCATCCCGCCGCGAGATGTGGCGGCAGAACCATTCGATCTGATCGGCATAGACGTTCGGCATCGCGACTTCGACCGTCGCCGGCAGGTTCAGAATTGCCGGGCGTTCGGGGGTGGGCTGCCACACGTCAAGCACACGCTCGCAGATGTCGAGCGCGAAGTCGGGCTCCGTGAAGCAGAAGGTCTCAGGCGAATACTCGAAAGTCCAGGCGGTCTCGGGGCGTTTCAGGCTCTCCTCGAGCATCGCGGTGACGCCCGTGACCGCCAGATCAACGATTTCATCTCGCTCCATGCCGAAGACCACACGCCGGAACAGCGGCGCCGTGGCATTATAGAGATGGACAATGGCGTGGTGGGCACCGTCCAGCGATTCAAAGGTCCGGGCGATCAGATCCGTCCGCGATTGGGTCAGAACCTGAATCGTCACATCATCCGGAATTCTGTCCCCCTCAATCAGCCGGCGAACGAAGTCGAATTCGGTCTGCGACGCCGAGGGAAAGGCGATCTCGATTTCCTTGAAACCGATCGCGACCAGCATGTCGTAGAAGCGCTGCTTGCGTTCCACGCCCATCGGATTGGCCAGCGCCTGGTTGCCGTCGCGCAGGTCGGTGGACAGCCAGCGTGGCGCTACGGTCAGGCGCCGCGACGGCCATTGCCGATCCGGCAGATCGACAGGCGCGATGAAGGGACGGTATTTGGTTTCCGGGTTTTTCAACATGAGTGATTTCCGTTGCACGCGAAAAGGAGAAAGCGGGCGCGGCTGCATACGGCCGCCAGGATGCCGTCAGTCCTGGCGACCAGCTGTAAGTCGCGGCGCGGCGGCAAGGAGCTACTGCCCCCGCGGTGGATCGAACCGGGCGCAGATGCTCGCCCAGGGCAGCTCACCAGCCGCCCGCGCCGCGAAGCGCGGCTGGATTTGACGGCTGATGAGGCGGGCGATTGCAAACATGGGAAGACACAAAGACCTATTCCGGACTGGCGCTACCATATCTTCGGCAAGCATGATACTCTTGCGCGCAAGTGGCATTCATCGTCGCAAAAGGATCAAACCGGGAATGCCGGAGAAAACCGCCACCGATCGGATCGTTGTCGTCAGCCGAGACGCGCACTGCTTCGCCAGCGCGCGCCATACGCACCAGCAGGCGCAACTCATTTATGCGATCAGCGGCGTTGTTTCCGTCACAACGGCGGACGGCACATGGGTCGTTCCACCGAGTCGGGCCGTTTGGGTGCCGGCGGGCATCGAGCACGAGACAAAAAGCCATGCCGCCGTGCAGTTTCGCGCATTGCTGATCGACCCGGCCGAGGTGAAAGGGATCCCCGGCGTTTGCGCAGTGGTGGAGGTAACGCCATTGTTGCGCGAGCTGATCCTTCGGCTTGCCGCGCTCGCCGAAAGGCCACGGGGCGCGGAATTCGAACGCGCCGTCACCCGGCTACTGCTGCTGGAATTGTCCTTCCTGCCCGTGGAGCCGCTCAACCTGCCGTTTCCCCGACACGCGAAACTCGCGCGTTTCTGCCAATGGATACAGAACGATCCTGCCCGCGCCGTCGCTCTGGAGGAAGCCGCCGGCGCACTTCATATGAGCAGATCGAGCTTCATGCGGCTCTTCCGGCGCGAGGTCGGCGTGAGTTTTGCCCACTGGCGACAGCAGGCGCGTTTATTGCATGCGCTGTCATTATTGGCGGAAGGGCAGTCGATTTTGAATGTCGCCCTCGCTTGCGGTTATGACAGCCCAAGTGCCTTTTCCGCGATGTTCCGCCGTTCTCTTGGAAGATCACCGAGCGAGTATTTTGCAAGCCCTGCGGCGATCAAAGGGGGGTGAGCCGGTGCTGGTATGCCAAAGGCAATAGGTGTCCGTCCTGATGGCTCTGTTGCAGAGATCGTGTGATGGTCGAGGTCCCCCTTCCCTCGCGCAGACCTATCCCGCGGCCTCTGTGACAGGGATACCGAGAGCGGTGCAGCCATTCAGGAATGAGCCATGTCGAGCCATCGGTCCGAGCGACGCGGACGAATGATGCAGACCTGGAGCTCGGCAACTTGGCGGTCGACGTCCCGCGCCATGAGCCGCTGGCCGAGCCGTTTCACACAGTGCATCCAATCGTCGGGAAAACGATCCCCCGGATCATTTTCTGATCCTCCTCATATCCCGGCGCGGCTCCTGCGGTGATATCCGCTCGATCGTCACCAGAGGGCGCCGCCGAGGTATTTTGATGCCCGCAGCGCCTCGTTTCGCGCGACCGCACCAGCAGTTGGTGATCTTCCACGGTTTGGCATTCCCGCGGGGCGGGATAACGGCATGTGCGTCGCGCTCGGCACCGGCATCGTGGCATTAGCGCCTGTCATGGGCGCCATCGGCGATGGCGCGGCGGATCTCCTGGCCCTCGGGGATCTGGCCGAGAAGGTCGGGCAAGACCGGCGCGGCGCCGACATGGCTTTCGGTGATCTCGACGGCCCGGACCGCCAGCGTCTGCTCGTCGATGCCGAGGTGAATCTGAAGCCAGACGCGCCGTTGCGGGCCGCCATGCTTGCGGGCGTGCCCCTCGCCTTCGCCCTCGACCTTGATGCCAGGGCTATCGATCAACCGGTGCAGCGGCCCCTTCGCCCCACGATACGGGATGTTCACGGCGGGGGTCTTCTGGCGGCGAGACAGCGTGCTGAAGCCGGGGACCGTCCAATCGACGTCGACCAGGTGCAACAGGCTTTCGACGCAGCCGGTTGCTTGCCGCAGGGCCATGCCGAACAGGATCTTCCTCGTCGGGCAGGTCTGGCTGGCGGCATCGCTGCAGGTCGGCTGTCGGCCGCGCCTGCCTGTCGGCACGCTATCCCGGTTCATGGCCGGGTCGAACCAGATCGTCAGCGAGCCCCGGCGTCTGAGCGCGCCATTGCAGGCGGCCCAGTTCCTGGTCCTGCAGGTCGGGGATGCAGGTCTGCTCATGCATCCCAGCGACCACGCTGCTTGCAAGAGATGAATCCCCGGCGGGATTGGGGCAACAGAACCTCCTGACGACCCAAATTGAGTTCAGTTGACAGCAAACTCACTGAACTCAGATCTGGTATTCTAACCAAATCCGATGGGTGCCATCTTCATCGACGGCAATTCCCCCGGAACCGGGAATGCCCAGAAAATCGCGAATGCCGCTTCCATCGACGATGCGGAACATTTCGTCTTCACGGCTTCCACTGATGGTAGATGCTGAATGGATAAAATTGAAAGAACCGAACTTCCCTTGAACGTCGCCTTCGAAACTCTCCATCGCGACGTAGGTGCCCATCTTCTTGGAATGATCGAAGGCAGAAGTGAAGATTGTGGCAGACGTGCCGTCAATCTCTCCGAAGAAATGCTTCACCATAACGGCAACAGAAACCGGCAGGGCAGTTTCGATTGAGGGCTGCGGGGAGAGGTTCGCTGGCTGAAATCCATCAGCTGAAAAGGTAGCGTCCGCTCTCACGACAAATCTTCAGTTCATTTCTCAATGTGCACACCGATCAGGGAGCATATGCTCCCATAATGTTCTCACGCCTTCCTTATCAATGGCGTCGTTGCACAACGCCGGCCTCAGGCATGATTTCCCCGTTCCCTTCAGCCACGGAGAACGCAGACGATCTCGGCCGTTCCGAGGGCCGCGAAGCGGTTCATCACTGGATACGGATCCGGATTTCCGCGGTCTGGCGATCGGGGCCTCTGGCGGCGATGCGGTAGAGGGCCTTGGCCTAGCCGTGTTCCTCCGGCGCATCGCGCCACCACACCCCATTTCGATTGATGAAGACGGTGCCGCTTAGGACGCGACGATCATCGACGCGAAGCTTGCCATGGCTCTTCGGAAAAAACGGTTTGAGACGCTCTCACTGGGCGTCGCTCAGCCGGAAATTATTACTCATCGATCAGGTCTCCTTGCGGAGCCTGACTCATGCCAGACGCATGGAATCAATAGGGCCTGAGCCCAGGTTGCCGTCGCCGCAGAAAACCACGGGTGACCAGGCGTCAGCTTCAAATTCTGCCGCAGGCGAGTGTCAATGCCCTTGACGCGAGCACCGCCGACGCAACACATCTGTCGCAATAGCGGTTCAAAGCCATGGCACACGAAAGCCCGCCAAGTGATTTTGTCTGGCTCATGGGTAGCGTACGAACATACCGGGAGTCAACGTGATGGAAAATATCGATCAAAGCTATAAGTGGCCCTATAGAATAATACTTATAGTGTGGCTTTTTATTTTCACTATGCACGCAAATAATTTTTACATTGTCGACGTTCGTGAAATTAGCGCATTGCAGTGGTCTGGATTTGTAGCGGACACGACGAAAATGAGCAACAGCATCTTATACAACAGCTCCGCCGGCGGTTATGGAGAACATTTACTGTTATCGTTTTTCCTTTCATTGATTTGCGCGGCTTTGATGATAATATTGATAGTTCGACGCCTGTTGGTTGCGTTGTCTCTCGCATCGCATCCTGTTGAAACGCGTACAGCTATTCTCGCAGCCCTAATAGTTTTCAGCACCTACATGGTACCCATTCTTTTTCCATCTCACGATATATTCTACCTGAGCAAAGGAACTCGAATGAGTGGAATGCCGGGCTGGCTGAAGCTCTTCGTGATTACCGTTGGATGGCCGGCACTGACCGTGATGTCATTTGATCTCGTTGTAAACCCAGAAAGAAGTCATAATTTTCCCACGCGCAGATCATGATATAAAACAGGGCGAGAAGGCGCTTGAAATATTAGACTCAGGACTCGTTCCGGATCATGGCCAGAACCAGTCAATTGCGGCGGGCATGATCTCGGAAAAGAACGTCTCCGGGCACCAGAGTATCGGGTGGCCGGGCGACATGTAAAACCCGATCGGCCACCCCTTCACATCGGCGACAGCGTGCAGTTTGGTGTTCGTCCCACCTTTGGTTCGCCCGATCTGGCATCCGCGCCCCCGCTTTTTGCCCTGCGGGCTCGACGCCGCGCGGTATGCCTTGCGATAGGTCACGTCGATCATGGTCGTCTTGTGTTCGGCGCTTTCGGCAGCGAGGCCGACCATAATCCGGGCGAAGACGCCATTGTCGCTCCGGCGCTTCCAACGGTTGTAGAGGGCTCTGGCCCGGCCGTATCCCTTCGGCGCGCCATACCAGCGCAACCCATTGCGATTGATGAAGATTGTGCCACTGAGGGCGCGACGATCATCGACGCGGGGCTTGCCATGGCTCTTGGGGAGTGAGGCGGATCAGAAAACAGTCCGGGGGACTGTTTTCCCGACGAACGGCTTCAGACGCTCCATCTGGGCGCCGCTCAGCCAGTAAAGATTGCGCATCGGCCCGATCTCCTTGCGGAGCCTGAAACATGCCAGACGCCTGAAATCAATGGGCCCTGCCCCGAAGAGGAGGAGTCTACGCTCGGTCAAGTTTCAGGCATGCAGGCATCGGGCGATAGCGTAGAATCGGCGGCTCGCGATACAGCACGGTGGTGTGCGGTGACCGGCGGCAATACCGGATCATAGATGGAAATCGGCGAGGCTGGCGGACGGGATGGGATTCGAACCCACGAGACGGTTCCCCGCCTACACACTTTCCAGGCGTGCGCCTTCGACCACTCGGCCACCCGTCCGGGGCCGTGTCTAGCCGCAAAGCCGGGGCGGATGCAAGAGGCTCCGTCACCTTCCGAAACCGCCGCGCCAGGCCCCCCGGGCCGGGCCGGCAAACCGGGGCGGTGCGGCCGCCCGCGCTTGCCTCGGCCCCGGCCAGTGCCTAGGCTGGCAGCGCCCCTCACTCCGATCCGCGCGAAGGAAATCCCATGCAGCTGCCCGTCGAGCCTGGCCAGACCGTCCGCAGCGAGAAGATGCGCGACGCCTGGCGGCTGTCGAACATGCTGCTCGGCATCATCGCCTTTGCGCTCGTGCTGTTCTTGCTGGTGCAGGCGCGTTTCGTGCTGATCTCGCTCGCCATCGCGATCATCCTGTTTTCGCTCACCTCCGAGGCGATCGCGGCGATCGGGAGGGTGCGGATCGGGCCGTTGCGGGTGCCGAGCTGGCTGGCCTCGATCGTCGCGCTCGCGCTGATCGCCTCGGGGCTGCTCACCGCCACCGCGGTGCTGCTCGCCCAGGCGAACGAGGTGGTGACGATGGCCGTCGCCTATGCCGGCCCTGCGCAGCGCGCGCTGGCGAGCCTGTTCGGCTGGATGGGCGCGGATGTCGAGCAGGCGGTGCTCGAATCGATCCAGAAGATCGAGATCGCGGGCTATCTCAGCACGCTGGCCGGGCAGGCCTCGAACCTGCTCTCGGCCGCGGTGCTGGTGATCCTCTTCGTCGGCTTTCTCTTTGCCGAACGGATCTGGTTTCCCGCGAAACTCGAGAACCTGATGGGCAGCCCGGAAAGCGCGCGCAATGTCGAGCGCACGGTGGCGCGGATCATGCGGCGGGTGAACCACTATCTGCTGGTCAAGGCCGCGGTCTCGGCGGTCACCGGCGCGGCGGTCTGGGGGGTGTTCACCGCCGGCGGCTACGAGCTGGCGCTGCCGGTCGCGGTGCTGACCTTCGCGCTGAACTTCATCCCCTCGATCGGTTCGATCATCGCCACCGTGATTGCCGGGCTTGCCGCCTATATCCTGAGCCAGGACACCGCTGCGGCGCTGACCGTCTTCGCGATCTGCGGCGCGCTGCAATTCGTCATCGGCAACATCATCGACCCGATGCTGATGGGCCACGCACTGCGGCTGTCGAGCTTCGGCATCATCATCTCGCTCGCCTTCTGGGGGGCGGTGTGGGGGCTGCCGGGGATGTTCCTCGCGGTGCCGATCATGGTCGCGCTGATGATCGTCTGCGCTCAGTCGCAGACCCTGCGCCCGCTCGCGGTGATCCTGTCGCGCGAGGGGCGGCCGGACAGCGAGTGATCCCGCCGCCCGGCGCTGCCCGGTCTCAGCGGCTGTCGCCTTCCTCGGCACCGTCGTTGTCCGAGAGCGTCACCGCGTCGCGCCCGGCATCGAGCGGGTCGGTGGGCGGGGCGACGGGCTGTGCGGGTTCCGAAGGCACCACGCCATGCGGCACCGCCGCCCCGGCCCCGGCCACCGGCGCAGCAGCCGTGCCCCCCTGCCCGGCCCGCGTCAGCGCCTCGGGGTTGCGCAGCCAGATGTCGCGCTGCGCGAAGGGGATCTCGATCCCCTCCTCGACGAAGCGGGCGTTGATCTGGTGGTTGATCTCCGAGCGCACGCGGACGGTGAAGTTCACGTCCGACAGGATCGCGCGGATCTCGAAGTTCAGGCTGTCGGCGCCGAATTCGGTGAACAGCACGAAGGGCTCGGGGTTCATCATCACCAGCGGATGCGCCTCGGCGATCTCCTGCAGGATCCGCGCCACCTTGCGGGTGTCGGTGCCATAGGCCACGCCCACCGGCACGATCAGCCGCCCGGTCTTGTTCGCCCGCGTCCAGTTCGTCACCTGACCGCTGATCAGATCGGCGTTCGGCACGATCACCTCGGAACGGTCGAAGGTCTCGATCCGGGTCGAGCGCACGGTAATCGCCTTGACGATGCCCTGCTGGGAGCCGACCTGGATCCAGTCGCCCTCGGAAATCGGCCGCTCGATCAGCAGGATGATGCCCGAGACGAAGTTCTGCACGATGGTCTGCAGGCCGAAGCCGACACCAACCGACAGCGCACCGGCGACGATCGCAAGCGAGCTGAGGTCGATCCCCGCCGCCGAGATCGCAAGCACCGCCGACAGGAAGATGCCGATGTAGCCGATGCCCGAGACGATCGCGTTCTGACCGCCGCGGTCGAGCGAGGTCTTCGGCAGGATCGAGCTTTTCAGCGCCCCCTGCACCAGCCGCGTGACCGTGTAGCCGAGGGTGAAGATCACCACGAGGGTCAGGAAGATGGTGGGCGAGATCTTCACCCCGCCGAGGTCGAAGCCATTGCGGAACTGCGTCCACAGCTCCATCAGGTCCTCGCGCCGCGCGCCCCAGATCAGCGCGAAGAGCGGCAGCGCGGCCAGCGTCAGCACGAAGCCCGCCAGCACCGGCACCAGCGCCTCGCGCCGGCGCTCCTCGGAGCGGGTGAGAACCACCCAGAGCTCGGCCACGAAGCCCTGCAGCACGGCGACGATGCCGATCAGGCCAAGCGAGGTGATCGCCGGCCAGATCAGCGCATTCGCGGCGCTGACATAGCCGATCAGACCGAGCACCGGCCCGGCGAGGCCGATCAGGATCAGCACATTCGCGATCCAGCGCATCAGGTTCAGCCGGAACGCCGCGTCGTCGTCCTGCGCCCGCATGATCTTCAGCTGCCGGCGCACGAGCTGGCCGACGCGGAACAGCATCAGCCCGGCAAAGACCTGCAGCGGCGCCTGCAACACCGAGATCGCGGCATCGGCGCGTGCCGCCACCGCCTGCGCCTTGTCCGAGGCCATCACCCCCGCGCCGCCGAGGAAATCCTCGGCCCGCGGCGTGATCCAGTTGATCACCAGATACTCAAGCCCGACGGCCACCCCCATCATCACCACGTGGAAGCGGCCCTCGGCGCGGCCTTCCTCGGCAAGGCCAAGCGCGCTTTCCGCGCCCGGCTGGCCCGGGAAGACGCGGCTGCCCAGCCACCAGGCGGTGACGATGAGCAGCAGCACCACCGGCAGCTCGCGGAACAGCTCCATCAGGATCGGCCCGAAGAGCGAGCTGAGCTGCAGCGCGGTGACGAGCAGCACCGCCCCGATGAAGGGCAAGAGCACCTGGCCAAGCGAGACGAAGCCCGAGATCAGGTTGCGCCCGCGCATGGCGGTCTTGCCCAGCAGCCAGCGGGTCATGCCCAGCATCCAGCGGCTGCCGCGCAGCATCAGGATGCCCGAGAGGATCACCAGCACCGCGATCAGCGGCGCGCTGTTGCGCAGCGTGTCGTAATTCGTGGGCTGGGTGAAGCGCCACACCGTCTCGTCGTAGATCCACGCCCCCATCCAGCGGAAGAGCGAGAGCCCGTCGGTCCAGTTCACCGGGTTCAGCGCCGAGGGCGAAAGCCGCAACAGCTTGACCGCCTGGCGCTCGCGCACCAGCTTGTCGATGGTGCGGATGATGCTGTCGGCGCGCGTTGCGGCCTCGCCCGCGGTGATGCCCGGCGCCTGCAGCTTGGCCAGCGTATCGGCAAGCTCGGCGCGGCGCTTGGCGATCGCGGGGTCCTCGGTCTGGCCCTCGGCCGGCAGATCGCCAAGCGAGGCGATCTGGCTTTTCACCGTGGCGATCTGGTCGGCGTTCACCCCCTGCGCATCGGTGAAGGTGGTGCGCCACTGCACCATCTCGGCGCGCAGCTCGGACAGCTTGGTGTCCGAGAGCTTGGCATCGGACACCGTCTGCTCGGCGGTGGTCGCCGTCTTGTTCCAGCTTTTGTAATCGGGGGTGTCGGGTTCCTGCGCGGCCAGCGGCAGCGCGAACAGCATCACCACAAGCCAGAGGCGCAGGAACCGCAGGATCATCCCTCGAACACCTCCGGCACGGCGCGGCCCGGACCGTCGAGCCAGGCCGGCACCGGCAGCCCCTTGCCCTTCAGGAAGGCCGGGTTGAACAGCTTCGACTGGTAGCGGTTGCCGTAGTCGCACAGGATGGTGACGATGGTGTGCCCCGGCCCCATCTCGCGCGCCATGTGGATCGCGCCCGCGACGTTGATCCCCGACGAGCCGCCGACGCACAGCCCCTCTTCCGAGAGCAGGTCGAAGACCACCGGCAGCGCCTCGTCGTCATGGATGTTGAAGCTCATGTCGGGGGTGAAGCCCTCGAGGTTCTTCGTGATCCGCGCCTGCCCGATGCCTTCGGTGATCGACGAGCCCTCGGCCTTCAGCACGCCGGTGGTGTAGTAGCTGTGCAGCGACGCCCCGTCGGGGTCGGCAAGAGCGATCTTCACCCCTTTCGGCTGCAGCGCCATGCCGGTGCCGGCGAAGGTGCCACCCGAGCCGACCGAGGCGACATAGCCGTGCACCCGGCCCTGGGTCTGCGCCCAGATCTCGGGGCCGGTGGTCTCGATATGCGCCTGCCGGTTCGCCACGTTGTCGAACTGGTTCGCCCAGATCACCCCGTTCGGATCGGTCTTGGCGAGTTCCTTCGCCAGCCGCTCGGAATAGCGCACGAAGTTGTTCGGGTTCGAATAGGGCGCCGCCGGCACCTGCACCAGCTCGGCGCCGGCAAGGCGCAGCATGTCCTTCTTTTCCTGGCTCTGCGTCTCGGGGATCACGATCACCGTGCGAAAGCCCATCGAGGCGCCGACCAGCGCAAGCCCGATGCCGGTGTTGCCCGCCGTGCCCTCGACGATCGTGCCGCCGGGCTTCAGCTGCCCCTTGGCGATCGCGTCACGGATGATGAACAGCGCGGCGCGGTCCTTGACCGACTGGCCCGGGTTCATGAACTCGGCCTTGGCGAGGATGTCGCAGCCGGTGATCTCCGACGCTTTCCGAAGCCGGATCAGCGGCGTGTTGCCCACGGCCGCGGCCAGATCCTTGCAGATGGTCATGCCCATATCCTCGCGCAGTGAAATCAGAAGCCCAGACTTAGGCCGCAACCGCGGCCGCCTCAAGCCCCGTCGGAGGTCGCCTCGCCCGCGCCGGCACCCCCCGCCGCCTCGGCCCGCAGCCCCGGGCGCAGCCGCGCCAGCCACAGCGCCAGCACGACAAGCGGCGCGTTTTCCGCCTCGCCGGTCTCGATCAGGGACATCAGCCCGTCAAAGGAGATCAGATGCGAACGGATGTCCTCGCCTTCCGCCTCGATCCCGCCGATGCGGGCGCTGCCATCGGGCAGGTCCGCGAGGCCGAGATAGGTGAAAAGATATTCGCTCTTCGCCCCCACCGACGGATAGAAACGCGGGGCCGCGATCAGCCGCGAGAGGGTGAGTCCCGCCTCTTCCTCTGCCTCGCGCCGCGCCGCGGTCTCGGGCGTCTCGCCGGCGTCGACCCGACCGGCGATCGGCTCGAGGCACCAGGGGTTCGCATCGCCGCGGGCCAGCGGGCCGGTGCGGAACTGCTCGACCAGCAGCACCCGGTCGCGCACCGGGTCATAGGGCAGCACCACCGTGGCATCGCCCGAGACGAAGGCCGCACGTTCGAGCGGCGCACTCATTGCGCCGCCGAAGGTGCGGTGGCGCAGAGTGTAATCCTCGACCGCGAAGAATTTCGTGTAGGGCCGCTCGAGCGCCTCGATCTCGATGTCGCCGGGCTGCGGCACCCGGCGCAGCGTCGCCGGGCGCGGCACCCGCGCCCTGAGCCGCGAGGCGGCGCGCACGAGGATCAGCGGATAGCGGCGGATCGCCGCCTCGAGCGGCAGCACGCCCCGCAATGCCATGTATTCGGCAACGGCCTCGGTCACCGTCTCACCCCAGCGGTCGCGCCAGACGTCGAGATCCCAGGGCGCGCCGGGCTGCCAGTGCGCCGCGCCCTCGAGGTAGCTGCGCGCCGTCACCCGGCCGCCCTCCGCAAGCGCGACCTCGACCGGGTCGGCGTGATAGCCCGCCTCGTAAAAGTCGAGCCGCGGCACCTCGGCGGGCGCGATCTCGGCCACGAGGCCCGGCACCCCGGCGCGCCCCGGCACCAGCATCGGGAAGGACAGCTCCTCGCCCCGGGCATCAAGCGCGACGCGCGCCTCGTGCCCGGGAAGATGGGCGGCGCGCGCCTCGACCGGTCGCCCGAGAACCCGCTCCAACAGCGGAAGATGGCACAAAGTCCCGAAAAAGAAATGAAGTTCCGCCACCGTTCCCGCCTGCTCCTGCCCCGCCCGGGTCGCAAGGCGGCGTGTCACTGCCAGCGCCGGGCGGCCCAGGCCGAGAGGATAGCGGAAAGCACGCCCCCCAGAAAGAGCGTGGCGATCACGTCAAGCTGAACCGCCGCCGCCCCGAGCCCGAGCCCCTGGGCGATGACGTCGGTCAGGGCCTCGCTCAGCCCGTGATAGCGGCCGCGCAGCATCCGCGCCATCATCTGCAGCGCACCAAGATAGAGCAGCACCGTCAGCGCCAGCCACAGCGCGGCGCGCAGCCCGACACGGGCCGCCCCGGCCATCGTCGCCTGCGGCGCCCGGCCGATCACCCGCCAGCCGATCAGCCAGCCGAAGGACATCGACATCAGCCCGGCTCCCTGGTCCCGCGTCCCGGCCGGCAGGTAGGGCAGAATCGCCGAGGCGGTGAAGAGGCCGGTGAGCGCAAGCCCGACCCCGGCGACCAGCTTCGCCGCCGTCGGAAGCGCTCCGCGCGAGCTGCGCAGGATCACCCTCTGCATCGGATACCTCGTCACATTCACACTTCGTCAAGCAAGAATGCCTAGCAGCGGAATGTGGCGCAAATGAGGAGCGGCCTCAGCCCTTCAGCGCCTGATAGGCGGCCAGCGCCCGCGCGCGGCCCGCGGCAAGATCGACGAGCGGCGCAGGCGGCGGCGCGGCGGGGTCGAGGTTCCACGACCGCGGCGCGGCCGCGAAGAAGGCCTGCGCCCCGGGCGCGCCGGCGGCCAGATAGTGCCGGCGATAGCGCCCGTCCGGGTCGAACTTCGCCGCCTGCCCCTCGGGGTTGAAGATGCGGAAGAAGGGCGAGGCGTCGGGCCCCGATCCCGCCACCCATTGCCAGCCCATCGCATTCGACGCCGGATCCCAGTCAATCAGCGTCTCGGCGAACCAGGCCAGCCCGACGCGCCAGTCGGTCAGCAGGTGCTTCGTCAGATAGGAGGCCGTGATCATCCGGGCGCGGTTGTGCATCGTGCCGGTGACGAAGAGCTCGCGCATCGCGGCATCGACGAAGGGGGCGCCGGTCTCTCCGCGCCGCCAGCGCTCGGCCGCGGCGCTGTCGCCCTGCCAGGGGAAGGCGTCCCACTCCGGGCGCCAGTTGCGGCTCCCAAGCTCGGGGAAATGGGCCATCAGGTGCCAGGCGAAGTCGCGCCAGACGAGTTCCCTGAGGAAGGTCTCGGCCCCCACCGCCCCCGCCTCCATCCCGGGACGGCCCGCGTGCCAGAGGGTGCGGGCGCTGATCTCGCCCCAGGCGAGGTTCTCGGACAGGCCCGAGGTGCCGGGCTCGGCGGGCAGGTCACGCCGCGCGGCATAGGTCTCGATGCCGCTTTGCAGGAAGCAGTCAAGGCGCGCCAGCGCGGCCACCTCGCCCACCTGTGCATGGCGCGCAACGACCGCCGCGCCACGGTTCATCGCCGCGCCAAGGCGCCAGTCGCCAAGGGCCTCGCTCGCCGGCCAGCTGTGCGGCGGGCGCAGCGCGGTGACGGCGGGCAGCGGCGCCCCCGGATCGCGCCCGCGCACCGCCTTCCAATAGGGGGTGAAGACGCGATAGGGACCGCCCTGCCCGGTCTCGACCGTCCAGGGATCGAACAGCACCTGCCCCGGGAAGGACCGCGCCGCGATGCCCGCGGCCTTCAGCGCCGCCTTGACCGCGGTGTCGCGCGCCTTTGCCGCCGGATCGAGATCGCGGCTCCAGCAGACCGCCGTCGCCCCGGTCTCGGCGATCAGCGCCAAAAGCGTTTCGAGCGCCCCGCCCCGGCGCAGCACCAGCCGCGCGCCGATCCGCCCGAGCGCCGCGTCAAAGGCCGCAAGCGCCGCCCCCAGCCGCCAGCGCGGCGCCGCCCCCCAGGCCTCGGTCCCCGGGTCGAGCACGAAGACCGGGATCACCGGCCGGCCGCTTGCGGCGGCGGCACTCAGGGCTGGATGATCGGCCAGCCGGAAATCCCGCCGCAGCCACAGGATGATCGCCCCATCTTCGCCCATCGCCCGCTCCCCCTGCACCAATCCCGCCTTCCAAGTCCTTGCGAAGGTTCGCTTTCCCAAAGCCTGCCGGCGGCAACTGCCCCTTCGGCAGGCATCGCGCCGCGCTCACGGGCGAAACACGCAGGCCGCACGACAATTTGCTTGTCGTGCCGTTTTCCGCGGTCTAGCGTCGCTTTTGAAGCCCCTCGCAGCTTCCCGCAGCATCCACTCAATACAGGATCACAGTGCTCTGATGAAGAAATCTTCCCTGCTCCTGGCCGGTGTCGCGGCCTCCGTCCTGGCGGCGCCCGCGCTCGCCGCCGACAAGGACCTGCTCGTCTTCGACTGGGCGGGCTTCGAGGTGCCCGGCCTGTTCGAGACCTACAAGGAAAAATACGGCGACAGCCCGACCTATGCCTTCTACGGCGACGATGACGAGGCCTATCAGAAGGTCGCTTCGGGCTTCAAGGCGGACGTCGTGCACCCCTGCTCGCAGATGGTGTCGAAATACCGCGACGCCGGCCTGATCGAGCCCTGGGACGTGTCGAAGATCCCGGCGTTCAAGGACCTCGACCCGAAGTTCCTCGACAGCCCGATCTTCAAGGATGAGGGCGGCGTGTGGTATCTGCCGACCGACTGGGGCGTGACCGCGATCGCCTACAACCCCGAGCAGGTGCCGGCCGAGGATGTGGCGACGCTGCAGGTCTTCGTGAACCCGAAATACAAGGGCCGCACCTCGCTGCCGAACTCGTCGGACGACGTCTGGGCGCTTGCCTATCTGGCGACCGGCGTCACCGACTGGACCAAGGTCACCGACGCACAGTTCCAGGCCGCCGCAGACTGGCTGCGCAAGGCCAACGAGAACGTGCAGAGCTATTGGGCAGACCCCTCGGAGATGTCGCAGATCATGGCCTCGGGCGAAGTGCTCGTCGCCTGGTCGTGGAACGACGGCGTCGCCTACCTCAAGGCCGACAACTACCCCGTCGCCTTCCAGCGCGAGGCGAAGGAAGGCTCGTCGACCTGGTTCTGCGGCTACGTCAACATGAAGAACGCGCCCGGCTCGGAAGAGAAGGCCTATGACTTCATGAATTCCTGGCTGCGCCCCGAAGCGGCCAAGCCGCTGATCGACGAGATCGGCTATGGCCATTCGAACATGAAGGGCATGGCGATGCTCTCGGACGAGGAAAAGCTCGACGCCGGCCTCGGCCCGATCAATGCGCCGATCCTCGCCCAGGTGCCGAACGATCCGAAGCTGCGCGAGAAGCAGCTGGCCGAGTTCGAGAAGATCAAGGCGGGCTACTGAGCCCTGCCCGCAAGGACGGTTCGGGGGCGCCTTCGGGCGCCCCTTTGCATTTGGCCTCAGAAGCTCCAGCCACAGGTCGCGGCAAGCTCGCCCAGATGCGCGCGCAAACCGGAAATATCGAAGATCGCGGTCACCGGTGCCTCGTTATAGGGAATGGTCTGCAGCACCAGCCGATCCTGATCGAGCAGCTCCTTCAGCAGGTCCCCGCCCCACCCCGGCGCGAAGGTTGCCTTGGAATCCGTTGAGACGCCCCAGCGTTCCGTGCGCGCCTTGCCGGCGCCGACCCTGACCACGACGTTTTTCCAGTCCTGATAGACGTCGTGAGAATCGTCACCAAGATAGGTGCCCCAATAGACATAGACCTCGGTCTTGTTCGACCGGCAGCGTGCGTAAAAGGTGATCGTGTCGCCAAAGCGCGTGGCGCCGCTGTCGGCATCCAGCGACAGCACGACGCTCTTGCTGTCGTCGAGCGGACTGGTCGAGCTGTGGCTTCGCCACTTGTCCGCGCCGTCCGGCGCCGCGGGGCTCACGGGCAGATCCTCGGCCAGAAAGGAATAGGTGCCGCACAGCCCCGGGCTGTTGATGTCGACCGGCGCCGTCTGCCCCCGGAAAACATCCATGTTGAGCAGCCGCCCCCCGGGCGCCATGGTGCTTTCGAAGAAGACCACGAATGTCGTCCCCTCGCCAGCGCCACACAGGGTATTGCCGTTCAGCAGCGCGCCGGGATCTGCGGCAAGGCGGAACATCTCGGCAGTTTGCTTGCCGTCGTTGGCCACATCCCAGCTGCGCCAATAGCCGCCTTCGGACACCATCTCGACCTGCGCCCCGGTGCCAAAGGTCATGGTCAGCCGGCTTCCGGGGGTGGCGAACTCGGCCATGCCCGAGAGCCGGATCGGCCCGACAATCGCGCTTGCGGTGTGGCTGAACGGCGCAAAGCTGCGCGCGTCCTGCCACAGATGGTGTTCCACGGCCGACTGCGCCCCTGCCATGCCCGTACAGGACAGTCCGACGCCGGTGATGAAAAGAAACTCTCGAATGCGCATGTGACCGCTCAATGTCTTCCGGAAAGGATGGGGGATTGTCCTGCCCCCGGTGATCCGGGTCAAGCCTTGCCCCGTCCCGCCCCCTTGTGCCGGCCCGCCGCGCCCCCTATATTGGCGCTGTCCGGGGCAACCCGGTCTATGGGCATAAACGCGCACAGAATAAGCGGATCGGACCCGGGGGCGGTACCCGGCGGCTCCACCAAAACTCCCTCGTTGGGGGCACATGGGGCCGAAATAGGATCGACGAACGTCTAAAGGTGTTTGCTTTGTCTCGGTGAGCTACCACCGTCATCGGTGCAAATTGTACAGTTGCCAACGACAACCGTGCTCCGGTGGCTCTGGCTGCGTAAGCAGTTCGAGTACCGAAACTTAAGTCCTTGCGCTTAGCCGCGTAAGGCGGGGCCCGCAGGAGCCTGGCAACAGAATCCTGCACCTTCCCCCTTATTTTTAACGCTTGCGTAATCGCCATCTGCGATTGTCTCTTCATCACGAGACGAGGCGATGCGACAGATGGACAAGCTGCAGATTCTCGATGACTGGTTCCAGCGGGTCTGGATCGGCGGCGCCTATGCCGAGATCGGCTCGTTCTATACCGAAGATTTCCTCGCTTCCGGCGTCATGCCCGGGCTCGAGCTGCGCCCGACCGATTTCGCCGAGCTGATCCCCGCTCTCAAGGAGATGATCTCCGAGCCTTCGGTCACCTACCTGCGCCATTTCGAGAATGACGAGTGGCTGTGGACGCTGATGCTGATCCGCGGCCGCGCCGCCGAGACGCATGCGCCGCTTGAACTGACGGCCCAGATCGCGCTGCGCTTCGAGGGCGACAAGATCGCCGAGGCGCACAACCATTTCGACGTGCTCGCCTTTCTCGAGGGTGTCGGCATGCTGCCGCCCGACACGCTGGCGCTGTGCCTTGCGGGCGAACATCTGGACTAGCGCCCGCCCGCCCGCGCCCCCTCTTCCCTTGCGCGCCAAATCCCCTATGCTGAGCGCAAAGGAAAGGGTCCACGCGATGCGCACAATCGACTACGGCAACCTCATGCACAAAGCCATGCGCGGCCTGATCCAGACCGTGCTGACCGATATCTCGGAAAACGGCCTGCCCGGCGCGCATCACTTCTTCATCACCTTCGACACCCGCCACCCCGAGGTCGAGATGGCCGAGTGGCTGAAGTCGCGCTACCCCGAGGAAATGACCGTGGTGATCCAGCACTGGTTCGAGAATCTCGCCGTCACCGATGACGGCTTCTCGATCACGCTGAACTTCGGCAACAGCCCGGAGCCGCTCTATATCCCCTTCGATGCCGTGCATACCTTCGTCGACCCCTCGGTCGAGTTCGGCCTGCGCTTCGAGACGCAGGATTTCGACGAGGACGAGGAGGAGGACGAAGAAGAAGACGAGGATCAGGCCCCGGTCGTCGAGGCGAAACCGCGCGGCGAGGCCGAGGTCGTCAGCCTCGACAAGTGGCGCAAGTAAGCGCCTGCGGTATACCTCTGCATACTGATTGCAAAACAGGTTCCGGCGTCTTATGACGCCCGGGAAGGTTTTGCGCAATTCACGGAGGCCCAGGATGACCGCAACCCGTACCGAGACCGACAGCTTCGGTCCGCTCGAAGTTCCCGCCGACAAGTACTGGGGCGCGCAGACGCAGCGCTCGGTGATGAACTTCCCGATCGGCTGGGAACGTCAGCCGAAGCCGATCATCCGTGCCCTCGGCGTGATCAAGAAGGCCGCCGCGCAGGTGAACAAGGCGCAGGGCGACCTGGACGCGCAGATCGCCGACGCGATCGCCGCCGCCGCCACCGAGGTGATCGAGGGCAAGTTCGACGACAACTTCCCGCTGGTGGTGTGGCAGACCGGCTCCGGCACGCAGTCGAACATGAACGCGAACGAGGTGATCTCGAACCGTGCGATCGAGATGCTCGGCGGCGTGATGGGCTCGAAGAAGCCGGTGCACCCGAACGACCATTGCAACATGGGCCAGTCGTCGAACGACACCTTCCCGACCGCGATGCATGTCGCGATCGCGATGCAGGCGCGCGACGTGCTGCTGCCGGGGCTCGAGAAGCTCTCGAAGGCGCTCTGGGCGAAGTCCGACGAGTTCAAGGACATCATCAAGATCGGCCGCACCCACACGCAGGATGCGACGCCGCTGACGCTCGGCCAGGAATTCTCGGGCTATGCGACGCAGGTCGACCGCGGCATCGAGCGGGTGAAGCTCGCCCTGCCGCACATCTACGAACTGGCCCAAGGCGGCACCGCCGTCGGCACCGGGCTGAACACCCGCGTCGGCTGGGACAAGCGCATCGCCGCCGCCATCGCCGAGATCACCGGCCTGCCCTTCGTCACCGCGCCGAACAAGTTCGAGGCGCTCGCCGCCCATGACGCGATGGTGTTCTTCTCGGGCGCGCTGAAGACGGTTGCCGCCTCGCTCTTCAAGATCGCGAACGACATGCGCCTCTTGGGCTCGGGCCCGCGCTCGGGTCTGGGCGAGCTCATTCTGCCGGAAAACGAGCCGGGCTCGTCGATCATGCCGGGCAAGGTCAACCCGACCCAGGCCGAGGCGCTGACCATGGTCTGCGCCCATGTCATGGGCAATGACGCGGCGGTGGGCTTTGCCGGCTCGCAGGGCCATTTCGAGCTCAATGTCTACAACCCGATGATGAGCTACAACGTGCTGCAGTCGATGCAGCTCTTGGGCGACTCGGCCTCGGCCTTCACCGACAACATGGTGGTCGGCACCTTGGCGAATGTCGCGCGCATCGACAAGCTGATGAAGGAGAGCCTGATGCTGGTCACCGCGCTCGCGCCCACCATCGGTTACGACGCGGCGACCAAGGTCGCGAAGACCGCGCACAAGAACGGCACCACGCTGCGCGAGGAAGCGATCGCGCTCGGCTATGTCGATGGCGAGACCTTCGACCGCATCGTGCGCCCCGAGGACATGATCGGCCCGAAGGGCTGATCGGCCAAGGCGCAGAGGCGCCGGACGAAAAACCAAAAGGCGGCCCTCACCGGCCGCCTTTTTGCTTGTCCGGCCGTCGCAAGAGGGGGCGCTGCCCCCGGCCTGCGGCCTCCCCCGAGGTATTTTTGCCAAGAAGAAAGACCGTGGCGTTTTTTCTTGGCGCAAATACTCCGGGGGGAGGCCGCAGGCCGTGGGGGGCCGCGCCCCCCTCCCCGGCTCAGGGCGTGACCGCGGAAAGGATGAAGCCCGAGGCCGGGGCGTAGCTGTCGTAAAGCGCGCGCGCCGTCGTGTTCGTCTCGGCGGTGAGCCAGCGCACCGAGCCGTAGCCGCGCGCCCGGGCAAAGGCGCGGACATGGTCGATCAGCGCCCGGCCGACGCCCTGCCCCCGCGCCTCGGGCAGGGTGAAGAGGTCGCTCAGGTAAACCACCATGCCCCCCGAGAGCGAGCGATGCATCAGCGAATACTGCACAAGGCCCAGGGCGCGGCCGGTCTCGTCACGGGCGATGTCGGCCCAGTAGGGTTCGGTTTCCGAGCGGATCCAGTCCCACACCTGCGGCTCGGCCGCCTGCGCGTCGGTCTTGTAGAAGGCTGCATAGGCGCGGAAGAGCGTCTCCCACTCGGGGCGGTCAGCGGGGCGGACGGGGGTGATGGCGAGGGTCATGGGGCACTCCTTTTCCCCAAGGGACCCCGCCCACGTGGCAGGCGCAAGGGGACAAAATGGCAGCCGGGGTGCAGGTTTGGCGAGATCCGCCCGCCATCTTGCCCCCTTGCGCCCGACGCGCCCGGGCGCTTTTCTGGCGCGAACCACCGGAGAGCCCATGCAGACCCTGACGCAATCGCCGCTCGATCCCGCCTTCGTGCAGACCCCCTACCCGTTCTATGACCGGGTGCGGACGGCGGGGGCCTTCGCGTTCTGGCAAGACTATGACCTGCCGGTCTCGGCCCGCGCCGTGGTGGTCGGTGCCGCGCTGCGCGACCGCCGGCTTGGCCGCGAGGCGCCGCCCGAGCACGCGCCCGAGATTCCGCCCCATCTCGCCCCGTTCTACGCGGTCGAGGCGCATTCGATGCTGGAGCTGGAGCCCCCGCGCCACACCCGGCTGCGGCGGCTGGTGCTGCGCGCCTTCACCTCGGCGCGGATCGCGGCGCTCGGGCCCGAGATCGAGCAGCTCGCCGAAGAGCTGATCGGCCGTTTCCCCGCAGGCGGCGGCGATCTGCTCGCCCATTTCGCCCGGCCGCTGCCGGTGATTATCATCGCGCGCCTGCTCGGCGTGCCCGAAGAGCGCGCCGATGACCTGCTCACCTGGTCGAACGCGATGGTCGGCATGTATCAGGCCCGCCGCACCCGCGAGAGCGAGGCCGCCGCGATCGCCGCGACCGAGGCCTTCGTCGACTTCCTCGGCCGCTATGTCGAGGAGCGCCGGCGCCGCCCAGGCCAGGACCTGATCACCGAGCTGATCGCCGCCGAGGAGGCGGGCGATCGGCTCAGCCGCGACGAGCTGATCGCGACCTGCATCCTGCTGCTGAACGCCGGGCACGAGGCGACCGTGCACACCATCGGCAACGGGGTGAAGACGCTTCTCGAAACCGGCACCGGCGCCGATTGGCTGACGCCCGAGCGGATCGAGGGCACGGTCGAGGAGATCTTCCGCTTCGATCCGCCGCTGCATCTCTTCACCCGCTGGGTCTACGAGGACCTCGAGATCGGCGGTCAGGCCTTTCGCCGCGGCGACCGGGTCGGACTGCTGCTCGCCGGTGCGAACCGCGATCCGGGGCCGTGGGAGGAGCCCGCCCGCTTCAACCCCGCAAGGCCGCAGCAGGTGAATTTCAGCTTCGGCGCCGGGGCGCATTTCTGCATCGGCGCGCCGCTTGCGCGGCTCGAGCTGCAGCGCGCGCTGCCGGTGCTGTTCCGGGCCTTGCCCGATCTGCGGCTGGCCGTGGCCCCGCGGTATGCCGACCTTTACCATTTCCACGGGCTCGAACGGCTCGACCTGTCATGGTGAGCGCCGCCCCGTCTTTTCCGCGCCCGCGCGATATGGCACAGTCATCCCATGGCTGACGTGACCAATCTCAACCGCTTCCGCAAGCAGAAGGCCCGCGCCGAGAAACGCGCGCAGGGCGACGAGAATGCCGCGAAATTCGGCCGCACCAAGGCGCAGCGCACGCTTGAGGAAACGCAGGCCGCGCAGGCCCGCGCCCGGCTCGACGCGCACCGGCGCGAGGGCGACGAGACACCATGAGCCGGCCGCGCAAGCATTCGCTGACGCTGCACGGGCACCGCACCTCGGTGTCGCTCGAGGACGAATTCTGGACCGGGCTGCGCGAGATCGCGGCCGGGCGCGGCCTCGGCATCAACGAGATCGTCACCGAGATCGACGATGCGCGGGTGACCGAATCCGGGCTGGCAACGGCGATCCGGCTTGCCGTGCTGCGCCACTATCGCGCGCGGGCGGGCTCAGCCGGGTAGCGCGCCGCGCACCAGCGCCTCGCCGGCCGCGGCCAGCTCCTTGCGCCCGGCAAAGGCCGACACTTCGAGCGGCGGATGGAACACCACCTCGACCCAGCCCTGCCGCGGCGCCGCCAGCACCTTGAGCAGATGCGGCCCGAAGGTCATGTCGCCCCACCAGCCGTAAAAGCGCGGGTCCTCGCCCTCGGGGGCATTGTAGACCACCGTCACCGGCTGCACCCGCATCACCTTGTTGAGCCCGTCACCGTAGAAGGCCTGAAACAGCGTCGGCTTGAACGGCAGCACGCGGCGGCCGTCGGTCGAGGTGCCCTCGGGGAAGAACAGCAGGTGGTGGCCGGCGCGGATGCGCGCCTCGAACAGCGCCTGCTGCGCCTTCGCCTCGCGCGGGTCGCGGCGGATGAAGACGGTGCCGGTTGCACGCGCCAGAACGCCGATGCCGGGCCAGCGCGCGACCTCGGCTTTCGAGACGAAATAGACCTTCTGGCAGGCGTTGAGCGAGAAGATGTCGAGCCAGGACACATGGTTCGCCACCACTGCGCCGATCTCGGTCATCGGCGCGCCCCGGACGCGGTAGCGGATGCCCATCAGCGGGAAGACGGCACGGCACACGGCGCGGGTGATGTGCGGCGTCCAAGGCCGCGCAGCGCCGTGCAGCGGCCGCTCGATCAGCCGCACCAGCAGCAGCAGCGTCAGCCCGCCATAGATCACCGTGGCCATCGCCCCGCCCCGGCGCAGCACGCGCAGCTTGCCCGCAAGGCTCAGCGGCGCGACATCGGGTTCGGGCTCGCCATGCCAGGTCGGGCTCACGGCTTTGCCTCGGCGCGGCGGGTGTAGAACTCGCGGTGCTTGTCGGACATCGCCTGCGTGTCCATCAGCAACAGCACATCGGTGGTGTTGAAGGGCGCGTCGATGAAGGCCCCCTCGCCCACGAAGCCGCCAAGCCGCAGGTAGGCCTTGATCAGGTTCGGCATCTCGGCCATCGCCTGACGGCGGTCGAGCTCGGCCTCGGGCACCAGGTCCATCGGCTGGAAATGTTCGGCCAGCGCCCGCACGCGCAACGCCTCGGGGGCGAGGTGGTGGTGGTGCAGCCAGGCGAGCGGCATCCGCAACGCCGCGGCATCGGTGCCGTGGAAGGAAGCGACGCCGAAGAGAATCTCGATCCCGTTCGCCAGCACGTAATCGGCAAGCCCGTTCCAAAGCATCAGCATCGCCGCCCCGCCGCGGTGATCGGGGTGCACGCAGGAGCGGCCGAGTTCGAGCAGCTTGCGCCCCGAGCGGCGCAGCGCCGTCAGGTCGTATTCGTTGTCGCAATAATAGCGGCCGAAACGCTCGGCCCGGTCCGACGGCAAAAGCCGGTAGGCGCCGACGACATGGTCGAGATCGTCCGGGTTGCGCGTGGGGTCGATCAGCACGAGATGGTCATAGACCACATCGAATTCGTCGATCTCGAGCCGGCCGTCGTGATCGACGAGCGGCCCGTCCCCGCCGAGCTCCTCGACGAAGACCTCGTAGCGCAGCCGTTGCGACGCCTTCAGATCACGCGCATCGCGCGCCAGGCGGATTTCATACGCGAGCGGTTCGAAAACCATCAGCACCAACCCCTTGTCCCTGCCGCGTTTCTAGGACAGGCGGCGGGCGCGATGCAATGCCGCGCGGCGTGTTCCATCGCGTCTTGATTCCCGCGCCGGCTGTGCGATGGTCGGAAACCCCAGGCCAGGCTGAAAGTTAACGCTTTCTCAACCCTGGTCTGGAATAACGAGGAACAACTGGACCCTGCGTCCGTCGATCACCTGTTTGCCCGCATGCTCGAAATTCACCGTGACTTTCTCGCCGACACGCGACTGCACCTGACCGACGCCCCAGTCCGGCGCCTGGGGATTGCGCACCAGCATCCCCGGTTCGAGAAATTCGTTCATCCTGCTCTCACCTCCGGATTGCGCCATGCAGACTGACCTGCCCGAGACCGAAGCCGATCTGGCGGCCCTCGTCGGATCGCGACTCTGCCACGACCTTATCAGCCCATTGGGCGCGATCGGCAACGGGGTGGAGCTGCTGACGATGTCGGGCGTGGCGATGAGCCCAGAGTTGCAGCTGATCGCGGAAAGCATCGCCTCGGCCAATGCCCGGGTGAAGTTCTTCCGCATCGCCTTCGGCCAGGCCAGCGCCGAACACCGCCTCGGCCGGCCCGAGCTGGTGACGCTGATGAAGGCGCTGTCGCAGGGCGGGCGCATGGCCTACGACTGGCAGGTCGAGGGCGACCAGCCGCGCCGCGCGGTCAAGCTCGCCCTCCTCGCGATCCTTTGCCTCGAGCCGGCCTTGCCGCGCGGCGGCACCATCACCATCCGGCACGAGGATGGCGCGTGGCTGGTGAGCGCCAGGGCAGAGCGCACGAAACCCGACCCGGCCCTGTGGGCGAACCTTGATGGCGAGCCGAGCGCGATCAGCCCGGCGCAGGTGCAGTTCGCCCTGCTGCCGCGTGCGGCGGCGGCGCAGGGGCGCACGTTGCGGTGGGAGATCTCCGACACCGGCGCCGCCATCGCCTTCTGAGAAAAAGGCCCCGCAGCGCTGCGGGGCCTTGGTCTTTCCGGATCCCGTGTCCGGGCTCAGCTGCGGCAGGTGCCGTCGCCGGTGACCAGATACTTGAACGAGGTCAGCTGCTCCGCCCCCACCGGGCCGCGCGCATGCAGCTTGCCGGTGGCGATGCCGATCTCGGCGCCCATGCCGAACTCGCCGCCATCCGCAAACTGCGTCGAGGCGTTGCGCATCAGGATCGCCGAATCGAGCCGCTGGAAGAACCGCGCCGCCACCGCGTCATCCTCGGTCAGGATCGATTCGGTATGGTTCGAGCCATAGCGGCGGATATGGGCGATGGCGCCGTCGACACCGTCGACGATCTTCGCCGCACAGATCATGTCGAGGAACTCGCGGCCGAAATCGTCGGGCGCGGCGGGCACCGTGCCCGGCACCTTCAGCAGATCGCCCTCGGTGCGCACCTCGACGCCCGCGGCGACCAGATCCTCGACCAGCACCGGCCCGTGCTTTTCATAGAAAGCCCGGTCGATCAGCAGGCATTCCATCGCGCCGCAAATCCCGGTGCGCCGGGTCTTGGCGTTCAGCACCACCCGCCGTGCCTTGGCGACATCGGCCGCGCCATCGGCGTAGATGTGGCAGATCCCCTCGAGATGGGCAAAGACCGGCACCCGCGCCTCGCGCTGCACGAGACCCACAAGCCCCTTGCCGCCACGCGGCACGATCACGTCGATGAAGGCCACGGCGTGCAGCATCTCGGTCACCACCGCACGGTCGCGGGTGGGGACAAGCTGGATCGCCGCCTCGGGCAGGCCGGCAGCGCGCAGCCCCTCGACCATGCAGGCATGGATCGCCCGGCTCGACTGGAAGCTTTCCGATCCGCCGCGCAGGATCACCGCATTGCCGGCCTTCAGGCACAGCGCACCGGCATCCGCCGTCACGTTCGGCCGCGATTCATAGATCACCCCGATCACGCCAAGCGGCGTGCGCACGCGCTGGATGTGCAGCCCCGTGGGCCGGTCCCATTCGGTAATGACCGTGCCGACCGGATCGGGCTGCGCGGCGACCGCGCGCAGCCCGGCGACGATCGAGGCGACCCGCCCCTCGTCAAGCTTCAGCCGGTCGAGCATCGCGGGCGTCAGCCCCTTCTCGGTCCCAAAGGCCATATCCTCGGCATTGGCGGCGAGAATCCCCGCCATGTTCGCCAGCACCGCATCGGCGGCCGCGGTCAGCGCCGCCTCCTTGGCAGCCGCTGGCGCATAGGCAAGCTCGGCGGCCGCGGCGCGCGCGGCGGCGCCCATGGTGTCGATCAGGCTTTTGGCGTCAAATGCGTCCGTCATGGCAGGCTCCTTCGCTGTCGGTCCGATATAGGACCGGCGCAGGAACCGGGCAAGCGCGCAGGCGCCCCGGACGTGTCAATGCGCAGCTTTCGGGCCGCGCAGGAGACAGGTCATGTTCCGGAAGGGAGGGAAATGGCGCGGTTGACGGGGCTCGAACCCGCGACCCCCGGCGTGACAGGCCGGTACTCTAACCAACTGAGCTACAACCGCGCATTTCAGCGCTCGGCGATCGGGGAGGTGGCGCGGTTGACGGGGCTCGAACCCGCGACCCCCGGCGTGACAGGCCGGTACTCTAACCAACTGAGCTACAACCGCTCACCTCCGCCCGATCGCTGTCCGAGCGTGGGGCGTGTTTACGCAGGCCCGCGCGCCCCGTCAAGCGACTCCGTGAGAAAAGTTTCGGTTTTTCTCGCGCCCCTGCCCCGTCCGCCTGAAACCCCTGATTTCAAAAGAAAATGGCCCCCTCCATCACAGAGGGGGCCAGGTTCGCCGATCAGGCTCGTTGATGCACCGCCCGAGGTGTTCGTGGTTTCGCCTGGGCCTTCTCGGCGTCTGGGGCGAGCGCACCCGCCCCGGATCTCAATGCAGTGCCACCGCACCGCTGGTCAGCAGCGTGACGGTGGTCGAGGCCCCCGCCATGCGGATATCGGCCACGTCGAGCGCATGGTGGTCGAGATCGCCCCCCAGCACCTCGATCGAGGCACCGCCGAAGGTGGCGTCGATCAGCCGCTTAAGCGCCTCGCCCGCAAGCTGCGCCTCGACCCCGCCCGGGATCCGGCGCAAGGCCTTGGCCGTGATACGTTTGTTTCCGACGATCAGCTCCACCTGGGGCTTCCTTCTGTCCTGCCCTTGCGGGCGTCCGTGGTCTTCGTTGCGGCCCGGCATCGCGGCCGGGCCCCGCTCAGGCCGCGCCCGGCCCTCAGCTGCAGCCCGAGGTCGCGCCGCAGGTGTTGCACTTCATGCAGGTGCCGTTGCGCACCAGCGTGTAGTTGCCGCATTCGCCGCAGGCCTCGCCCTCATAGCCCTGCAGCTTCGCCTTGGTGCGCGCGTCCATCGCCACGACACCCGAGGAGAGGGCCGTCGTCGCCCCGGCGCCCGGCGCCATCGCGGTTTCCGGCACCAGCGTGTTCAGCGCCGCGATCGGATCGGCCGCGCCCGCAAGCGCCATGCCGCCCGCCGCACCGCCGCGCAGCACCACCAGCTCCTGCGGCAGGCGCTTGCGCAGATAGCCCGAGGAGGAGATCTGCCGCAGCACCTCGAGCGACTTCGAGGCGGCCGTCTCGCTCACCGGCTCGACGTTCGAGGCCTTGCCCTCCTCGTGCCCGCCACCGAGATCATCGAAGGAGGTTCCCTTCGGCTTGATATGGGCCAGATCGGTGCGGTCGAGATAGCTCACCGCCAGCTCGCGGAAGACATAGTCGAGGATCGAGGTCGCGTTCTTGATCGAGTCATTGCCCTGCACCATGCCGGCGGGCTCGAACTTGGTGAAGGTGAAGGCGTCGACGAATTCCTCGAGCGGCACGCCGTATTGCAGACCGACCGAGACCGCGATGGCGAAGTTGTTCATCATCGCGCGGAAGCCCGCGCCTTCCTTGTGCATGTCGATGAAGATCTCGCCGAGCGAGCCGTCATCGTATTCGCCGGTGCGCAGATAGACCTTGTGACCGCCGACGATCGCCTTCTGGGTATAGCCCTTGCGGCGCGACGGCAGCTTCTCGCGGTGCGAGCGGACGATCTCCTTCACCACCACCTTCTCGACGATCTTCTCGGCAAGGGTGATGGCCTTTTCCTGCTGGCTGCCGGTGGCGAGGATCTCCTCGGCCTCCTCGTCATCCTCGACCAGCGCGGCGGCGAGCGGCTGGCTCAGCTTCGAGCCGTCGCGGTAGAGCGCGTTCGCCTTGATGCCGAGCGACCAGCTCAGCTCGTAGGCGGCCAGCGCATCCTCGATCGTCGCGGTGTTCGGCATGTTGATCGTCTTCGAGATCGCGCCCGAGATGAAGCTCTGCGCCGCGGCCATCATCCGGATGTGGCTGTCGACGGAGAGATAGCGCTTGCCGGTCTTGCCGCAGGCATTGGCGCAGTCGAAGACCGAATAATGCGCGGGCTTCAGGAACGGCGCGCCCTCGAGGGTCATCGTGCCGCAGACGTGGTCGTTCCCCGCGTCGATCTGCGCCTTGGTGAAACCGAGGTGGCGCAGCATGTCGAAGGACGGATCGTTCAGCCTCTCGACCGGGATGCCCAGCGTCTTCGTGCAGAAATCCTCGCCCAGCGTCCACTGGTTGAAGACGAAGCGGATGTCGAAGGCCGAGGGCAGTGCCGCCTCGATCTTCTCGATCTCGGCCGCGCCGAAACCATGGCCGATGAGCGCGGTGCGGTTGATGCCCGGGCAATTGCCGAGGCTGCCGTGGCCCACCGCAGAGGCGATGATTTCCTCGATCTGAGCCGAGGGGTAGCCAAGCGCGTCAAGCGCGGCGGGCACCGAGCGGTTGATGATCTTGAAATAGCCGCCGCCGGCGAGCTTCTTGAACTTCACCAGCGCGAAATCGGGCTCGATGCCGGTGGTATCGCAATCCATCACGAGGCCGATGGTGCCGGTGGGCGCGATCACCGAGACCTGGGCGTTGCGGAAGCCATGCGCCTCGCCAAGCGCCAGCGCCTCGTCCCAGGCCGATTTCGCCAGCGTGACCAGCGCCGGGTCGGGGCAGTTCGCGGCATCAAGCGGCACCGGCTTCACCTCGAGCCCCTCATAGCCCGTCGTGCGCCCATGCGCCGCGGTGCGGTGGTTGCGGATCACCCGCAGCATGTGGGCGGCGTTCTTCGCATGCCCCGGGAAGGCGCCCAGCTCGGCCGCCATCTCGGCCGAGGTCGCATAGGCGACGCCGGTCATCACTGCGGTCAGCGCCGCGCACAGCGCCCGGCCCTCGTCCGAGTCGTAGCCAAGCCCCATGGTCATCAGCAGCCCGCCGATATTGGCATAGCCAAGGCCGAGGGTGCGGAAGTCATAGGAGCGCTGCGCGATCTCCTGACTCGGGAACTGCGCCATCAGCACCGAGATCTCGAGCGTGACCGTCCACAGCCGGGTGGCATGCACATAGGCGGCCGCATCGAACTTGCCGCCCTTGTAGAAGGTCAGCAGGTTCATCGAGGCAAGGTTGCACGCCGTGTCGTCAAGGAACATGTATTCCGAGCACGGGTTCGAGCCGCGGATCGGACCGTCCTCGGGGCAGGTGTGCCACTCGTTCACCGTGTCATGGAACTGGATGCCGGGGTCGGCGCAGGCCCAGGCGGCATGGCCGACCTGATCCCACAGCTCGCGCGCCCGCACCGTCTTCGCCACCTTGCCGTCGGTGCGGCGCAGCAGCTCCCACGGTGCATCCTCCTTCACCGCCTTCAGGAAGGCGTTGGTGACACGCACCGAGTTGTTCGAGTTCTGCCCCGAGACCGAGATATAGGCCTCGCTGTCCCAATCGGTGTCATAGGTCGGGAATTCGATGCTGTCGAAGCCCTGACGCGCATATTGCAACACGCGGTTGATGTAGGTTTCCGGGATCAGCGCCTTCTTGGCCGAGCGGATCGCCGCCTTCAGCCCCGCGTTCAGCGCCGGATCGACGCGGCCCTCTTCCGAGCCGTCCCAGGCGCGGATCGCGTCGAAGATCTTGTTCAGCTCGCGCTCGTGCATCTTCGAGCCGGCAACGAGCGAGGCGACCTTCTGCTCCTCGATCACCTTCCAGTTGATGAAGGCCTCGATGTCGGGGTGATCCATGTCGCAGATCACCATCTTCGCCGCGCGCCGCGTGGTGCCGCCCGACTTGATCGCGCCGGCCGCCCGGTCGCCGATCTTCAAAAAGCCCATCAGCCCCGAGGACTTGCCGCCGCCCGAGAGCTTTTCGCCCTCGGCGCGCAGGCTCGAGAAGTTGGTGCCAGTGCCGGACCCATACTTGAAGAGCCGCGCCTCGCGGACCCACAGGTCCATGATCCCGCCCTCGCCCACCAGATCGTCGCGCACCGACTGGATGAAGCAGGCATGCGGCTGCGGGTGTTCATAGGCCGAGGCCGATTTCGTCAGCTTGCCGGTGACGTGGTCGACGTAATAGTGGCCCTGCGACGGGCCGTCGATGCCATAGGCCCAGTGCAGGCCGGTGTTGAACCACTGCGGGCTGTTCGGCGCGGCCATCTGCTCGGCCAGCATGAAACGCATCTCGTCGTAATAGGCGCGCGCGTCATCCTCGGTGCTGAAATAGCCGCCCTTCCAGCCCCAGTAGGTCCAGGCGCCGGCCAGCCGGTCGAACACCTGCTTGGCTGAAGTTTCGCCCACAATGCGCTGATCTTCCGGCAGGTTCTCGAGCGCCTCGGTGTCGGGGACAGAGCGCCACAGGAACTCGGGCACGCCCTTCTCGCGCACTTTCTTCAGCGCCGCGGGGACGCCCGCCTTGCGGAAGTACTTCTGCGCAAGCACGTCGGAGGCGACCTGGCTCCAGCCCTCGGGCACCTCGACGCAGTCGTTGTGGAACACGACCTTGCCGTCGGGGTTGCGAATTTCCGACGTGGTGGTGGTGAAGGCGATCTCGCCATAGGCGCCGGTCTTGGCCGAGGTGAACTTGCGTTCGATCTTCATCTGCACTGTCCCGTGTTCAAATCAAACCCGCCGTGCCGGTTGCGCAAGGACAGAGGAGCCCGCCCCGAGGCATGCTCCCGGGGGCGGCCGTCTCGTTTCCGATCGACCAGGGGTGAGGTTCCGTCCCGCGCCTGCAGTGCCACTACATCTGGTGGCTTCCCAGCTGACGTCCACAAACTGGCGTAGGCTCACGAAAGGGTCAACAGATCTTTGCCGGCGTTTTCGGGCATTTTTCTATTGACGGGAAAGCCGGTTTGGCAGGGCTGCGGACGGGCTCGATTCCTCCACAATCGCCCCGCCCGGAGCGGCGCCGGAGGAACGGCGGATTCCCCTTGTTCCTCTGCGCTTTCCGACACGAAGATGACAATCCGGATGAATTTCATCCACAGTTTCACAAGATCTTGTGGATAGCTGGCCAGTTTCAGCCGATGCGCGGGGCGCCGCGGCGCAGCATGCCCAAAAAATGCACCAAAACCCGCTCTGCGCTGCTGCAAAGGGAGAATCGCCCCCGCGGGGACACACCAGATCTAGAGGAGAGGAGGGACGGTTCCGCCGTGCGGAACATGGTCGGGGCGGCGAGATTCGAACTCACGGCCTTCTGTACCCAAAACAGACGCGCTACCAGGCTGCGCTACGCCCCGACGGGTTCTTCCTACAGGCGCGCGGCGCCGGTGAAAAGGGGGTCAACGACAGGGGATCGCCGCGCGCCCGGCCGCGACCGCGGGATGCGAGAGCACCGAGCCCGCGCCGATGCCAAGCCGGCCGGCGAGGCCGCCGTTGATCTCGAGCACATATTGCGCGGCGCCCTGCGACGGGATCGGGGTGTCATCGAGCGGCCGCGCGTTGCCATGCACCGAGATCACCCGGCCGGTGCCGTCCAGAAAGATGATGTCGAGCGGGATCAGCGTGTCATGCATCCAGAAAGCGACCGGGCGCTCGGAGGGATAGACGAACAGCATCCCCGCCCCCTTCGGCAGCGTGCGGCGCCGCATCAGCCCCTGTTCCCGCTCGGCCGCATCATCGGCGATCTCGACAGAGAAGGTGGCAATCGGCGCGCCATCGGCACGCTGCACGATGGCGCTGTCTTCCCGGCAGGCAGGGGCCGCAGCCCCGGGGCCCGCGGCAAGCAGCAGCAGGATCAGCGCGCGAGCGCCATGTCCCAGGCAACGACCTGGGCCGCCATGCGGCCGCGCCGCCCGTCGATCACCCGCAGACATACTGCCTCCCCGGCCGCAAGATCGGCAAAGCCCGACCGGCGCAGCACCTCGATATGGATGAACACGTCCTCGGGCTTGCCCCAGACATTGGCGAAGCCGAAGCCCTTGCCCTTGTCAAACCACTTCACCCGCGCCGGTTCAAGCGGCAGCGCGGCCAGCGCCTCGGGATCGGTCTCGCCAAGATCCTCGATCGGGGCCGGGCGTCCCTCGGTCTCGGGCGGCACGATCTCGATCACCTCGACCGCCTGCGCACCGCGCGGCGTCGCCTGCACCACCACCGTGATGCCGGCATTGTCGGCAACCGAGCCCTGCCCGAAATTGCGCAGCACATTGGCATGCAGCAAGATGTCGGGACCGCCCTCCTGATCGACGATGAAGCCGAACCCCTTGCCCGGGTCGAACCATTTCACGCGCCCCGTCACGGTCCGGGCTTCGGCCCTCAAATCGTTCATCACCATCCGTCCATCACTTCGACCCGACACAGCCGGAGCGGAGTCTCCCCCCCGCTTCGCTCAACTCTCACACCAAGGCCGACGGATTCAAGCGGAAAAAGTAAGGAAAACCCGACCTGCGCAATTCACGAAGCGTGAAATGCGCGGATTTTCACGGGTTCAACCGCTCAATCTGCCAGTCCGAGGCCGCGTCGGGCCGGGTCCAGCGGAACCGGTCATGCAACCGGAAGGCGCCATCGGCCCAGAATTCGATCTCGAGCGGGGTGATCCGCAGCCCGCCCCAGAACGGCGGACGCGGCGGGTTCGGCCCCTTCTGCGCGGTCACCTTCGCCACCTCGGCCATCAGCGCGGTGCGCGAGGAAAGCGGCGCGCTCTGATGCGAGGCCCAGGCCCCGAGCCGCGAGGTCAGCGCGCGCGAGGCGTAATAGGCATCGGCCTGCGGCCCGTCCTCCTTCGTCACCAGACCGCGCACCCGGATCTGCCGGCGCAGGCTCTTCCAGTGCATCACGAAGGCCGCCTTGCCGGCGCCCAGGATCTCCTGCCCCTTGCGCGAGGTGTAATTGGTATAGACGACGAAGGCGCCGCCCGAGGGCATGTCGCGCCCCTCGATCTCCTTCAGGAGCACCATGCGCACATTCGGCATGCCCTCTGCATCGACCGAGGCAAGGGCGATCGCATTCGGATCGTTGATCTCGGTCTTTTCCGCCTCGGCGAGCCACGTCCTCGCCAGTGCAAACGGGTCATCGCCCGCAAAGATCCCGGTTCTGTCGCTCATCCGATCCTCCATCGTGGCGGCCTTCCCTGCGGGCAAGGCCCCTGCCCCGCCCCTGTCCAGCCTTGATGCCCCCAGATCTTTCGCCTAATGCTTGCGCACTTACCAGAGGGAAGCGGGGGAAACCTGACATGTCGAACCACCTGATGTCGGGCAAGCGCGGGCTGATCATGGGCCTCGCCAACGACAAGTCGATCGCCTGGGGCATCGCCAAGGCCTGCGCCGATGCCGGTGCCGAGCTGGCCTTCTCCTACCAGGGCGAAGCGCTGAAGAAACGGGTCGAGCCGCTGGCTGCCTCGATCGGCGCCGACACGATGATCGAATGCGACGTGTCGAGCCAGGAGAGCCTCGATGCGCTGTTCGCGGCGCTGAAGGAGAAATGGGGCACGATCGACTTCGTCGTGCACGCCATCGGCTTCTCCGACAAGAACGAGCTGCGCGGCCGCTACGTCGACACCTCGTCGGACAACTTCAAGATGACGATGGACATCTCGGTCTATTCGTTCACCGCCGTTGCGCGCCGCGCCGCCGCGCTGATGCCCGAAGGCGGTGCGCTGCTGACGCTGACCTATTACGGCGCCGAGCAGGTGATGCCGCATTACAACGTGATGGGCATCGCCAAGGCCGCGCTCGAATGCTCGGTGAAATACATCGCCGAGGATCTGGGCAAGGACGGCATCCGCTGCAACGCGATCTCGGCCGGCCCGATCAAGACGCTCGCCGCCTCGGGCATCGGCGACTTCCGCTACATCATGAAGTGGAACGAGCTGAACTCGCCGCTGCGCCGCAACGTGACTCAGGAAGAGGTCGGCAAGGCCGCGCTCTACCTGCTCTCCGATCTCGGCTCGGGCACCACGGGCGAGATCCTGCATGTCGATGCGGGCTATCACGTCGTCGGCATGAAGGCGGTCGATGCGCCCGACATCGACGTGGTCACCGGCCGCAAGGACGCCTGAGGCCCGGCGATGACGCTCTCTGCCTTCCTCGCGATCTATTTCGTGCATCTGGCCGCGGCGATCTCGCCCGGCCCGGCGGTCCTGATGGCCGCGCACACCAGCCTGCGCGAGGGCATGGCACGGGGCGTCTGGCTGTCGGTGGGCATCGGGCTTGGCGCCTGCCTGTGGGCCTGCGCCGCGCTGTTCGGGCTGGCGGTGCTGTTCCGCATCGCCCCCGCCCTGCTCACCGCGCTGAAATTCGCGGGCGCCGCCTATCTGCTTTACCTCGCGGTGAAGATGTGGCGCCACGCCCCCGAGCCCTTCGACGCCGCGGTGACCGAGACCGCCTCGGCGCGCTCGAACCTCGGCCTCGTCTGGCTTGGCATCGCGACGCAGCTCGCCAACCCGAAGCCCGCGGTCTTCTTCGGCACGATCTTCCTGACCTTCGTGCCGCCGCAGGCGCCGCTCTGGGCCTATGCCGCGATCCTCGGCATCATCTTCGTCAACGACGCGGGCTGGAACGTGCTCGTGTCGCGCATCTTCTCGCTCGAGCGCACCCGGCGCGCCTATCTGCGCCTGAAAACCGCGATCGAGCGCGGCTTCGGCGGGCTGCTCGCCCTCCTCGGCCTGAAACTCGCACTCACCTGAGAGGCTCGTCATGTCCGAACGTCTTCCCCACGAGAAGGGCTTTCTGGTCAGCTGGGACCAGCTCCACCGCGACGCGCGCGCGCTGGCCTGGCGGCTGGATGGCAAGGGGCCGGACAGTGGCGCCTGGCGCGCCATCGTCGGCATCACCCGCGGTGGCCTCGTGCCCGCGGCGATCATCGCGCGCGAGCTGAACATCCGCGTCATCGACACGATCTCGGTCAAGGGCTACAACCACCAGACCCAGCACCCGCCGGTCGTCATCAAGGCGCCGCAGGCTGAGCTGATGGGCGATGGCGAGGGCATCCTGGTCGTCGACGATCTCGTCGACTCGGGCAAGACGATGGAACTCGTCCGCACCCTTTACCCGAAGGCGCATTTCGCCACGATCTATGCCAAGCCTAAGGGCCGGCTGCAGACCGACACCTTCGTCACCGAGGTCAGCCAGGACACCTGGATCTTCTTCCCCTGGGATACCGCGCTGCAATACGTGCAGCCCTACCGGGGCGTGGACTGAGCCGATGCGCGCCCGCCTCGGCCGGGCGCTGCACGCGGCCTTCGAGGCGAGCCTGCTCGCCAAGGGCCTTCTGGCCGCGGCCGAGACTCTGTCCGGCCTCGTGCTCTTGCTGCTGCATCAGGGCACGCTCGTCACGCTGGCGCAGCGGCTGACGGCACATGAGCTTTCCGAGGACCCGGGTGATTTCCTTGCCAATGCGCTGCTGCATGCCGCGCAGCGCTTCTCGGTCGAGGCGCAAAGCTTCTACGCGCTCTATTTCCTCAGCCATGGCGGGCTGAAGCTGATCGTCGTCGTGCTGCTCGCCCGCGGCATCCTCTGGGCCTATCCGGGGGCGATCGTGCTGCTCTCCGCCTTCATCCTCTATCAGCTGCACCTGTGGAGCCTCGACCATTCGGTGGTGCTGCTGGCGCTGACCGGGCTCGACCTCGTGGTGATCGCCCTGACCTGGGAGGAATGGCGCCGCCGCCGGGGGCTTTCCTTCCTGCCGCCGCGGTCCTAGTGTCGCGCGACACTCAGGAGACACCGATGCCGCTCAGCCCGCTGAACCCCGCCCTTGCCGCCACTTTCGCGCCGCCGGTGATGGAGGCGCGGCGCTGGCTCGAGGGGGTGAGCTTCCCGCCGGAGCGGCCGTTGCTCAACGTCAGCCAGGCCGCCCCGGTCGATCCGCCGCCCGAGGGGCTGCGCCGCGCCATCGCCGAGGCGGCGCTCGACAACCCCGCCGCCCATCTCTACGGCCCGGTGCTTGGCATGGCCGAGCTGCGCGCCGAGATCGCGGCGCAATGGTCCGTGGCCTACGGCGGCATGATTTCCGAAAGCCAGGTGGCGATCACCCAGGGCTGCAATCAGGCCTTCTGCGCGGTGATGGCGACGCTTGCCGGCCCGGGCGACGAGGTGCTGCTGCCGACGCCCTGGTATTTCAACCACAAGATGTGGTGCGACATGGCCTCGGTGCGCGCGGTGCCGCTGCCCACCGGCGCCGGGCTGCTGCCCGACCCCGAGGAGGCCGCCGCGCTGATCACCCCGCGCACCAAGGCGATCGTGCTGATCTCGCCCAACAACCCGGGCGGCGCGGAATACCCGGCCGCGCTGGTGCGCGCCTTCCACGACCTTGCCCGCGCGCGCGGCCTTGCGCTGATTGTCGACGAGACCTATCGCGACTTCGACAGCCGCACCGGCGCGCCGCATGACCTCTTCGCCGATCCCGACTGGGACGAGGCCTTCATCCATCTCTACTCTTTCTCGAAGGCCTACCGGCTGACCGGCCACCGCGTCGGCGCCATCGTCGCCTCGCCCGCCCGTCTGGCCGAGGTCGAGAAGTTTCTCGACACGGTGGCGATCTGCCCGAACCAGCTTGGCCAGATCGGCGCGCTCTGGGGCATGCGCAACCTCGCGCAATGGGTCGCCGGCGAACGCGCCGAGCTGCTCGCGCGCCGCGCCGCGCTGACCGAGGGCTTTGCCGCGCTCGAGGGCTGGCACCTGCACGGTTGCGGCGCCTATTTCGCCTGGGTCGACCACCCGGGCCGCGACGCCTCGCCCGATTTCGCGCGGCGTCTGGTGCGCGAGGCGGGGGTGCTGCTGCTGCCCGGCACGATGTTCATGCCCGAGGGCACGGTGCAGGGCGATCGCGGCCTGCGCATCGCCTTCGCGAACGTCGATGCAAACGGCATCGCGGAATTGATCCGCCGCCTTGCCACGGTGACGCCCTGAGCCTTGCGGCGCCCCCGCCAAAGCCCTAAACACCCGCAAAAGGCCTGATCCCCGGGAGGAATGAGCATGTCGAACAAGCTGCGCAGCCATGGCAAGGGCGTCGTCGTCTGGGTGTTGCTCGCGATGCTTGTCCTTGGCCTTGGCGGCTTCGGCGTCTCGAACTTCTCGGGCCGCGTGCAGTCGATCGGCTCGGTCGGCAAGACCGAGATCTCGATCAACGACTATGCCCGCGCGCTGCGCTCGGGGATGAGTGCGGCGCAGGCCCAGCTTGGCCGGCCGCTGACCTTCGCCGAGGCGAAGGCGCTCGGCCTTGATCGCCAGGTGCAGGCGCAGGTCTTCGCCGAGGCCGCGGTGAGCGAACAGGCGCGCCGGCTCGGCATTTCCGTCGGCAATGCCGAGGTCAGCCGCCAGGTTCATGCGATCCGCAGCTTCCAGGGCGTCGACGGCAAGTTCGACCGCGAGGTCTATCGCATGGCGCTGCGCCAGCAGGGCTATACCGAGACCCAGTTCGAGACCCGCCTGCGCTCGGACGTCGCCCGCTCGATCCTGCAAGGCGCGGTTGCCGGCGGCGTCAAGGCGCCCGAGGCGCTGGCCGCGGCCTATACCAAATACGTCACCGAGAAGCGCGACATCGCCTATGCCGAGATCACCGAGGCGGATCTGACCGCCGCGCTGCCCGAGCCCACCGAGGACGAGCTGAAGGCCTGGCACACCGACCACGCGGCCGAGTTCACCAAGCCCGAGACGCGCGAGATCAGCTATGTCTGGCTCACCCCCGAGATGCTGAAGGACAAGGTCCAGCTCGACGATGCGACGCTGCGTGCGGCCTATGAGGAGCGCAAGAGCGAGTTCGTCCAGCCCGAGAAGCGCCTTGTCGACAAGCTCGTCTTCCCGACCAGGGACGAGGCCGAGGCGGCGAAGAAGAAGCTTGACGCCGGCACCGCAAGCTTTGCCGAGATCGCCAAGGAGCGCGGCCTGACGCTCGCCGATACCGACCTTGGCGAGGTCTCGAAGGAAGAGCTCGGCACCGCGGGCGACGCCGTCTTCGCGCTGACCGCACCGGGCACCGTGGGCCCGATCGACAGCGACCTCGGCCCCGCGCTTTACCAGATGAACGGCATCCTGCCCGCCGAGGAGACCACCTTCGAGCAGGCCAAGCCCGACCTCGAGACCGAGGCGGTGATGGACCGCGCCCGGCGCATGGTCTCCGACATGACCTCGGATCTCGAGGACCGGCTTGCCTCGGGCGCGACGCTCGAGGACATGGCGAAGGAAACCGACATGCAGGCGGGCCACATCTCGATGGCGCCCGACACCACCGATGGCATCGCCGCCTATGAAAGCTTCCGCACCGCCGCCGCCAAGGTGACCGAGCAGGACTTCCCCGAACTCGGCATGCTCGAGGATGGCGGCGTCTTCGCGCTGCGCCTCGACGGCGTGACGCCCGCCGCGCTGATCCCCTTCGCGCAGACCCGCGACAAGGTTCTGGCAAGCTGGAAGGCGGCGCAGCTGAAGAAGCTGAAGACCGACCGCGCCGAGGAGATCGTCGCCGCCGTCTCGGCCGGGGCGAGCCTTGCCGATCAGGGCCTGCTGGTCTCGAACGCGACCGGGCTCGAACGTTCGGGCTTTATCGAGGGCGCGCCGACGACCCTTCTTGCCACCGCCTTCGACACCACGCCCGGCACCGCCGCCGTGGTGACGCAGGACGACACCGTCTTCGTCGTGGTGCCGCTGAAGGTGACCGAGGCCGACCCGCAGGCCGCCGACACCAAGCAGGTGCATGACGTGCTCTCGACCCGGCTCGAGCAGTCGATGGCGGGTGATCTTGCAGACCTTTACGCGCGCGCCTCCGAGACCGAGGCCGGGCTCACCATCGACAGCACCGCAATCAATGCGGTGCAGGCGCAGATGCAGTAAGGAGGCGGTCGTGGCAGCTCTTTCCCCCAGCTTCGAAGAGTTCGAGCGCGCCTGGCAGCAGGGCCGCAACCAGCTCGTCTTCGCCCGCCTCGCGGCCGATCTCGACACCCCCGTGTCGCTGATGCTGAAGCTGGCCGATGCGCGCGAGAACAGCTTCATGTTCGAATCCGTCACCGGCGGCGAGGTCCGCGGGCGCTATTCGATCATCGGCATGAAGCCCGACGTGATCTGGGAATGCCGCGGCGAGAAGGCCCGGATCAACCGCCAGGCGCGGTTCGAGGAGCGTTTCGAGGACCTGCCGGGCCACCCGTTCGACAGCCTGCGCGCGCTGATCGCCGAAAGCCGGATCGAGATGCCCGAGGACCTGCCCGCCGCGGCGGCCGGGCTTTTCGGCTATCTCGGCTATGACATGATCCGGCTGGTCGAGAAGCTGCCCGGCGGCAATCCCGACCCGCTCGGCGTGCCCGATGCGGTGCTGTTGCGCCCCTCGGTCGTCGCGGTGCTCGACGGGGTCAAGGGCGACGTGATCCTCTGCGCGCCGGCGTTCCAGAGCTCGGGCCTGTCGGCGCGGGCAGCCTATGCCCAGGCGGCCGAGCGGGTGATGGACGCGCTGCGCGACCTCGACCGCACGCCGAACCAGAGCCGCGAGATGGGCGAGACCGCGAAGGTCGGCCCGCTGGTGTCGAACTTCACCGCCGCGGGCTACAAGGCCGCGGTCGAGAAGGCCAAGGACTACATCCGCGCCGGCGACATCTTCCAGGTGGTGCCGGCACAGCGCTGGCGCGCGGATTTCCCGCTGCCGCCCTTCGCGCTTTATCGTTCGCTGCGGCGCACCAACCCCTCGCCCTTCATGTTCTATCTGAACTTCGGCGGCTTCCAGATCGTCGGCGCCAGCCCCGAAATCCTGGTGCGGCTGCGTGCGGGCGAGGTGACGATCCGCCCGATCGCCGGCACCCGGCCGCGCGGTGCGACGGCCGCCGAGGACAAGGCGCTCGAAGAAGAGCTGCTGGCCGACAAGAAGGAGCTGGCCGAGCACCTGATGCTGCTCGACCTCGGCCGCAACGACGTCGGCCGGGTGGCGAAGATCGGCACCGTGCACCCGACCGAGAAATTCATCATCGAGCGCTATTCCCACGTCATGCACATCGTCTCGAACGTGGTGGGGGACCTTGCCGAGGGCGAGGATGCGCTGTCGGCGCTGCTCGCTGGCCTGCCCGCGGGCACGGTCTCGGGCGCGCCGAAGGTGCGGGCGATGGAGATCATCGACGAGCTCGAACCCGAAAAGCGCGGCATCTATGGCGGCGGCGTCGGCTATTTCGCGGCAAATGGCGAGATGGACATGTGCATCGCGCTGCGCACCGCGGTGGTGAAGGACCAGACGCTCTATATCCAGGCGGGCGGCGGTGTCGTCTTCGACAGCGATCCCGAGGGCGAGTATCAGGAATCGGTCAACAAGTCGAAGGCGCTGCGCAAGGCGGCCGAGGACGCGGGCCTGTTCGTGCGGCACGGCAACGCCTGAGCCCTGCCCCGCCGGGCAGCGCAGGGAATGGAAACGGGGGCGCTCAGCCCCCGTTTTGCATTTGCGCCAGCGCCAGGGCCGAGACCGGCGCAAAGTTCACCGTGCCGGTGGCCCCCACCGACCAGCTCGTCAGCCCCGAGATCGACTCGGGCCAGGCGCTCAGCATCACCGTCACCGCCCCGTCGCGCGCCGCCTCGAAGGCCGCACGGGCGAGCGTGCGCTCGACCACCGCGCCGCGCTCGCGATCGGCGTCGAGCACGCGCCAGACCCGCACCTCGGGCAGATCTGCCGCGCGCGCCAGCTGTTCGGCGGCATTGGTGCCGCCGCTTTGCGTCACCAGCCCCAGCCCCTCGCGGCCGAGCACCGCCACCAGATCCTGCGCCAGGAGCCGGTTGTTCTGCACCACGGGCTTCGGCGGTTCGACCACCGCCACCGCCTCGGGCAGCACCGCGCGCCAGGCCTCGAGCGCCACCTCGAGATCCTGCGCCGTCGCACCCTCGGGCAGCGGCGAGGCGAGGATCGCCACCTCGAGCCCGGCGGCGCGATAGGCGGCGGCGGCGGTCGCCGCGTCGGGACGGGTCGGGTCGATCGCGATCGTCAGCGGCAGACCGAGTGCCCTGATCGTGCCGCTGTCCAGCCCGCCCGCCGCCGTGCCGGGGTCGATCAGCACCACCGAGAAAAGCGGCTTGCCGGGCTCGGGCGTGAAGGCCGCGCCATAGCGGCGGATCGGCGCCTCCTCGCCCCGGGGCGCGGGTGCGGCCGGCGCGGGCACGGCAGCGGTGGCGGGCGGCGGCCCTCCGGCGAGCGCACCTGCCGGCGCCTCGGCCCCGGGCGGGCGCAGGAAGCCGGGCGCGGGGGCGGTGGCCACCTGCGTCTCGTCGCCGATCGTCGGCAGCCGGTTCACCGCGGTGCCGGGCGCATTGGCAAAGCCCTGCGGCGCATCCCCCGGGCTGAACACGCGCGGCAGCTGCGCCGCGGGCGGCACGATCGCACCGTCGGGCAGCAGCACGATCTCCTGCCCCGGTTCGGGCGCCCGCGGCGTGGCGGGCGCGGCGTCGTCATCGGCGGCGGCGGCGGCGGCGGCGGGCGGTGCAGCGGGGGCTGCCGGCGCCGGCACGGTCCGGGCCACGGCGGCCTCGTCCGCCTCGGCCTGCGGCAGCTCGGGCGCCACCACCTCGCCGGGCGGCGGCACCGGCACCGGCGCCTCGGCCCCGGGTTCGCGCATCGCAAGCGGCGCCTCGGGCGCAGCGGGCGAGGCCGGCGCGGTGGCGACCGCATCCGGCCGCGCGGCACTTTCGGTGCCGGGCAGCGGCGTGGCGGCCGGCTCGGCCACCGGAGCGGGCGGCGCCGGCACCACCGGCTCGGCTGCGGTCACGCCCTCGCCCGCCGGCGCAACCGGCGCCGCATCGCCCGCGCCTGCCAGAGCCGCGGGCGGCGGCAGCGACGGGGCGGGCGCCTCGGCGAGTGGCGCTGCGGGCGCGATCGTGGGGGGCGGAGCAGACGGGGCAGCCAGACGCGGGGCAGTCGGACCCGGGGCGGTCGGACCCGGGGCGGCCACGATCGGCGCGGGGCTGTTCGCCGGGACAGGCAGGCGCGGCGTGCGCGGTGCGGCGCCACGCGCGGCCGGCGCATCCTCGCCCGTGGCCGAGGCCGGCGGGGTCGTCGCGTTCTGCCGCGGCAGCGGCGCCACCAGCGACAGCGCCCCGAGCCCCAGCACCGCGACCACGCCGCCCGTGGCCAGCCCCGCGATCAATCCACGAACCATGCGTTCCGCCCTCTCGAATCTGTCCCGTGCGCCCCCGAAGGCCCCTCAAACCGCCCTCCGGCCCTTGACCCCGGCGCGCTGCTCTGAGCATCTATAGCCCGACGCAAGCCCCGGTTCATCCCCTGAATCTCGTCGCGGATCCCGGGCGGCAGAAGGAAACGCCCCATGCTCCTGCTCATCGACAATTACGACAGCTTCACCTACAACCTCGTCCATTATTTCGGCGAGCTCGGCGCCGATGTGAAGGTCGTGCGCAACGACGCGATGGATGTGCAGGCGGCGATGGGGATGGGCGCCGAGGCGATCGTGCTGAGCCCCGGGCCCTGCGACCCCGCGCAGGCCGGCATCTGCCTGCCGCTGACGCTCGCCGCCGCCGAGGCCGGAGTGCCGCTTCTGGGCGTCTGCCTCGGCCATCAGACCATCGGTCAGGCCTTCGGCGGCAAGGTGGTGCGCGCGGGCGAGATCGTGCATGGCAAGATGGGCAGCATCCACCACGCCGGCCAGGGCGTGTTCCGCGGCCTGCCCTCGCCCTTCCAGGCCACCCGCTACCATTCGCTGATCGTCGAGCGCGAGAGCCTGCCCGACTGCCTCGAGGTCACCGCCTGGCTCGAGGACGGCATGATCATGGGGCTGCGCCACAAGGAGCGGCTGATCGAGGGGGTGCAGTTCCACCCCGAATCCATCGCCTCCGAGCACGGCCACCAGATGCTGCGCAACTTCCTCGACGAGGCGAAAGTGAAGGTGACGGCATGAGCGAGTTGAAACCCCTGATCGGCATCGCCGCCGAGCGCACCCTGACCCGCGAGGAAGCCGAGACCGCCTTCGCCACCTTCTTCGAGGGCACGGCGACGCCCGCCCAGATGGGCGGTTTCCTGATGGCGCTGCGCACCCGCGGCGAGACCGTGGACGAGATCGCCGCTGCCGCCGCGGTGATGCGCGCGAAGATGAACCGCATTTCCGCCCCCGCCGGCGCCATCGACATCGTCGGCACCGGCGGCGACGGCAAGGGCACGCTGAATATCTCGACCGCCACCGCCTTCGTCGTCGCCGGCGCCGGCGTGCCGGTGGCCAAGCACGGCAACCGCAACCTCAGCTCGAAATCCGGCGCCGCCGATGCGCTCGGCGCGATGGGGCTTGATGTGATGAAGGGCGCCGAGGTGTCCGAACGCGCGCTTGCCGAGGCCGGCATCGCCTTCCTGATGGCGCCGATCCACCACCCGGCGATGCGCCACATCGGCCCGACCCGGGTCGAGCTCGGCACCCGCACCATCTTCAACCTGCTCGGGCCGCTGACCAACCCCGCGGGGGTCAAGCGCCAGCTGACCGGCACCTATGCGCGCGACTGGATCCGGCCGATGGCCGAGGTGCTGCGCACGCTCGGCTCGGAGGTCGCCTGGCTCGTCCACGGCGGCGATGGCACCGACGAGCTGTCGATCGCCGGCGTGAGCTGGGTCGCGGCGCTCGAGGCCGGTGAGATCCGCGAATTCGAGGTGCATCCCGAGGATGCCGGCCTGCCGGTCCACCCGTTCGAGGAGATCATCGGCGGCGAGCCGCACGAGAATGCCGAGGCCTTCGCGGCGCTTCTGGACGGCATGCGCGGCGGCTACCGCGATGCGGTGTGCCTGAATGCGGCGGCGGCGCTGATCGTCGCGGGCAAGGTCACCAACCTGAAGGACGGTGCGCAGATGGCGGCCGAAAGCATCGACTCGGGCGCCGCGCGCGGCAAGCTCTGGGCGCTCAAGCGCGCGATGTCCTGAGGAGGCGCGGATGAACATTCTCGACAAGATCAAGGCCTACAAGCTCGAGGAAGTGGCGGCGGCGAAGGCCGCGCACCCGCTCGCCACGCTCGAGGCCGAGGCCCGCGCGCAGACGCCGACCCGCGGCTTTGCGCAGGCGCTCGCCGCCAAGGCCGGGGCGGGCTACGGGCTGATTGCCGAGATCAAGAAGGCCTCGCCCTCGAAAGGGCTGATCCGCCCCGATTTCGACCCGCCGGCACTTGCCCGCGCCTATGAGGCGGGCGGCGCGGCCTGCCTGTCGGTGCTGACCGACGCCCCCTCGTTCCAGGGCGCGCCCGGGTTCCTGGTCGCGGCGCGCGGCGCCTGCAGCCTGCCCGCGCTGCGCAAGGATTTCCTTTACGACACCTATCAGGTCGCCGAGGCACGGGCCTGGGGTGCGGATTGCATCCTGATCATCATGGCTTCGGTCGAGGACGGCCTTGCCGTCGAGCTCGAGGATGCAGCCTTCGGCTGGGGCATGGACGTGCTCGTCGAGGTGCATGACGAGGCCGAGATGGAGCGCGCGCTGAAGGTGCTGAAATCGCCGCTTCTGGGCGTGAACAACCGCAACCTGAAGACCTTCGAGGTGACGCTTGACGTCACCCGCCGGCTGGCGCCGACGATCCTCGCCGAGGGCCGCGATCTCGTCTGCGAAAGCGGCATCTTCACCCGCGACGACATGGCGGCGATGGCCGAGGTCGGCGCGCGCCGCTTCCTGATCGGCGAAAGCCTGATGCGGCAGGCCGATGTCACCGCCGCGACGAAGGCGCTTCTGGAGGCCGCATGACCGGGCTCAGCCATTTCGACGCGCAGGGTCAGGCGCATATGGTCGACGTCTCGGCAAAGCCGGTGACCGACCGCGTCGCGGTGGCCGAGGGCTGCGTGGTGATGACCGCCGAGACGCTCGCCCATGTCACCGCCGGCACCGCGAAGAAGGGCGACGTTCTGGGCATCGCCCGCGTTGCCGCGATCATGGGGGCAAAGCGCACCTCGGATCTCATTCCGCTGTGCCACCCGCTGCCGATCACCAAGGTCTCGGTCGAACTAACGCCCGACGCGGACCTGCCCGGCGTGCGGATCGAGGCGACGGTGAAGACCTCGGGCCAGACCGGGGTGGAGATGGAGGCGCTCACTGCCGTCACCACCGCCGCGCTGACGATCTATGACATGCTGAAGGCGGTCGAGAAGTCGATGCGGATCGAGGGCATCCGCGTGGTGCTGAAAGACGGCGGCAAGTCCGGCCGCTACGAGGTGACGCGATGATCCCGGTGGCCGAGGCGCTCGACAAGGTTCTGGCACTGGTGGCGCCGCTGCCGGCCGAGACGGTGCCGCTGCGTGCGGGGCTCGGCCGCGTGCTCGCCGCCCCGGTGCGCGCCACGCTGACGCAGCCGCCCTTCGATGCCTCGGCGATGGATGGCTATTGGCTTGCGGCCGCCGATCACCGCCCGGGGGCGCGCCTGCGCGTCGCGGGAGAGGCCGCCGCCGGCCGCGGCTATGCCGGCCCGCTCGCCCCCGGTCAGGCGGTGCGGATCTTCACCGGCGCCCCCTGCCCTGCCCCGGGCGGGGTGGTGGTGCTGCAGGAGGATGTCACGCGCGAGGGCGACACAATCACCCTGCCCGCGGTCCTGTCACAGGCCGGCAACATCCGCCCGCGCGGACAGGATTTCGCCGAGGGGATGGAATATTTCCCCCGCGCGCCGCTGACCGCGCGCGACCTTGGCCTGATCGCGGCGATGAATGTCGCCACGCTCTCGGTGCACCGCCGCCCCGTCGTCGCGCTGATCGCCACCGGCGACGAGCTGGTGATGCCGGGCGAGGTGCCGGGCCCCGACCAGATCCTCAGCTCGAACAGCTTCGTGCTGGCGGCCCTGGCCGAGGAGGCCGGTGCCGAGGTGCGGATGCTGCCGATTGCGCGCGACACCGAGGACAGCCTGCGCTTTGCCTTCTCGCTGGCCGAAGGGGCCGACCTTGTCGTCACCGCAGGCGGGGCCTCGGTGGGCGAGCATGACCTTGTCGGCGCCGTCGCGGCGGATCTGGGCCTCGAGCGCGCCTTCTGGAAGATCGCGATGCGCCCGGGCAAGCCGCTGATGGCGGGGCGGATGGGCGCGGCGGCGCTGCTCGGCCTGCCCGGCAACCCGGTCTCGGCCACGGTTTGCGCGCTCCTGTTCCTGCGCCCGATGCTGGCGAAGATGCAGGGCTTCGACGCCCGCCCGGTGCCCGCCCGTGCGGTTCTGGGCGCCGATGTCGGCCCGACCGGCCCGCGCACCCATTACATGCGCGCGCGCCTGCTGCCGGGCGACAGCCTGCCGCGGATCCTGCCGGTCGAAAGCCAGGATTCGGCGCGGATGCGGCTTCTGGCCGAGGCCGATGCGCTGCTGATCCGGCCGATGAACGACGGCCCGCGCAAGGCGGGCGACGTGGTGGAGTTCCTGCCGCTTTAACCCGCGATCAGCTCTTGCGCCGCGGCGCGCGCCGCCCCGGTGACCTCGGCGCCCGAGATCATCCGGGCGATCTCGTCCACCCGCTCGGCCGCGCTCAGCGCGCTGACGCGCGAGGTGGTCATGCCGTCACTGACCGATTTCGCCACACGGAAATGGGTCGCGCCGCGCGCGGCCACCTGCGGGCTGTGAGTGACGACAAGCACCTGCGCGCTTTGCGACAGCTTCGCCAGCCGCCGGCCCACGGCATCGGCCGTCGCCCCGCCGACACCGCGGTCGATCTCGTCGAAGATCAGCGTCAGCGCATCGGCACCGCGCGCCAGCACGACCTTGAGCGCGAGCAGGAAGCGCGACAGCTCGCCGCCCGAGGCGATGCGGTTCAGGGGCCCCGCGGGCGCCCCCGGGTTGGTCGCCACGGTGAAGGCCACCGCATCGGTGCCCTCGGGGCCGGGCTCGCCCGGTGCGATCTGCGTCTCGAAGACCGCGCGTTCCAGTTTCAGCGGCGCAAGCTCGGCCGCCATTGCCGCATCAAGCCGCACCGAGGCCTCGGCCCGCGCCGTGGAAAGCAGGGCCGCCGCCGCACGATAGGCGCTGTCGCAGGCCGCAACCTCGGCCTCGAGCGCGGCAATCCCCGCCTCGCCGGCATCGAGCGCGGCCAGACGGGCGCGCAGCTCGGCCGCGAACCCGCCCAGCTCATCGGGCAGCACGCCATGCTTGCGGGCCAGCGCGCGGATCGCGAAGAGCCGCTCCTCGCAGGACTCGAGCGCGCGCGGATCGAAGGTCAGCGCCTCGAGCGCGGTTTCCACTCCCTCGGCCGCCTCGCCAAGCTCGATCAGCGCCCGGTCGAGCGAGGAAAGCGGGCCGTCAAGCCGGCCCTCTGCCTTCTCGGCCGCGCCCTGCAGCCAGCGATCGGCGTCGCGCAGCGCCCCCTCGGCGCCCTCGGGGCCCAGGATCTGCAGCGCGCGGGCGACATCGGCGCGGATGCGCTCGGCGCCCTGCATGGTGCGGCGGCTGGCGTCGAGCGTCGCCTCCTCGCCCGGCTGCGGGTCGAGCGCGTCAAGCTCGGCCACGGCGTGACGCAGGAAGTCTTCTTCCTCCTTCACCGCGGCGAGCGCCGCCTGCGCCGCGGCAAGCCGCTTTGCCGCACCGGCCCGCGCGCTCCAGGCGCTGCGGGTGGCGGCGATCAGATCCTCGTGAGCGGCGAAAGCATCGAGCAGCGCACGGTGGCCGCGCGCATTCAGCAGCCCGCCGTCGTCCTGCTGACCGTGCAGCTCCACAAGCGTCGCCGAGACCGCGCGCAGCACCTCGCCGCTTGCCCGCCGATCATTGATCCAGGCGGTCTTGCGGCCATCGCGCGCATTCACCCGGCGCAAGATCAGCTCTTCGCCCACCGGGATGCCGGCTTCTTCGAGAACGGCGCGCGCGGCGTGGCCCGCCGGCAGCTCGAACACCGCGGTCACCTCGCCCTGCTCGGCGCCCTTGCGCACAAGCTCGGCCCGGCCGCGCCAGCCGAGCACGAAGCCGAGGCAGTCGAGCAGGATCGACTTGCCGGCCCCGGTCTCGCCGGTGAGCACGGTCAGACCCGGCCGGAACTCGAGTTCCAGCCGGTCGATCAGCAGCATGTCACGGATGTCGAGCGTGCGCAGCATGTCGGCCCCTCAGGCGCGCGCGGTCAGAGCCACTCGCCCTTGATCACCTGGCGATAGATCTTCGACAGCCAGCTGTCGCCCTTCGCCTCGGGGCTCAGGCCCTGCTTCTTCAGCAGGCGATAGGCGTCGTCGTAGAACGGCGAGGACTGGAAGTTGTGGCCGAGAATCGCCCCCGCCGTCTGCGCCTCGTCAGTGATGCCGAGGGCGAGATAGGCCTCGACCAGCCGCTCGAGCGCCTCGGGCGTCTGCGTCGTGGTCTGGAACTGCTCGACCACCACGCGGAAGCGGTTGATGGCGGCGGTGTAATGGCCCTGCTTCAGATAGTAGCGCCCGATCTCCATTTCCTTCGCCGCGAGATGGTCGAAGGCAAGGTCGAACTTCAGCATCGCCGAACGCGCATAATCGCTGTCGGGATATTGCTCGATCACCTCGCGCAGCGACTGCAGCGCCTGGAAGGTCAGGCCCTGGTCGCGGCCGACCTCGTCGATCTGGTCGTAATAGGAGAGCGCGAGCAGATATTTCGCATAGGCCGCATCCTCGTCGCCCGGATAGGTGTCGAGGAATCGTTGCGCCGAGGACCGCGCCTCTTCGTATTTCTTCGCCTTGTGCTGGGCATAGACTTCCATGATCAGCGCGCGCTTCGCCCATTCCGAATAGGGATAGAGCCGCTCGACCGCGGAGAAATAGCGCAGCGCCTCGGACGGGCGACGCGGATTGCCGACCTCGAGCTCGTATTCGCCGCGCTCATAGATCTGCTGGGCGGTGAAATTCTCGAGCGGGGGCTCTTTGTTCGAGCCGCCGCCGCAGGCGGCCAGCGCCGCGACGAGCACGAAACTACCGACCCGAAGCGCCGCGGTTCTGCCCAGTGCCATGCCCTGCCTCTTCCCGATTCCGCCCGGGAGTTCCTGCCCCGGTGCCCTGCCAAGCCCGCCCCACGGGGCGGCTGCTTCGCTCCTCCTAGCACAGAAAAATCCGGGGCGCAAAACGCCTTTCGCGCCGGAGGACCCCTGCGCGCGCATCGCCGCCAAGCTCAGCGCGCAGCCACCGCAACCGGCCGGCAAACGCCTGCGCCGGGCAGGCTGTGGACCTGAGCGGGAGTGCAGTCTTCCCAGATCCAGGCGGTGCGGTCGGCAAAGAGCGCCCGCAGCAGACGGTTGGTCATCGCATGGCCCGAGCGCGTGCCGACATAGCGCCCGACGATCGGCGCGTCGGCCAGCGCGAGGTCGCCCATGGCGTCGAGCATCTTGTGGCGCACCGCCTCGTCCTCGTGACGCAGCCCGCCGGGGCTGAGCACCTTGTCGCCGTCGATGACCACCGCATTCTCGTAGGTGCCGCCAAGGGCAAGCCCGTGCGACTGCATGTAATCGACATCGGCCTGACGGCAGAAGGTGCGGCTGTCCATCAGCTCGCGCACGAAGGCGCCATTCGCCATCTTCAGCCGTTTTTCCTGATGGCCGATCGCGGCATCGGTGAAGTCGATGGTGAAGTCGATCTCGAATTCGGCAGCCGGTTCCAGCCGCGCCACGGCCTCGCCCTCGCGCACCTCGACCGGACGCAGGATGCGGATCGCCTGCACCGGCCCGGGCAGCGAGCGCAGCCCGGCGCGGCGGATCGCGCGCACGAAGGGCGCCGAGGAGCCGTCGAGGATCGGAACCTCGGGGCCGTCGATGTCGATCAGCGCATTGCGGATGCCAAGGCCCGCAAGCGCCGCCATGACATGTTCAATGGTCGAAACCGAGACGCCGTCCGCGTTCTCGATCAGCGTGCAGAGTTTCGACGGGGTGACAGTGTCCCACCGCGCCGGAACGCGCGGGTTGCGGTCAGTCACATCGGTGCGGTGGAAGACGATGCCCGTGCCCGCCGGCGCCGGACGCAGCACCATGTGCACCGGGGCCCCCGAGTGCAGGCCCACGCCGTCAAAGGTCACCGGATTTGCCAAGGTCGTCTGCACGAGCGTCTCCTGTTCACAGTGCAGCTCCGGTCCATGCCGGGGCCTGCAAGTGTCAGTTAGGCAAGACCGGGCGACATCACAATTCACTCTTTGCAACAAACTGAAACATTGCTGCGGCGGCGCGGCAAATCCTCGCCGAATGCCGCTCAAAGGCTTGAATACAAAAAGAAAAGAGCCGGGTTTCCCCGGCTCTTTCCTGCGTGATTTGTGAACTCGTCAGTTCGCCTGACGCCGCAGGAACGCGGGGATCTCGATGCGGTCCTGATCGTGTTCGGCCTCTTCCTCGTAGCTCGGACGCTGCGGGGCGGCGGGGCGATAGGCCTGCTGCGGCTGCGGCGCGTGCTGCGGGGCCTGCGGCTCGGCGGCATGGCCGGTCATCCGGTTGATCAGCGAGTTGATGCCGAAGCGCGGCTTCTCGGCGGCCGGCTGCGGCATCGGCGCACGGCCGGCGCCCATCTGCGGCGCCGCGGGACGGGCCTGGCCGGGCTGCGACGGGGCCTTGTTCACCGCAGCCTGCAGCCGGGCCAGCGCCTCGGGCGAGGGCGTGCCGGGCGCGCGCGGACGCGGCGCGACGAAGGAGCCCGCGTCTTCCTCGACATGCAGCTCGCGGGCCGGTGCGGCGGCGGCGCGCGGCTGGTAGGCAGGCGGCGGCAGCTCGTCCGAGACCTCGCGCGTGGCGGGCTGCGGCGCCGGGGCGGCGGGCGCGTCGAAGAGGTTGCGCTCGGGCGCGGCCTGCGGTGCCGGCTGCGGCGCCACATGATGCGCGGCGGCGGCCGGCGCGGCGGCCGGCTCGTTATGACCCGACTTCAGCGGCTCGGCCATGGTGCGGCGCGGCACCGGCACCTCGACGGCGGCCGGGGCGGCGTCGATCCCGGTCGCGACGACCGAAACCCGCATCATCCCTTCCATGTCCGGATCGAGGGTCGAGCCGACGATGATGTTGGCGTCCGGATCGACCTCTTCGCGGATCCGGTTCGCGGCTTCGTCGAGTTCGAACAGCGTCAGGTCATAGCCGCCGGTGATGTTGATCAGCACGCCCTTGGCGCCCTTGAGCGAGATCTCGTCAAGCAGCGGGTTGGCGATCGCCTTCTCGGCGGCCTGAATCGCACGGTCGTCGCCCGAGGCGTCGCCGGTGCCCATCATCGCCTTGCCCATCTCGTCCATCACCGAGCGGACGTCGGCGAAGTCGAGGTTGATCAGGCCGGGGCGGACCATCAGGTCGGAGATGCCCTTCACGCCCTGGTAGAGCACGTCGTCGGCCATCGCGAAGGCTTCGGTGAAGGTGGTGCGCTCGTTCGCCAGACGGAACAGGTTCTGGTTCGGGATGATGATCAGGGTGTCGACGACCTTCTGCAGCGCCTCGATGCCCTGCTCGGCCTGACGCATCCGCTTCGCGCCCTCGAACTGGAACGGCTTGGTCACCACACCCACGGTCAGCACGCCAAGCTCGCGGGCGGCCTGCGCGATGATCGGCGCGGCGCCGGTGCCGGTGCCACCGCCCATGCCGGCGGTGATGAAGCACATGTGGGCACCGGCGAGATGGTCGACGATCGCCTCGATGCTTTCCTCGGCGGCGGCGGCGCCGACGGAGGGACGCGCCCCCGCGCCCAGCCCCTCGGTCGCCTTCAGGCCCATCTGCACCCGCGCCTGCGACCGCGACTGCTGCAGCGCCTGCGCATCGGTGTTGGCCACGACAAACTCGACCCCGTCGAGCTGCTTCTCGATCATGTTGTTGACCGCGTTGCCGCCCGCACCACCGACGCCGAACACGGTGATCCGCGGCTTGAGGTCTTCGTGATCCGACATCATCAGATTCAAGGTCATGGGTTTCCGCCTGTGTTTTGTGCTGATCGGCCCTGTCCCCGGCCGAAACGTCCCCGTAATTCCCTTAGTTTTATCTGCGAATCCGAGAAACGTCACTCAAAAAACACAGGGGAAGCACAAAATCTGGAGCGCAGCCGCGCCCGTTCAGCGGTATTTCGCGCATACCTCTGCATCTGGTGGAAAACGAATCGGACCAGCCCCGGCCCTTGCGTTTCACCAGTTGTCGCGGAACCAGCGCAGCGCGCGCCGGAACGACCGGCCGCCCAGCTTCTCGGCCGGGATCTCGAAATCCCACCATTCGTCCTGCGGATGCGCGGCGAAAAGCGCGAGCCCGACGACCGAGGAAAAGCCCGAGCCGGTCGCGGCCTGCGGCAGCCCCTGCACCCGCAGGGGCCGGCCGAGACGCACGTTCTGGCCGAGGATGCGTGCCGCCAGCCCGTCGAGGCCGGGGATCTGGCTGGCGCCGCCGGTCAGCACGATCTGCTGGCTCGGCAGGTGGTCGAAGCCCGCGACATCCAGAAGCGCCCGCACCTCCTCGAGGATCTCCTCGACGCGCGGCCGCATGATGCCGATCAGCTCGGCACGGCTGACGCGGCGACGGTCCTTTTCCCAGTCGCCCGAGTTGCCGGCCAGCTCGATCATCTCGCGGTCGTCCATCCCGGTCGCTACCACGCCGCCGTGGAAGGTCTTGATCCGCTCGGCCGTGGCCATCGGCACCTGCAGCCCCGCGGCGATGTCGCGGGTGACGTGATCGCCGCCCATCCGCACCGCATCGGCAAAGATCATGTGCTTCTTCATGAAGATCGACACCGCGGTGGCGCCGCCGCCCATGTCGATGCAGGCCGAACCGAGCTCCTGCTCGTCCTCGACGAGCGAGCTCATCCCCGAGACATAGGCCGAGGAGGCGATCCCCGCGAGTTCGAGATCGCAGCGCCGGATGCAATAGATCAGGTTCTGCACCGCCGCCGCATCGACGCTGAGCAGGTGCATGTCGACCGCGAGCCGCGCACCGACATGGCCGCGCGGATCATTCAGCCCCGACCGGTGATCGAGGGCGAAATTGACCGGATGGGCATGCAGCACCTCGCGGCCCGCCCCGATGTCGGGCATGTCGCAGGAGGCCAGCACGCGGGCGAGATCCTGCTCGTCCACCTGCGCCCCCATCACCTCGACCTCGCCGGCCAGGCCATAGCTGCGCGGCACGGCGCCCGAGAAGCAGGCGATGACATGGTCGACGCGGGTGTTGGCCATCTTCTGCGCCGCCTGCACCGCGGTGCGGATCGCGCGCTCGGTCTCGGCCATCGCGTCGATCTCGCCAAAGCGCACGCCGCGCGAGCGGGTGGTGGCGGCGCCGATGACGCGGAAGCTCGACTGCCCGGCGAGGGACCCGACCCCCTCGGCGTCGCGCGCCGCATCGTCATTGTCGAAGCGCAGCACGAGGCAGGCGATCTTCGAGGAACCGATGTCGAGAAGAGCGATCACCCCGCGCTGCAGTGCCGCCTTGCGCATGTTCCGCATCGCCCGCTGGGCCTGGTAGAAATCGGTCATTGGGACACCTTCACACTGTTCAGCGCGCCGGCGCTGATCGCCTGGTACTGGGCCAGCGCCGGGGCGCTGAGCCGGATCGTCGGGCGCTCGGCATTGCGCATGTCGAGCCGGGTGAAATCGCGGCTCAGCAGGTCTTCGGCGGCATCGAGGGCGAGAACCCGCTCGACCGCCTGCACCGGGTTCTCCTCGGGCAGCAGGATGCGCTGATCCCGGTCGAGGACCAGATCCCACCGCCGCTCGCCCATCCGCACCAGACCGCGCGCGCGCGGCAGGATCGGTTTCGCCGCGGCCAGGATCAGCAGCGCCTCGGGCACGGCCTCGTCCGCCCCCTCCCCCGCGATCAGCGGCAGGTCGGGGCGCGCGTCGCGGCGGGTCAGCGAGGCGGTGCGGTGCCCGATCTCGTCGAGCATCTCGATCCCCGAGGGCGTGCGCCACAGGATCACCGGCTCGCGCTCGGTCACCTTGACATCGAGCGCGCCGCCGGTGCGCACGATCAGCGACACGTCCTTCACCGCATCAAGACGGGCGATGGTGTCGTGATAGGCGCCGAGGTCGATGGCAAAGCGCGAAGCCGGAAGCTGAACCGGCAGCATCGCGCGCACCGCCTGTTCGACCTCGGGGCTCGCGCCTTCGACGGTCAGGGTCGAGACCCGGAACTCGGGCCGGTTCTGGATCGAGAGCTTGATGTCCTCGAGCTGCGCCATCGCATCGGCCCGCCGCCCCTCGTCGCCAAGCCAGAGCCCGAGCCCGAGGGTGACGGCGAAGACCGGCACACCGATCCGGGTGAAGGCGCGCACGAAGGGGGTCAGCCACAGCCGCTGCAGCCGGAAGGCGAGGCGCGAGGGCGCCGGATCGCGCCGCATCCCGCCGGCGCGCGGCTTCACCGACACCCGGCGCTGGCCGGCCTGCAGCAGGTAGCGCGGTTCCGCCTTCAGCGATCGCATGAGGCCCCCTCCACCATCCAGCGGCAGAGCTCGGGGAAGCTGATCCCCTCGGCCGCCGCCTGTTCGGGGGCAAGCGAGGTCGGCGTCATCCCGGGCTGGGTATTGGTCTCGAGCAGCACGACCCCCGCGACGCCGCGGCTGTCGTCCCAGCGGAAATCGGTGCGCGACAGGCCGCGGCAGCCAAGCGCCCGGTGCGCACGCAGGGCATAGTCCTGGCAGGCGCGGAACACGTCCTCGGGCAGCCCGGCCGGGCAGACATGGCGCGAACCGCCTTCGGCATATTTGGCATTGTAGTCATACCAGCCGGTGGTGATGATCTCAGTCACCGCAAGGGCGTGATCCTCCATCACCGAGCAGGTCAGCTCGCGGCCCGGCGCATAGGTCTCGACCATCACCGTCTCGGGCATCGCGGCGGAAAGCTGCGGCGGCCCGTTCGAGCCTTCGGTGACGATGTAGACGCCGACCGAGGAGCCCTCGTTGTTGGGCTTGACCACATAGGGCACGGGCAGCACGTGGCGCACGCAGACCTCGGCCTTCGTCGCCAGAACGCTTTCCACCACCGGCAGGCCGGCGGCGCGATAGGCGGCCTTCGAGCGGGTCTTGTCCATCGCCAGCGCCGAGGCCAGCACGCCCGAATGGGTATAGGGCAGACGCAGCCATTCGAGCAGGCCCTGAACGCAGCCATCCTCGCCCCAGCGGCCATGCAGCGCGTTGAACACGCAATCGGGCCTGGCGGCGGCCAGCTGCGCCGGCAGATCCGGCCCCGCGTCGATCTCGATGACCTCGAATCCCGCCACCCTGAGCGCCTTGGCGCATTCGCGCCCGCTCGACAGGGACACCTCCCGCTCCGCGGAAGGTCCACCCATCAAGACCGCCACAAGGTGGGATGCCCTGCTCGACATGCCCGCCACTTTCGCCTCTCCCGGGGTTTGCCCCCGTGGAATAATTTTCGCTACGACTGCGCGCCGCGGATCAATATTCGCCGACGCGCATGATTTCCCACTCTAGCGAAATTCCCTGCGTCTGCAAAACCTTTTTGCGCACGTCCTCGCCCAGCCCCTCTAGATCTTGTGCCGTGGCGCCGCCGGTGTTGATCAGGAAATTCGAGTGCATCGCGCTCATCTGCGCGCCACCGCGGCGCGCCCCGCGCATGCCGGCCTCGTCGATCACCTTCCAGGCCTTCAGGTCGTGCACGTCGTCGGCCCGCCCGGTCGAGGAGAACCCCGCCGGGTTGCGGAAGGTCGAGCCGGCCGAGCGCTCCTTCGTCGGCTGGCTGGCGTCGCGCTTCGCGATCTGCTCGGCCATCCGCGCCTCGAGCGCCGCGGGCTCGCCCCGTTCAGCGCGGAAGGTGGCCGCGGTCAGCACCGCGCCCTCGGGCAGCGTGCTCGAGCGATAGGCAAGGTGCAGATCGGCCGCCGGGATCACCACGCGCTCGCCCGTGCGCAGCACCGCCTCGACCTCGATCAGATGGTCGGCGGTATAGCTGCCATAGCAGCCCGCATTCATCCGCACCGCACCGCCGATCGAGCCCGGGATGGTGCGCAGGAAGGTCAGGTCGAGCCCCGCCTCGGCCGCACGCCGCGCGACATGGGCATCCAGCGCCGCGGCGCCCGCCCGCACCCGGCCCTCGCCGGTCTGCACCTCGATCGCGTTGAAGCCGCGGCCAAGGCGGATCACCACCGCCCGGATGCCGCCGTCGCGCACGATCAGGTTCGAGCCCACGCCCATCGGGAAGACCGCCACCCCGGCCGGCAACGCGGCCAGCAAGGCCGCGAGGTCCTCGGCATCGGCGGGCTGGAAGAACCAGTCGGCCGGGCCGCCGACGCGCAGCCAGGTGAGATCGGCAAGCGGGCGGTTGCGGCTGAGCGTGCCGCGCGGGGTATAGGCGATGCTGTCCATGACCCCCGCTTAGCCCGGCGCCGGCAGCCGGGCAAGAGCTCAGTCCGGAGCTCCGCCGGTGGTGTCGATCACCACCTCGTAGTCGAGCGTGGTCGTCACCTCCTGCCCGCGGAACCCGCCCTCGAGCGGCAGCGTCCCCGCCTGCCCCGGCGCGACACACAGCGCCACATGGCCATCCGTCACCTCAAGCCCATGCGTCGGGTCATAGCCGCGCCAGCCCTGCCCCGGCAGCAGCACCTCGGGCCAGGCATGCAGATGGCGCCGGCCGTCGATGCTCTCGGCCTGCGCCTGATAGCCCGAGACGAAGCGCGCCGGGATCCCCTGCGCCCGCGCCGCGGCGATGAACAGCATGGTCAGGTCGCGGCAGGCCCCCTTCGCCGTCGCCAGCGTCTCGGCCGGGGTCTGGGCATTGCCGGTCAGGCGGATATGGCGGTCGGTGCGGGTGAAGAGCGTCTCGTTCAGCGCGGCAAGAAAGTCCTCGGCCCGGCCGCAGGTGGCGGCGGCAAGGCTGGCGGCGAAGGCCGCGACCTCGGGGTCGATGGGCTCGGACGGCAGGAAGGCCGAGGCCGCAGGCGCGGCCCAGGGCAGCCCCGGCAGTGCCTCGGCCAGCGGCGCAGGCGCATGGGTGTCGAGGGTGAAGCGGCTCTCGATCACCAGCTCGCGGGTCCTGCGGCCGAAGGTCAGCCGGGTCAGCGGGTTGCCCCAGGCGTCGGTGCGGTCGACCCGGGTCACCGGCGCCGGCGTCACCGTGATCTCGGCCGCATGCAGCGTCACCCCCTCCGGGCGCGGGCTCAGCCGCAGCCGTTGCGGGCCGAGCCGGACCGGCGCGGAATAGCCGTAGCGGGTGAGATGACGAACGGTGAAGCGCATCGGGGCCTCCTGCCTTGCCCGGGCAGGATAGGCCGCAAGGCCTGCGCGCACCAGTGCCGTGCTCAGCCCCCGGCCTTGCCTCCGATGCGGAGCAGACGGCGAAGGAGAAAGCGCAGCGGCCAGCGCAGCACCGAGGCCTGCGCGGCGAGCAGCAGCCCGCCGACGACCGGCCCGTCATTCACGAAAACCCTGACCAGAAGCGGCATGCCGGTGACGATCAGCGCAATGCCGCCCGGCCAGTGAAAGCGCCGCGGCGCAAGCCCGATCAGCGTGGCAATCAGCGCCCAGAGGCAGGCGGCAATCAGCGAGGCGCTCATGTCAGCCCCGCGAAGGAGGCGGCAAGCGCCGCGCCCGAGGCGAGCGCGCCGAAGACCGGCACCGCCATCGGCACCCGGAACGGCGCGGCGGGTGCCCGCCGCTTCAGCCCGATCAGCGCGAGGTTCACCAGCACGAAGACGCACAGCAGCACGGTGGTGGTGAGCTGCGCCAGCGCCGCGACCGGCAGCGCGAGCGCCGCGACCAGCATCAGCCCGCCGGCCAGCAGTGTCGCCGCCACCGGCGTGCCAAGCCGCGGGTGGGTATGGCGGAAGACGCCGAGCACCGGCAGCCGCCGGCCGAGGCCGTAAAGCACCCGCGCCGCCATCACGACCTGCGCCAGCACCCCGTTCAGCGCTGCAGCGACCGCAATCGCCGGCAACAGCGCCCGCGGCGCCGACGCCCTGGCCCAGACCTCGGCAAGCGGGCTTTCCGACCGTGCCAGATCGGCCGGCGCCACGGCATGGACCGCGGCGGCCGAGACCGCGACATAGAGGAGCGTGGTGATGACGAGCGCCGCCAGGATCGCGCGCGGCAGGGTGCGGGTCGGGTCACGCACCTCCTCGGCCATGTTCACGATGTCCTCGAAGCCGATGAAGGCGAAGAAGGCGAGCGCCGCCCCCGCGGCAATCCCCGACCAGGGCACCGCGGCGGCGATCCCGGGCGCGGCGGGGGCGCTCGCCCCGGCCCAGATCACCAACAGCAGCCCCGCGACCTCGATCACCGTCAGGATCGCGGCAAAGCCGATCGACTCGAGCACGCCCCAGAGCGCGATCACCGTCAGCGAGAGGCCGAGGGCAAAGATCAGCGGCGCCGGGGGCAGCGGCAGCAGCAGGGTCAGATAACCGACCCCGCCGCGCAGCACCGCCGCGGCCGAGATCACCCCCGAGAGCACGATGGCAAGCCCGACCAGAACGCCAAGCGCGCGCGAGGCGAGCCCCGCCTCGACATAGGCGACCTCGCCCGCGGCCTCGGGCAGACGGGTGGAGAGCTCGGCATAGGAGAGTGCGGAGGGCGCGGCGATCAGCCCGGCAAGCACGAAGGCAAGCGGCGTCCAGCCGCCCGCATGGCCCGCCACGGCGCCGACCAGCACATAGATGCCGGCGCCGACCATGACGCCCACGCCATAGGCGGTCAGCAGGACGGGGCCGAGGCGACGCTTCAGCTCCCCGTCCTGCGCCATCTCAGGCGCCGAGGATATTGGGCAGGTTATTCGCCCAGGCCGAGATCGTGCCGGCGCCAAGGCAGACGACGATATCGCCGGGCCGCGCCTGCTCTTTCACCAGCCGCGCGAGATCCTCTTCGTTGAAGAGGGCGCGGGCGTGACGGTGGCCGTGACGGATCAGCCCGGCCACAAGATCGTCGCGCGTGGCGCCCGGGATCGGATCCTCGCCCGCGGCATAGACATCGGCGATCGCCACCACATCGGCCTCATTGAAGCAGGTGCAGAAATCGTCGAACAGGCTGTGCAGGCGCGAGAAGCGGTGCGGCTGATGCGCCGCGATCACCCGCGCGCCCGGCGTGCCCGACACATATTGCCGTGCCGCCTTCAGCACCGCGGCAATCTCGACCGGGTGATGGCCGTAATCGTCGATGATGGTGACGCCGCCCAGCACCTCGCCGACCTTGGTGAAGCGCCGGTTGACGCCGCCGAACTGGGCGAGCGCCGCGCGGATCTCGTCCTTCTTCATGCCGAGGTGGCGCGCCACCGCAATCGCGGCAAGGCTGTTCGAGACGTTGTGGTTGCCCGGCATCGGCAGCGAGCAGCCCTCGATCTTCGCCTCGGCCCCCTCGTTTTGCAGCAGAACGTCGAAATGCGCCCGGCCTTCCGAGAAGCTGAGGTTGACCGCGCGCACATCGGCCTGGGCGTTGAAGCCGAAGGTGGTGACGCGGCGGTCGGTGACGCGGCCGACGAGGGCCTGCACCTCGGGGTGGTCGGTGCAGCACACCGCCATGCCGTAGAACGGGATGTTGGTGACGAAGTCGTAAAAGCCCTGGCGCAGGTTCTCGATCGTGCCCCAGTGCTCCATGTGCTCGGGATCGATGTTGGTGACGATCGCGATGGTCGCCGGCAGCCGGTTGAACGAGCCGTCGGATTCATCGGCCTCGACCACCATCCACTCGCCCTCGCCCGCCCGCGCGTTCGAGCCGTAAGCGTGGATGATGCCGCCGTTGATGACGGTCGGATCGAAGCCGCCCTTGTCGAGCAGCGTCGCCACCATCGTCGTGGTCGTGGTCTTGCCATGGGTGCCGGCGACCGCGATGTTCGACTTGAGCCGCATCAGCTCGGCCAGCATCTCGGCGCGGCGCACCACCGGCAGCTTGCGCCGGCGCGCCTCCTCGAGCTCGGGGTTGCCCTTCTTGATTGCCGAGGAGATCACCACCACCGCGACGTCGTCGGTGATGTTCTCGGCGCGCTGGCCTTCGTGGAAGGTGGCGCCCAGCTCGACCAGCCGGTCGGTGATCTTCGAGGCCTTCGCATCCGAGCCCTGCACCTTGTAGCCGAGCGTCATCAGCACTTCGGCGATCCCCGACATGCCGATGCCGCCGATGCCGATGAAGTGGATCGGGCCCAGTTCCCCGGGAAGTTTCGTGGCGGCAGCGCTCATTTCGGTTGTCCTGCAAGTTTCTCGACGATTTCGACCAGCCGCCCGGTGGCATCGGGGATACCGTAGCCGAGCGCGGCCCGCGCCATCTGCACCGCACCCTCGGGATTGTCCAGCACCAGCACGACCTGGGCCGCGATGCTGTCGGCCGTGGCCTGTGCCTCGGGCACCAGGATGGCGGCGCCGGCCTCGGTCAGGCCGCGGGCATTTGCCGTCTGGTGATCGCCGGTGGCGGCGGCATAGGGGATCAGGATCGCCGGGCGCCCGATCACCGAGATATCGGCAACCGACGAGGCACCCGAGCGCGAGATCACAAGCTGGCACTCGGCCAGCCGGCGCGGCACGTCCTTGAAGAAGGGCTCGACCTCGGCAGCGATGCCGGCTGCGGCATAGGCCGCGGTGACGCGCTCCATGTCCTCGGGGCGGGCCTGATGGGCAATGCGCAGCCGGCCGCGCAGCGGCGCGGGCAGCGACGCAAGCGCCGCGGGGACGACATCCGAAAGCACCCGGGCGCCTTGCGATCCGCCGATCACCAGCACCGAAAGCGGCCCCTCGCCGGGCGGGGTGTAGGGGGCGGCGGCGCATTCGATGATCGCGGCGCGCACCGGGTTGCCGGTGTGCACCCCCGCCACGCCGGGCGGCAGATCGGTGGGCCAGGTGCCGCAGGCGAAGGCGTCGACATGGCCGGCAAAGATCCGGTTCACCCGCCCCATCACGCCGTTCTGCTCGTGGATCGCGCGCGGCACGCGCAACAGCCAGGCGGCACTGAGCGCGGGGATCGTCGGATAGCCGCCAAAGCCCACCACCGCGGCCGGGCGGTCGGCCAGATCGTGCCGGATCGCGGTGAAGATGCCGCCAAGGATGCGGAACGGCACGGCGAGTTTCGCCAGCGCCCCGCCCCGCGCGAAGGTCGCCGAGGCCACTTCCTCGACATGGACGACATGCGGGAAACCGCCGGTATAGCGCGCGCCGCGTGCATCCGTCGACAGCTTGACCCGCCAGCCGCGGCGCACCATCGCCTCGGCCAGTGCCTGCGCCGGGAACATGTGTCCGCCGGTGCCGCCCGCGGCGATCAGCAGAAGCGGGGCTTTCGGAGCGGCCATGGCGGCCTCCTTCACTTGCGGCGGGCGAGGATGTCGGAGATCTCGCCCTGCGGCCGGGTGCGGGTGAGCGCCAGCAGGAAGCCAAGCGCGATGCCCGAGGCGATCACCGACGAGCCGCCATAGCTGACGAAGGGCAAGGTCATCCCCTTCGCCGGCAGCAGCCGCACCGCGACGCCCATGTTGATCAGCGCCTGCACGCCGAAGGCGCAGGCAAGCCCCGAGCCCGCCAGCCGGGTGAAGGGGTCGCGCTCGCGCATCAGCCGCAGAAGCGAGCGCACGACGACGATCGCATAAAGCGCGATGATGATCATCACCAGGATCAGGCCGTATTCCTCCGCCGCGACGGCGATGATGAAGTCGGTGTGCGCATCGGGCAGCGACCATTTCACCGTGCCCTCGCCGACGCCGACGCCGAAGAAGCCGCCCTCCTGGATCGCGTTCGTGGCATAGCCGATCTGCGTGCGCGGGTCGATCTCGGTGCTCAGGAAGCCGTTGATACGACGGGCGAAGTGCTCGGACATGTTATAGGCGAAAAGCCCGCCCGCCGCGGTCAGCCCGGCGATGGCGGTGAGCAGGAAGATCGGCGCGCCGGCGATGAAATACATCACCATCCAGCTGAAGAGGACCAGCGAGGCCTGACCGAAGTCGGGCTGCAGCGCCAGCAGCACCACGATGAAGACGGTGAGCAGGAAGGAATAGAGCCGGCCGGGCGGGCCCGCGACCTCATGCGCCGCGGCCATGAACCAGGCGGCGATGATGACGAAGCCGGGCTTGAGGAACTCGGAGGGCTGCACCGAGGCGAAGCCGAAGGAGATCCAGCGCACCGCGCCCTTGCCGAAATCGGTGCCGATCACCGGCAGCGCCAGGATCGCGAGGAAGGCGAAGAAGAAGCCGATCACCCCGATGCGGCGGACCTGGGTCGGGCTCAGCATCGAAATGAGCAGCATGGCGATAATGCCGAGCGAGCCGAAGAACGCCTGTCGCTTGACGTAGTAGAAGGGTTCGAGCCCGTTCTTTTCCGCCAGCGGCACCGAGGCCGCGAGACCGAGCAGCATGCCGACGCCGAACAGCATCAGGATCGCCGAGAGCGCCCATTTGTCGATCGTGCGCCACCAGCGCGGAAGAACAGGTTCACCTGCCCGAACGGGCACGGTGCCGAACACCATCTCTGTCATGGGCCTACCGCCGTCACTGCCTCGAACACGCCCGTTTTTCCGGGTCTGGCGAGGAGTCTAGCGCATTGCCACGCGGCTGCCTAGGGGAACGTGGCCCGAACGCGCAAGGATGGCGGCACACTGCCGCGCCGCCTTTGCCGCGCCGCCGCACTGTGCCATGATAGCGCGAACATCGACGGACGGAGGCGGCAATGAAAGTCGGGATCGTGGGCGCGGGAATGGTGGGCTCGGCCGCCGGATCGGCACTCGCCCTGCGGGGCGGGGCAAGCGAGGTGGTCTTCGTCGACCGCAATGCAGCGCTGGCACAGGCCCAGGCCGAGGACATCAGCCATGCCGTGCCCTTCGCCCATCCCTGCCGGCTGAGCGCGGGCGAGTATGACGCGCTCGAGGGCGCCGAGGTGGTGATCCTCTCCGCCGGCGTCGCGCAGAAGCCGGGCGAGAGCCGGCTCAGCCTGCTCAGCCGCAATGCCGAGGTCTTCGCGAGCGTGATCGGCGGCGTGCGTGCCGCCGCCCCCGGGGCGATGCTGCTCGTCGCCTCGAACCCCGTGGACATCATGACCCAGGTCGCGCTGCGCGCCTCGGGCCTGCCGCCCGAGCGGGTGATCGGCTCGGGCACCATCCTCGACACCGCGCGCTTCCGCAGCCTCCTTGGCGCCCATCTCGGCATCGCGCCGCAATCGGTGCATGCCTATGTGCTGGGCGAGCATGGCGACAGCGAGGTGCTGGCCTGGTCCTCGGCGCGGGCCGGCACCGAACCCGTCGCCCGCTTCGGCGCCCAGCTTGGCGCGCCGATCACCGAGGCGGTGCGCGCGCGCATCGACGCGGGCGTGCGCCGCGCCGCCTACCGCATCATCGAGGGCAAGGGCGCCACCTGGTATGGCATCGGCGCGGGGCTTGCGCGCATCGTGCAGGCGATCCGCGACGATCAGGGCGCGGTGCTCTCGGTCTCGATCGTGGCGCCCGAGGTCGAGGGCGTGCCCGACATCGCGCTGAGCCTGCCGCGCGTCGTCGGCCGCAAGGGCGTCAGTGCGACGCTGATGCCCGAGATGAGCGAGACCGAGACCGCGGCGCTGCGCGCCTCGGCCGAGGTGCTGAAGGAAAGCACGCAGGGGCTGTGGTGAGCGAAATCTTCGGCGCCTTCCTGCGCCTTGGCCTGACCAGTTTCGGCGGCCCGACCGCGCATATCGGCTATTTCCGCACCGAGTTCGTGCTGCGCCGCGGCTGGCTGGGCGAGGCCGACTTCGCCGAGCGGCTGGCGCTGGCGCAATTCCTGCCAGGACCGGCCTCGTCGCAGCTCGGCCTCGCGATCGGGCTGCACCGCGGCGGGGTGGCCGGCGCACTTGCGGCCTTCCTCGGCTTCACCCTGCCCTCGGCGCTGCTGATGACGCTCGCCGGGCTGTCGGCGCAGGCATTGCCGGGCGGTGTCGCGGCGGGCGCGATCGCCGGGCTCAAGCTCGTCGCCCTCGCGGTGGTGGCACAGGCGCTGTGGGGCATGGCGCGCAGCCTTTGCCCCGACACCACGCGCCGGCTGCTGGCGCTCGCAGCCTGCGCGGCGCTGCTCGCGCTGCCCGCCGCAGCGCTGCAGATCGGCGTGATCGCGCTGGCCGCTGCGTTCGGCGCCACCCGGCCGATGCCCGCCGCCGCCCCGGCGCGGATGACCGAGCGCGGCCGCGCCCTTGGCCCGGTGCTGGCGCTTGCCTGCCTGCTGCTTGCCGCCCTGCCCTTCGCCCGCCCCTATCTCGGCGCGGGCGCGCTCGTCTTCGGCGGCGGCCATGTGGTGCTGCCGCTCCTGCGCGAGGCGCTGCCCGGCGTCGAGGCCGAGACCTTCCTCGCCGGCTATGGCCTTGCGCAGGCGATGCCCGGCCCGCTGTTCACCTTTGCGAGCTATCTCGGCGCGGCGACGGGCGGGATCGGCGGCGCGCTGATCGCCACGGCGGCAATCTTCGCCCCGGGCTTCGCGCTTTACGCGCTCGCCCTGCCGCTCTGGTCACGGATCGGCGCGAACGGGCGCGCGCGCGGCGCGGTGGCGGCGGTGAATGCCGCGGTGGTCGGCGTGCTCGCCGCCGCCTTCCTCACCCAGATCCTGCCCGCCGGGCTGCACGACGGCCGCGCGGCAGGGATTGCCGCGCTGCTTCTGGCGCTCGCCTTCGGCACCCGGCTGCCGCCCGTGGCCCTGGTCGGGCTGGGGGCGGGACTGGGCGCGGCGCTGCTCTAGCGGCCTCAGTCCGGCAGCGCCGCGACCAGTGCGGCGAAATGCTCGCCCCGCTTCTCGAAGCTCTTGTACTGATCGAAGCTCGCCGCGGCCGGCGCCAGCAGCACGGTGTCGCCCGGCTCCGCCTCGGTCGCCGCGCGCGCCACCGCCGCCTCCATCGTCTCGCAGATCTCGTGTTCGAGCGGGGCAAGCTCCAGCGCGAAGTCGCGCCCCGAATGGCCGATGAAATAGGCCTTCTTCACCGCACCGAGCAGCGGACGCAGCGCGGCGACACCGCCTTCCTTGCCGAGCCCGCCCGCGATCCAGCGGATGTTCGGGAAGGCCTCGAGCGCCTTCGCGGCGCTGTCGACATTCGTCGCCTTGCTGTCGTTCACATAGCGCACGCCGCGCTTTTCCGCGACGGTCTGCGAGCGGTGCGGCAGGCCCGCAAAGCTGTGGAAGGCCGCCTCGATCACCCGCGGCGCAAGGCCGAGCGCGCGACAGGCGGCATAGGCCGCGCAGGCGTTCTGGTGGTTGTGCGCGCCGGGCAGGCCGGTGACCTCGCGCAGGTCGATCGAGGCCACCTGCCGGCCCTTGCGCCACTCCGTCAGGAAGCCCTTGCGGGCAAAGACCGACCAGCCGAAATCGCCGAGCTTTTGCGCCGAGGAGACCCGGATCACCCGGTCATCCTCGCGCGAACTCGCCATCTGATTGGCCAGATAGACGCCTTCGGGTTCATCGACGCCGATCACCGCGCGATCCGGCCCGCCCTCGGCAAAAAGCCGGCGCTTGGCCGCGAAATAGCCGCCATAGCCGGCGTGGCGGTCGAGGTGGTCGGGCGAGAGATTGGTGAAGACCGCGATGTCGGGGGTCAGCGCGCGGGCGAGGTCAGTCTGATAGCTCGAAAGCTCGAGCACCACCACCTCGCCGTCGATCGCCGGCTCGAGGTCGAGCACGCCGCGCCCGATGTTGCCCGCCATCTGCGTCGGCCGGCCCGCCTGTTCGAGGATGTGGTGAATGAGCGCCGTGGTCGTCGACTTGCCGTTCGAGCCGGTGACGCAGACCGTGCGCGGCGTCACATCGAAACTGTCCCAGTCCTGCGTCGCCCAGGAGCGGAAGAACAGCCCGATGTCATTGTCGACCGGGATCCCCTCGGCCATCGCCTGCGCGATCACCGGGTTCATCTTCGGATAGAGATGCGGAATGCCCGGCGAGGTGATCAGCGCCGAGATCCCCTCGAAGGCGCCCTCGCGGCCAAGGTCGGTGCAACTCCAGCCCGCCGCCTCGGCCTTCGCCCGCGCCTCGGGGCTGTCATCCCACAGCACCGGCACCGCGCCCCCCGCTTTCAGCGCCGCCGCCGTGGCAAGCCCGGACCGCCCGAGCCCCAGAACCGCGACCTTGTGCCCCTCGTATCCCTGAACCGGAATCATCTGCTTTTCCTCGCGTCGGACGCGGGGGTTTCACACCCCCGCACCCCCGTGAGGTATTTGAAGCAAGGCGAAAGGGAAAGACCCTTCCCCTGCATTCATCTTGGCGAAAATACCTCGGGGGGTGAATTTGCCCGCAGGGCAAAGAGGGGGGCAGCGCCCCCCTGCCCCGCGCCGCGGCGCCTCGTTCGGCCGGCCTGTCCTCGCCCGGCAACAACGCCTCTGGTTTGCGCCACCGCGTTCCCGTTTTCGAAAAGGCCTTTCCGACACCGGAACGGCCCCGCGAAAACGAACCCGCCTGCCGCGTCATGCAGCAGGCGGGAAGCGGTTTGCGGCGGTGGTGCGCTCAGCGGATCTTCAGCGTGGCAAGGCCGATCAGCGCGAGGATGAGCGAGATGATCCAGAAGCGGATGACGATCTGCGCCTCGCCCCAGCCCTTCTTCTCGAAATGGTGGTGGATCGGCGCCATCAGGAACACCCGCTTGCCGGTGCGCTTGAAATAGGCGACCTGGATGATCACCGACATCGCCTCGACCACGAAGAGGCCGCCGACGATGGCCAGCACCAGCTCGTGCTTGGTGCAGACCGCGATGGCGCCAAGCGCGCCGCCAAGCGCAAGCGAGCCGGTGTCGCCCATGAACACTGCCGCAGGCGGGGCGTTGTACCACAGAAAGCCCAGGCCGCCGCCGATCAGCGCCGCGGTGAAGACCAGGATCTCGCCGGTGCCGGGCACGAAATGCACGCCCAGATACTGGGTGAAGTCGGCACGGCCGACGACATAGGCGATGGCGCCAAGCGTGCCCGCGGCGATCATCACCGGCATGATCGCGAGCCCGTCGAGCCCATCGGTCAGGTTCACCGCATTCGCCGCGCCGACGATCACCAGCATCGAGAACGGCACGAAGAACAGGCCGAGGTTGATCAGCGCATCCTTGAACACCGGCAGGGCAAGCTGGTTGGTCAGCTCGGGCGGGTGCATCCAGGCGGCAGCGGCGCCGGCCACGGCCGCAAGCAGCAGCCCGAGGATCATCCGGGTGCGCGAGCTGACGCCCTTGACGTTCTGCTTCGTCACCTTGGCGTAATCGTCAGCGAAGCCGATCAGCGCATAGCCATAGGTCACGCCGAGGGTGATCCAGATATAGCCGTTGTCGAGCCGCGCCCAGAGCAGTGTCGAGACGAGCAGCGCCGAGAGGATCAGCAGTCCCCCCATCGTCGGCGTGCCGGCCTTGGCGAAATGCGTCGCCGGCCCGTCGGTGCGGATCGGCTGGCCCTTGCCCTGCTTGCGGCGCAGCATGTCGATCAGCGGCCGGCCGAACAGAAAGCCGAAGATCAGCGCGGTGAAGAAGGCACCGCCCGCGCGGAAAGTGATGTAGCGAAACAGGTTGAACAGATCGCCCCCGCTCGACAGGTGGGCAAGCCAATACAGCATTATTCTTTTCCCTTGAACGCCTCGGCCGCGCCGGGCTGGCCGAGTTTCTTCAGCGCCCCGACGACGAGGCTGACCTTCGATCCCTTCGATCCCTTCACCAGCACCACGTCGCCCGCGTCGACGAGATGCGGCGCGCGATCGGCAAGCGCCGCCGCGGTCTCGAGCCATTCGCCGCGCTTCGCCTGCGGCAGCGCCTGCCACAGCGCGCGCATCCGCACGCCGGCGCAATGCACGATGTCGACCGCCGCCATCGCCGGCAGCCGCGCGATGGCGGCGTGCAGCTTCAGCTCCTCGGGGCCAAGCTCCAGCATGTCGCCGAGAATCGCCACCCGCCGCCCGTGCGCCACCCGGCCGATGCCGTCGCGCGGCGCGGTCGCCGCCAGCACATCGAGCGCCGCCGCCATCGAGGCGGGGTTGGCGTTGAAGGCATCGTCGAACAGATCGAAGCTCTGCGCCTCGTCGGTGATGTCGAGATAGACCCGCTCGCGGGTGCCGCGCCCGGCGGGCGGGCTCCAGGTGCCGAGATCGAGCGCGGCGACCGCGGGGTCCGCGCCCACGGCCTCGGCGAGCGCCAGCACGCCAAGCGCGTTCGCGGCGAAATGCGCGCCCGGGGTCATCACCTTGAAGAGCAGCGGCTGCCCCTTCGCCTCGGCCTGCACGATCGTCGCATCGCCCGCGATGCGGGCCGTGAGCAGGCGATAGTCCGACCCCGCCGCGGGGCCGAAGGTGACGACCCGCGCGGCATGGGCCTTTGCGGCCGCAAGCAGGATCGGCGTCACCGGCAGCCCGGTCGGCACAACCGCGGTGCCGCCCGGCTCGAGCCCCTCGAAGATCGCGGCCTTTTCCCGCGCGATGCCCTCGACCGACTCGAAGGCCTCGAGATGCGCCGGCGCGACGGTGGTGATCATCGCTGCATGCGGGCGCGCCATGCGCGCGAGCGGCGCGATCTCGCCGGGGTGGTTCATGCCGATCTCGATCACCGCGAAATCGGCCTCGGCCGGCATCCGGGCAAGGGTGATCGGCACGCCCCAGTGGTTGTTGAAGCTTGCCTCGGCGGCATGGACGCGGCCCTGTGCGCTCAGCACGGCGCGCAGCATCTCCTTCGACGAGGTCTTGCCGACCGAGCCGGTGACGGCGATCACCCGCGCCCGGGTGCGCGCCCGCCCGGCCCGGCCAAGCGCCTCGAGCGCGGTGAGCACGTCCTCGACCAGCAGCAACGGGTCGCTGTCGCTGCAGCCCTCGGGGATGCGGCTGACAAGCGCCGCGGCGGCACCGCGGGCGAGCGCGTCGCGCACGAAGTCATGGCCGTCGCGCACGTCCTTCAGCGCGACGAACAGCTCGCCCGGCCGGATCGTGCGGGTGTCAATCGAGATGCCGGTGACGGCAAAGGGGCGCGTCGCCCGCCCGCCGGTCGCCGCGGCGGCATCGGCAGAGGTCCACAGAACAGCCATGTCAGATCTTTCCATCGAGCGCCGCGACCGCGATCGAGGCCTGCTCGGCATCGTCGAAGGGGAAGATGTCGGTGCCGATCACCTGACCCCGCTCGTGCCCCTTGCCCATGATGAGAAGCGCATCCCCCGGGCCGAGCGCATCGACCCCGCGCAAGATTGCCTCGGCGCGGTCGCCGACCTCCTGCGCCTCGGGCCCCGCGCCCTCCATCACCGCGGCGCGGATCGTGGCCGGGTCCTCGGTGCGGGGGTTGTCGTCGGTGACGATGACGTGGTCGGCAAAGGCGGTGGCGGCGCGGCCCATCAGCGGCCGCTTCGTGCGGTCGCGGTCGCCGCCCGCCCCGACGATCGCCACCAGCCGGCCCAGCACATGCGGGCGCAGCGCCTTCAGCGCAGTCTCGACCGCGTCGGGGGTATGGGCGTAATCGACGAAGACGGTGGCGCCGTTCGCCCGCGTCGCGGCAAGCTGCATCCGCCCGCGCACGGTGGTGAGCTTCGGCAGCGCAGCAAAGACCTCGGCCGGCTCCGCGCCGCAGGCGATCACCAGCGCCGCGGCGGTGAGCGCGTTCATCGCCTGGAAACCGCCGATCAGCGGCAGGCGGACGAGCTGCGGCGCGTCTTCCCAGATGAAGCGCACGTCCTGCCCCGCGGCGTCGAAACGTTGCCCGCCAAGGCGCATCTCGCAGCTGGCATCGCGGCCGACGCGGATCACCTGCTGGCCGCGCGCGACCGCATAGTCGAAAAGTTCGAGCCCCTTCGGGTCGTCGGTGTTCAACACCGCGACGCCATCCTCGGGCAGAACCCGGGTGAAGAGCCCCGCCTTCGCGGCGAAATACTCCTCGAAGGTGGCGTGGTAATCGAGGTGATCCTGAGTGAAATTGGTGAAGGCCGCGGCCGAAAGCTGCACCCCGTCGAGCCGGCGCTGCGCCAGCCCGTGGGAGGACGCCTCCATCGCCGCGTAATCGACCCCCGCCGCCGCCATCTCGGCCAGCAGCCGGTGCAGGGTGATCGGCTCGGGCGTGGTATGGGCGGAGGGCGCGGTGAAGCTGCCCTCGACGCCGGTGGTGCCGATATTCGCCGCCTCGAACCCGAGCGCCTGCCAGATCTGCCGGGTGAAGGTGGCGACCGAGGTCTTGCCGTTCGTGCCGGTCACCGCGACCACCGTCGCGGGCTGCGCGCCGAACCACAGCGCGGCGGCATAGGCAAGGCTCTGGCGCGGGTCCTCGACCACCACCAGCGCGACCGAGGAGCCCACGAGCAGCGGCCGCGCGATCTCTTCGCCGGCGCGGTCGGTCAGCACCGCCACCGCGCCGCGTTCGAGCGCCGCGGGCAGGAAGGTCGCGCCATGCGCCTTCACCCCGGGCAGCGCCGCGAAGAGATGGCCGGGCCTGACCTGGCGGCTGTCGACGGACAGGCCGGTGACGGCGACATCCTCGCCGTGCCGGGCGGTCAGGCCGAGATCGCTCAGGGCTTTCGTGACTGCTTCGCCCATATCCTGTGCCCCTTCAAAATTGCCTGCCCATTTACCGGAGAGTGCCGCGAAGCGTCAACGCGCCCTTTCCCGGCCAAGCGGAAAAGGGCAGACGCGGGCGGCGGCGCGCCCGTGCGACCCCAAGGTCAGTGGCTGCCGGCCTTCGCCACGACCAGCTGGATGCCGTCGAGCACGTCGGGCGTATTGCCCTCGGGACGCAGGCCAAGGAGCGGCGCGACGCGGCGGATCACCTCGGCGGCGACCGGCACCGCGGTCCAGCCGGCGGTGCGGCGGACCTCGCCGGCGACGAAGGTCGAGGGCTCGTCGAGGCTGAGGATCAGCACGTATTTCGGATCGGTCACCGGGAAGGTGCCGGCGAAGGTCGCCATCACCTTGTCCTTGTAATAGCCGCCGGTCGGCTTGACCTTGTCGGCGGAGCCGGTCTTGCCGGCGACCTGATAGCCGCGCACATCGCCGAAGGAGGCGGTGCCACGCGTCACCACGGCGCGCATCATCGCCAGCGCACGCTTCGCCGTCGCCTCGCTCAGCACCCGCTCGCCCTCCTGATGGCGCGGGTCGTGCACCAGCGTCGGCTCGACCCGGCGCCCGCCATTCGCGATCGTCGAATAGGCGGCGGCCAGATGCAGCGGCGAGGCCGAGAGGCCATGGCCATAGCCGATCGTCATCGACGAGATCTCGGACCATTTCGCCGGCAGGATCGGCCGGCCGGTCGGCGCCTCGCTCAGCTCGACCGGGGTCGGGGCGAGGAAGCCCATCTTCCCGAGGAAGTCCTTCTGCCGCTCCGGCCCGATCATCTGCACGATCCGCGCGGTGCCGACGTTCGAGGATTCGACGATCACGTCGGTGACCGAGAGCTGCGGGCCGTAATTGTGGAAATCGTGGATGCGGAAGCGGCCGAAGATCATCGGCGACTGCGACTGGATCATCGTCGTGGGGTTGACGAGGCCAAGCTCCAGCGCCTGCGCCACCGCGAAGATCTTGAAGGTCGAGCCGAGTTCGTAGACGCCCTGCACCGCGCGGTTGAACAGCGGGCTGTCCGAGGCATCGCCCTTGGTCAGCGGCGCCGGCCGGTCGTTCGGGTCGAAATCGGGCAGCGAGGCCATCGCCACGATCTCGCCGGTATGCACATCCATCACCACCGCCGAGGCGCCCTTGGCATCCATCAGCTTCATGCCGCCGTCGAGCACTTCCTCGAGCGCCGCCTGCACCGACAGGTCGATCGAAAGCTGCAGCGGCGCGCCCTTGTTCGCCGGGTCGCGCAGCCAGCCGTCAAAGGCCTTCTCGACGCCCGCAACGCCGACGATCTCGGCCGAGTTCACGCCCTCGGCGCCGAAACGCGCGCCCCCCAGCACATGCGCCGCAACCGAGCCGTTCGGGTAAAGCCGCATCTCGCGCGGGCCGAACAGCAGGCCCGGATCGCCGATGTCATGCACCGCCTGCAACTGCTCGGGCGAGATCTTCTTCTTGATCCAGACGAACTTGCGGGTGCCGGTGAAGTCCTTGACCAGACGGTCGTGATTGAGGTCGGGGAAGATCTTGACCAGCTTGTCGGCGGTGCCGGCCGGATCGACCAGCATCGGCGGCTGCGCATAGAGCGCGTGGGTGACGAGGTTCGTCGCCAGCACCCGGCCCTCGCGGTCGGTGATATCGGCGCGCTGCGCAAGGATCGCGGGAGCCGAGTCGGCGAGCTGCGGCTCCTCGGGGGTGGAGGCGGCAAGCGTGCCCATCCGCAACCCGACGGTGACGAAGGCCGCGAGGAACAGCACGCCCATCATCAAGAGCCGGCCCTCGGCGGTGGTGCGGGCGCGCTCGCGCAGCGCCTCGCCGCGCAGGCGGATGTTCTCGCGCTCGATCGCGTCGGGGTTCTCGCCGCGGGCGCGGGCGTCGAGGATGCGGGCAAGCGGGCGGAGCGGCGTACGGATCATTGTCCTTCCTCCAGCAGCGCGTCGGGCGCATTGACGACATCGACCGGCTTCATCCCCGACAGCGCCGACAGCGCGCCGGCGGCGGGGGCATCCGGGGTCGGATAGGCGACCTGACCGACCGCACCGAACTGCTCGGGCGCAAGCGGCAGCAGCTGCAGCTGGGTGAAGTTCATGTTGACCAGTTCGCGCAGCCGGTCGGGGCGGTTCTGATAGGCCCATTCGGCGCGCAGCACGCTCAGCCCCTCCTGCAGCGAGGCGATCTCGTTCTTCAGCCCGCGCAGCTCGCCCTGCCGGTCCTGCGTGGCGTAGTTCACATGATAGGCCCAGAAGGCGAGGCCCATGACACAAAGCGCGGTGGCGAGATAGAGCAGCGTCCTCATCTGTGGCGTCCTGTGGCAGCGGGAAGGGCAGGCAGGCCGAGCGCGGCCCGGTCGGCACGGCCGGCCGGCGCCTCGGTACGGATCGCGACGCGCAACAGCGCCGAGCGCGAGCGCGGGTTCTCGGCAAGTTCCTGATCGTCGGGACCGACGGGCTTCTTCGTCACCGGGGTGAAGGCCGCCGCCTCGACCGCCTGCTCGGGCGCATAGCGCGAACCTGCGGGCGTGCGGCCGGAGCGCGCCTGGAAGAAGCGCTTCACCACCCGGTCCTCGAGGGAATGGAATGTGACGACGGCCAGCTTGCCACCGGGTTTCAGCGCGCGCTCCGCGGATTCAAGGCCTGCCGCAAGCTGCCCGAATTCGTCGTTCACCGCAATGCGCAGCGCCTGGAACGTGCGCGTGGCCGGATGGCTCTGCCCGGGTTTCGGCCGCGGCAGGCAGCGCTCGATCACCGCCACAAGCGCACGTGTCGTCGCGAAGGGCGCGGTGGCGCGGGCCGCGACGATCGCGCGGGCGATGCGGCGCGAGGCGCGTTCCTCGCCGTAATGATAGAGGATGTCGGCCAGCACGCCCTCGTCAGCCTCGTTGACGATGTCGGCGGCCGAGGGGCCGGACTGCGACATCCGCATGTCGAGCGGGCCGTCCTTCATGAAGGAAAAGCCGCGCTCGGCCTGGTCGAGCTGCATCGAGGACACGCCGAGGTCGAACACCACGCCGTCAAGCCCCCCGGGTGCGATCTCGGCGGCATAGCGGTCAAGCTCGGAGAAGGTGCCCTCGACCAGCACCAGCCGGTCGCCAAAGGCGCCGCGCCAGGCCTCGGCCATCTCGAACACCGCCGGATCGCGGTCGACGCCGATCACCCGTTCGGCGCCCGCCGCCAGCAGGCCACGGCTGTAGCCGCCCGCGCCGAAGGTGCCATCGAGCCAGACGCCAGAAACAGGCGCGACCGCCTTCAGGAGCGGTCGCAACAGGACGGGAACATGCGGGGCATCGTCTTGGGTCTCGGGGGCGCTCATCCCTCAGCCCTCCCCGCCGAGCAGGCTGAGCGGGTCGAAGTCCTCGCCCATCTCGGCCAGCAGCTTTTCCATCCGCGCGGCATCGACCGCGGCGAAGGTCTCGGGTTTCCAGATCTCGAAGGTTTCGCCCATGCCGGCGAAATAGGCCTCGCCCTCGAGGCCGAGGCGGCCGCGCAGTGTCGCGGGCAGAACCAGACGGCCATCGGGGTCGATCTCGGTCGGGTGGGCCTTGTTCAGCACGAGGCGCTGCAAGATGGCGCGGCGCGGGTCGGTGTAGGGACGCGCGTTGATCTCGGCGGCAAGCTTCTGGAAGCCGTCGTAGGAATAGACCTGCAACATCTTCTGGGTGTCGGCGCCGTAGACGATGACCATGCGCGGGCGGCTGGTGGCCTTGGCCTCGGGATCGCCCTCCTCGAGCTCACGACGAAACAGCGCGGGGATCGACACGCGACCCTTGCTGTCCACCTTGAAGGTGTATTCGCCGATGAACATGCCCGCCAAGGCCTGTCTCCTGTCCCCTTCCCCGCCGGTGGTCGCCGGAACCTGGGTCCCGGTACGGAAAACGGCGGATCGGACTGCTGCCACTGTCCGATCCGCCGCCCTCGTTCCCATTCCTGGGCTGTCCGACTGCGCGCGCCACCTGGGGGATGCTGCTCGCTCGCGCGCCGGATCTCTTCTTCTCGTGAAGCGGGTGCCTGTATGAAATCTGCTCTTTTCGCCGTGAGGTCTTGTTGCCTCGTTCCCGTCTTCTCGATGAGCAAGGGATGCCATGGTCAGGGGTGGGATGGCAAGGGAAAAGACGGGAGCCAATTCAAACTAGCTGTGGATATATTGTGGATAACTCATTCGAGACTCAAGGGATTGTGGCAAATTAACGATGACTGATAGCACAAATCGTTTTTGAGGAAAAAACGGGTACCAAATCTAGTGCCACCCATCCTTTCCCGAAAAGCTCCCACGAATTCCCGCCACCCGCGGCGAGCGTGGCGAATATCCCACAGGCAAGAACTGATTCCTGATGGATCACGCCCGTTCACGGCGCGGTGATTCGGCGTGAATCGGCGATTTTGCCCGGAAGGTGCCATAAAATCCCATGGACGGAAGCCCCGATCGCGCCGTTCCCGTGAAATCCCGGCGCCACCCGGCCCCTGCCCGCGGCATGACACCGGCGGCACCATGCGAAAGGGGCGCCCCGAAGGACGCCCCTTTCCCGCGAAATCCCGGATCGGTGCCGGCTCAGACCGCGCCCGAGGCGATCAGCTGCCGGGCGATCGCCGCATAGGCCTGCGCCGGTGCCCCCTCGCCCGCCGCGACCGGCGTGCCCGCGTCGCCCGCAAGCCGCACCTCGAGATCGAGCGGCAGCGCGCCGAGGAACGGCAGCCCGAGTCGCGCCGCCTCGGTCTCGACCCCGCCATGACCGAAGAGATGGGCCTCGTGGCCGCAGTTCGGACAGACATAGGTCGACATGTTCTCGATCAGCCCGAGCACCGGGGTGTTCAGCCGGCGGAACATGTCGATTGCCTTCTTCGCGTCGAGCATGGCGATGTCCTGCGGCGTCGAGACGACGATCGCCCCGTCGAGCTCGGTCTTCTGACACAGGCTCAACTGGATGTCGCCGGTGCCGGGCGGCAGGTCGATGATCAGCACGTCAAGCGGACCGTAGGCGTCCCATTGCACCTGACCGAGCATCTGCTGCAGCGCGCCCATCAGCATCGGGCCGCGCCAGATCACCGCCTCGTCCTCCTTCAGCATCAGCCCGATCGACATCAGGGTGACGCCATGCGCCTGCAACGGCACGATGGTCTTGCCATCGGGCGAGGAGGGGCGCCTCGACACCCCCATCATCCGCGGCTGGCTCGGCCCGTAGATGTCGGCATCGAGCAGCCCGACCCGCTTGCCCGCCCGCGCCAGCGCCACCGCGAGATTGGCCGAGACCGTCGACTTGCCGACGCCGCCCTTGCCAGACCCCACCGCGATCACATGGCGCACCCCCGCGACCGGCAGCGGCCCCGCCTGCGGCGCCGGGTGACCGCCGATCTTCGGCCCCGACCCAAGCCCGCGCGGCGGCCCGGCGGGCACCACCACGGTGACACTCTCGACCCCGGGCAGCGCCCGCACCGCCGCCTCGAGCGCCGGCCGCAGCGCCTCGAGCGCCGGGCCCGGCGCCCCCTCGAGAACGAAGCGCACAACGCCCGCCTCGACCGCCAGCGCGTGCACGAATCCCTGCGTGACAGGGTCGCCGCCGCCCGGAAGCGCGACTCGCTTCAGCGCCTCAAGCACCGTTTCCTTGCTCAGAGCCATGATCTTCTCCGCCGATTTTTGCCGGAACTGTGGCGTTTTGGCCGCGGAGTTCAAGGGCGCAAAACCGGCCTGCCGCCGAAATCGGGGCAAAATACACACCCCAGGAATATAAAATGTCCCGTGACGCGGGGTGAAATGACCGAAAATTAGGTCAGCACATATTATGCATTTTCTGCATGGCAGCATTGCAGCTCAGAGCTATTGTGCAGTTGCAGCATTGGCGCCATGTTTGCGTCAACAGCGATGGCAGAGAGGCCACCGCGACGAGACGAAGACCAAAGGTTGAGACGATGGCTCTGGTTACCGACATCCGCACCGCCGACTTCGGACTGGCGCAGCTGGTTGCCAGCTTCCGGGAAGGGATGGCACGGCGCAAAGTGTTCCGCCAGACCCTGCGCGAGCTGAAGTCGCTTTCGGGCGCCGAGCTCGAAGACCTCGGGATCCATCGCTCGATGATCACTCGCGTGGCCCTCGAGGCTGCCTACGGCAAATAAGTTTCCCTTCCTGAGGCCCCTCCTCCTCCCTGGGCCTCGGAAATCGGCGGTGTCCTCCTCCTCCTCCCTGAGGGCACCGCCACCCTATACCGGCCCCAGCCGCAAGGCACTGCCGGAAAGCCGATGCGATGGCCCCCTCCTCCTCCCTGGGGTCTCGTAAAGAAGGCGGTGCCCTCCTCCTCCTCCCTGAGGGCACCGCGCTTTCTTCTCGGCGCGAGACTTGCGAAGGGCCATCCTCCTCCCGGCCCGTCGTGACAGGCGGCGACCCCCTCCTCCTCCCTGGGGTCGCCGTTCGACATACCGAAGGCCCCTCCTCCTCCCTGGGCCGACGGCTCCGGTGCCGCTCACTCCTCCTCCCGAGCGGTGCCACCCATACCAAGGCCCCCTCCTCCTCCCTGGGGTCATGGTTCGGACGGCGGCCCCCTCCTCCTCCCTGGGGCCGCCGTTTCCATTTCAGCCCCTCCCTCCTCCGCAGCCCCCGCCACGCCTTGTGCCCGCCGCCCTTGCGGACGGCCGCATCCGGCGGCATTGAGGGGTGAACGGAGGAAGCCATGCTGTCCTATCAACACATCTATCATGCCGGAAACCTCGCGGACGTGCACAAGCATGCGCTGCTCGCGGTGATGCTCGACTACATGACCCGCAAGGAAAAGCCGCTGAGCTATCTCGAGACCCATTCGGGCCGCGGGCTCTATGCGCTTGACGCCGCCGAGGCGGTGAAGACCGGCGAGGCGGCAGCCGGGATCGAGCGGGTGGAACGGCTGGGCTGGTTCCCGCCCGCCCATCCCTATGCCCGGGCGCTTGCCGCGGTGCGCGCGGCGCATGGCGGGCGCGCCTATCCGGGCTCGCCGCTTGTCGCGGCAAGCCTGCTGCGTCCGATCGACTCGATCCAGCTGTGCGAGCTGCACCCGCGCGAGTTCGAGGCGCTGCGCGCCGCGATGGCGCCCTATGGCGGCGTGCTGCACCACAAGGACGGGCTCGAGATGGTGCATGCCCTGACACCGCCGACGCCGCGGCGCGGGCTGCTGCTGATCGACCCGAGCTGGGAAGTGAAAACCGATTACGACACGATCCCGCGGGTGCTGGGCCAGGTGGCGCGCAAGTGGAACGTGGGCGTGATCGCGCTGTGGTATCCGGTGCTGGCGCCCTCGGTCGCGGTGGCACCGGCGCAGGCGGCAATGGTGCGCGCGCTGATGGCTGCGCATCCGGACGCCCTGCTGAGCGAGGTGCGTTTTCCGCCTGCCCGCGAGGGGCATGGCATGATCGGTTCGGGCATGGTCGTGCTGAACCCGCCCTGGGGCCTCGGCGACGAAGCGAATCGTCTGGCCAAGCTGTTCCGCGGCCTCTGAGGCCCCGGTCGCGACGGCTGGGCCGTCACGCCGGACGCGTCAGAGAGGCGGTGCAGACTGCCCGGTGCCGGCCGCTCAGCGGCGGTAGCACTTCGACTTCGAGCCGAAGCCCGAGGGCGAGCAGATCCAGCTGCCGTTGCCGGGCGGCGTGACATAGGCCACGCGTTCGGCGACGATCGGAGTGGTCGGGCGCAGCCAGTCGAACCGGGCGGAGCCCTGGCCCGCCGCAGTCTTCACCACCACGCCGTGGGTGGGGAGGACGTCGATGGTTGCCGTTTCGGCGTGAACGGGCGCGATCGCGATCAAGGTGACGGTCGCGGCCGCAGCCGTGCGGGAAATCAAATCGAAGATGGTCATGCCTGCCTCGTGCTGTGACGCGTTGAACCCCTGTGATCCTTGGGGCCCCGCGTTCTCGGTCCCTATCGATCACAGGAAAAACACCTACGCGTCAAGCCAAGCGCGAGCGGGGCGAAATTGTGGCACCGATGCGGCAGCGGCAACGAAAACGCGGGGGAAGTGATTTCCCCCGCGTTTTCATGTCATTGCCCTCAGGGCGCCGGATCGGCGATTTTTCGCCGTCAGAAACCCTATTGCAGGATCTGGTTCTTCATGCGCCAGTCGGGCGTGCCGAAGTTCTCCGGCCAGGGATAAACCTCGTGCTGGTTGAAGTAGACCACGCCGACGAGACTCGGGTAGTCCTTCTTCTCGACCCGCACGCTGTCCTTCCACATCTGGACATATTTGGCATCGCCGACATAGCCGAGTTCGGCGACGACGACCGGCTTGCCGAACTTCGCGGCCCGCTCGTAGCGCGGCGCGAAGATCTCGTCGAAGGTGCGGTCATGGCCGTATTTCGCCTCGTCCCACGCCTGCAGCCCGAAGATCGAGAGCCCGACCAGATCGACGTAATCGTCGCCCGGGTAGTACTCGGCCATGTTCGGCTCGCCAAGCGGCGACCACATCACGGTGATGTTGGGCGCATGCGCACGGCACAGGTCGATCATGTGGCGATAGGCAGAGATGTAGTCCTTGGGATTCCACCCCGCCCAGATGAACTGGCCCGAGGTGTCGTCCATCTCATGGGCGAAACGCAGCGTGACCGGGCTTTTCAGCGTGGCCAGCACGTCGCAGATGGCGGCCATGTTCGGGTCGTATTCACCGCGTGCGATGCCCCGGCGCAGGTATTTCGCGGTGTTGCGCTCGCTGCGCGACCAGGTCCAGGGCTCGACCGTGACCAGAAGCGCCCGGTGCCGTTCCAGCGCATATTGGTCGGCATCGTTCAGCGATGGCAGGTAGACGTCCTCCCACGGCAGGAACAGATGCTCGATCACCACCGGATTCTTGTCGGTGAAATCGCCGTCCGGGTCATAGACCCCGAACGGGACGTCTCCCGGCGGCACCTCGACGGGAGCCGCCAGAGCCGGCCCCGCCAGACAGAGCACCGCGGCGCATGCGGCAATGCCCTTCACGAAAGAATACTTCATTTTTCCCCCTCCCCATTCTCCTTCGAGAACCAAATGGACAGATCGGGTGCGAAACGAACATGCACGTCTCCGCTCTGCCCCTTGCCAGCCCCCGAGACGATGTATTCGACTCGGGTCAGTTTCAACGGCACAAGGCCAACGGCGAGCGCACGCAGGCTCGCATCGCCCCGAAGTATAATGCCCCCCACACAGAGCGCCATGACAAGGGTCAAACCGAAGACATATCGTGCGAATTCCGCACCGTCGCGCAGCGTCTGCCCCTTCGCCCGCGCCTCGCTGCGGTGATGCCGCAAGATGACCACGAGCAGCGTCACATAGAGCAGCGCATTGATGATCGACAGCAGGTAGAAGCCCCGCGCCTCGGTCACTGCCGAGACCGTCAGCACCGGCACGATCGCCCCGGTGGCAAGCAGCAGATAGAGCCAGAAGATCCGCGGCGGCAGCACCGCGGCGGCGGCCTCGCCCTTGGGGGTGATGCGGAAGTCGACGAAGCGCCCGGTCACCCGGTCCCAGACCGCCATCAGGCAGCCCCACAGCACCCAGGGCCATTGCAGGATGACGAACAGCGCCTTCTCCCAGGCGATCACCTTGGCATCGCGCGGCCGGAACAACCCGTCGTGGCGCATCATGTAGGCAAAGACGATCATCACCGCGACCGAGGGCAGCGAATGGCCGAGGAAGGCGGGATAGGTGACGTCGGCGAAGCGGATGTCGAAGCACACCGCCAGGATCGGCAGCACATACATCGAGGCCATGGTGATCGCGAAGAACGCATACCAGCTCTGGCACAGCAGGAAGAGCAGCTTGAGCCGCAGCGGCAGCTTGCCGAGATAGGACGGCGTGTAGCGCAGCAGCAGGCTCATCAGCGAGCGCGACCACTGGAATTCCTGCGTCACCAGATCGGGCAGCGTCGCCGGCCCGTCTCCGACCGCGATCGCGTCGATCGCATGCACGCCCCGCCAGCCCGCCGCGGCGATCAGCATGGTGGTGGAATGGTCCTCGGCAAGCTCCGGGCCAAGCCCGCCCGCCGCCTTCAGCGCCACCGTGCGCACCGCGTAATGCGAGCCGATGCACATCGGCGTCAGAACCCCGGTGTAGCCCGCCTGAAACACGCCATGGAAGGCCGCCTCGGCGTAAAGCCGGGTCCGGGCCGCCCAGCTTTCGGCAGCATTGGCGGCACAGATCGAGGGCGCGCTGACATAGCCCACCTCGGGATCGGCGAAGGGGCGCAGCATCTCGCGCAGATAGCCGGGCTGCGGCACATGGTCGGCATCAAGCTGGCTGACGATGTCATAGTCCCGATAGCCCCAGGTGTCGTAGAAATACGCAAGGTTGCCTTCCTTGCAGCGGGTCCGGCGCGGCCATTCGGCGCGGTGATACTCGGCCACCCCCTTGCGGGTCGAGATCATCACCCGATGCGCTGCACACCAGGCGCGCGTCTCCTCGGACGGGTCCTCGTCGGCAAGCCAGGTGTCATGCGGATAGTCCTGCGCCAGCATCGCCTCGAGCGTCTTGCGCACCACCGAGAACGGCTCGGACGGGGTCTTGGTCGTCACCATCGCGACGCGCCAGCGCCCCGGCACCGGATCGGGCGCGACCGAGTGCCGGGCAAAGAGGAAGATCAGCACGAAATAGAGCTGCATCCCCCAGATCCAGATCATCGCCGCGGTCACCAGCCAGTAGCGCCAGAAGCCGATGACATGTGCAGGCTGCAGCCACCACGCCCAGAACCAGCCCGCCACCACGAGCCAGAGCGCAATCACCAGCCGATAGCGCAGCGCCTTCGCCCCCGTCACCACCGGCGCAAGCATCGGACGCGGCTCCAGTGCGGGATGACGGCTCATGGCCCGGCCTTGATATCCCCATGGCCGAACCAGGGCGCGGCGTCGGCGACGATCCGTTCGAGCCCGAACTCGGGCCGGAAGCCGAGCACCGCCCCGGCACGCGCGATCTCGGCGTAAAGCGCCGCCGGGTCGCCCGGACGGCGCGGCTCCTCAAGGACCGGGACAGCGCGTCCGGTCACCCGCTCGATCATCGCCACCACCTCGCGCACCGATGCCCCCTGCCCTGTCCCGAGGTTCAGGGCCACACTCTCGCCCGCCTCCGCGAGATAGGCAAGCGCCTGGACATGCGCCCGTGCCAGATCGGTGACATGGATGTAGTCGCGGATGCAGGTGCCGTCGGGCGTCGGGTAATCGGTGCCGAAGATCCGCAGCGGCCCGCCCTTGCCCGAGGCGGCGAGCAGCGCCAGCGGCAGCAGATGCGTCTCGGGGTCGTGCCGCTCGCCGGCCTCGCCCGCGGGATCGGCCCCCGCCGCGTTGAAGTAGCGCAGCGCAACATGGCGCAGCCCCCAGGCCACGCCCGCATCGCGCAGCATCCATTCGCACACGAGCTTGGTGCGGCCATAGGGGTTGATCGGCGCCTGCGGCATGTCTTCCGAGATCGGCAGCCGGTCGGGCGTGCCGTAGGTGGCGCAGCTCGAGGAAAACACGATCTGCGTCAGCCCCGCCGCCTGCATCGCGCCCAGAAGCCCGATCATGCCGCCGAGGTTGTTGTCGTAATAGGCCTGCGGGTCGGTCACGCTCTCGCCGACATAGGCAAGGGCGGCGAAATGGATCACCGCCTCGGCCCGGTGCGCGCGCAGGGCGGCGAGAACCGCCGCCCTGTCACGCAGGTCGCCGCGCACCAGCGGCCCCCATTTCACCGCATCGGCATGGCCGCGCGAGAGGTTGTCGAAGGTGACCGGCGTACAGCCCGCCTCGGCCAGCGCCTTGCAGCAATGCGAGCCGATATAGCCCGCACCGCCGGTCACCAGCACTGTCTTCGGCAAGGTCATGCCACGCCACCCGCGGCAAGCCGCTGCTGCGCCTGCAGTTCCTGACGGAAATAGGCGATCGTCGGCACCAGCCCCTCGCGCAGCGCCACCTTCGGTTCCCAGCCAAGCAGGTCATGCGCCCGGGTGATGTCGGGGCGACGCTGCAGCGGGTCGTCCTTCGGCAGCGGCATATGCACGAGCGGGCCGCGCGCGCCGGTCAGCTCGAGCACCATCCGCGCCAGCTCGAGCATGGTGAACTCGCCCGGATTGCCGAGGTTCACCGGGGCGAAGATCGAATGCTGCCCCTCCGGCGCCTCCATCAGCATCTGCAGCGCGTCGACCATATCCGAGACGTAGCAGAAGGACCGCGTCTGCAGGCCATCGCCATAGACCGTCAGCGGCTCGCCACTGATCGCCTGCACGATGAAGTTCGACACCACGCGCCCGTCCTCCGGGTCCATCCGCGGACCGTAGGTATTGAAAATCCGGGCGATGCGGATGTCCACCCGCTTCGTGCGATGGGTTTCGTAGAACAGCGTTTCGGCAGCACGCTTGCCCTCGTCATAGCAGGAGCGCGGCCCCACGGTATTGACGTTGCCGCGGTAGCTCTCCGGCTGCGGGCTGCAGTCGGGATCGCCATAGACCTCGGAGGTCGAGCTTTGCAGGATGCGCGCCCCCTTCTCCTCGGCGATGTCGAGCAGGTTGAGCGCGCCGAGAACCGAGGTCTTGAACGTGTGCAGCGGATCGGCCTGGTATTTCGGCGGCGAGGCCGGGCAGGCCAGGTTGTAGATCCGGTCGACCGGCCCGCTGACGGTGAACGGCACGATCACGTCATGCTGGACCCAGCAGAACCGCGGATGGCTGATCAGCGTGCCGATGTTCTCGAACCGCCCGGTCGAGAGATTGTCGACGCAGATCACCCTGTCACCCTGATCGAGCAACCTTCGGATCAGGTTGGAACCGATGAAACCGGCCCCGCCCGCCACCAGAACTGTCCTTCCACTCCGCCCGGAGGGCTTGTCGCCCCGCGGGTCGAAGCGGATCGGAAATGCCTTGCGCTTCGTCATGATAATATCCCCCCTTTGTCCCCAAAAAGCGTTTCCTCCGCGCCTTTTCGGTAACTCCGGTGAACATCTGGTTACCGGAGCTAGGGCCTATTATATACTTTTTAATCTTTCTATTGTTGAGCCATATCAACTTTTGCATGTGTAAAAATCGTGCACACACAAAACCTTAGATTGAATTTTTGGATATTGGCGCACGCAAGGCGAGAGTCCTCGCCTATTTTTCCGACAATGCTGCGTTAACACATTCAGCCGGCAGGTCAAGGTCGATTGCGACGCCGCCCTTGCGCCAGAGTCGGAAGTCCTCGCCATCCATCTTGCCGGCATTCGCGGTGAGCAGACGGAATCGGTTGGCGAAGTAGGTCGTCGCCCCGACCGTCACCTTGCGGATCACCAGATCGGTGTCGCCGGTCTTGCCGGCCCCCGCCCAGTCGTCGTTCAGGAACCAGATATCGAGGCGGCGCGCGCAGGCGCCGGCGGCCAGCGGCAGCCGCACCTCGGTCATCGCCGCCGAGATCGCCGCAGCGCTTGCGACGGCGTGGGTGGTATCGGCCGCCGCCGGCACCTCGAAGCCGCCGACATCCTTGCCGTCGAGCATCACCCAGCCCTTCGGCGGGGCGTCGAAGCGCGTGCCGGAGACGGTCAGCACCACCTCGGTCGGCAGCGCGGCGGGCGCCGCCGGCTTCTTCCCCGACAGCACCGCGGCAAGATGGGCGTCATGGACCGAGACGGCGGCGGCCAGCGTCGCCTGTGCGGCCCCGGCCGCCTCGGGGTCCTCGCCCGCCCTATCCGCCGCCTCGAGCGGATCGGCGGACAGATCGAAGAGCCGCTTCTCGCCGGTGCTGGCGTTGTAGATGTACTTGCGCGCGCCCTCGCGGAAACCGAGCTGGAACCCGTTCCACGGCGCGAAGAACATCACCCCATCGGGGCGCGCGGGCGCAAAGACCGAATGCCCCTCCCATTGCCAGGGCCGCGGCAGGCCGAGCAGATCGGCCACCGTCGGCGCGACATCGGTGATGCCGACGATCAGGTCGCTGCGACTGCCGGAGAAGAGCTGCGGGTTGATGAAGGCGAAGGGGATGTGGACGTTCTCCTCGAACAGCCCCGAGGCGTGCACATAGGTGCCATGCTCGCCAAAGGCCTCGCCGTGATCGCCGAGCACGACGACCAGCGTCTGGTCGGCAAGCCCCGTCGCGCGCAGGTGATCCATCAGCCGCCCGAAGGCGCTGTCGCCCACCCGCAGCGCGTTCAGATAGCGGTTCAGGTCCGGATCGTCGGAATAGGGCTGCAGGTCCGGGCCGGGGAAATAGGGGTGATGCGTCATCCCGGTGCGGAAGGTGACGAAGAAGGGCTGCTCCGGTGCGGCGTCGATCCATGCGTTGATCCGGTCGGCGGTGCACAGATCCGACGAGGTGTTCAGAAAGCGGTCGGTGACGCTTTGCACCTCGAACACGCCCTGATCGCAGGTCCAGTCGCGATAATCGACGACATGCTCGAAGCCCATCTCGGTGACGAAACCGCCGGTGTTCTGGAACCGGTTGTCTGAGGAATTGAAGAAGGCCGTGCGGGCGCCCGCCTTCTGCATCTCGCGCGCAAGGCTCGGAAAGCCCGCCAGCACCCCGGTCTCGGTCATCGAGGTGGTCGAAAGCTCGGGGATCAGCCCGGCAAGCGCGGAGACGAGGAAATAGTTCGAGGCCGGCACATGCGCATAGGCGCGATCGAAGGCCAGCGCATGCGCCAGCTCGGCCTTCAGGTGCGGGGTGACGGGCACCGTGCCCTCCCAGCCCTCGGCACGGCGCGCGGGCGTCGATTCATAGGCATAGAGCAGGACGTTGCGGATCCGCTTCGGCGGATCGGCCGGACGCGGCAGGCCGGGCACGGTGGCAAAGGCGCTGCGCGCGTCGCCGGGCCCGAGTGCGGCAACCGCGGCGTCGCCATCGCTGCCGCCGATCGAGCGCAGGAAGGCCCAGGCCGGGTTCACCAGCCGCGCCCGTGCGACGCCGGTGGGTGCGGTGTCAAGCGCCGCACCCGAGACGATGCCGAGCCCGAAGAGGCCGAGCAGCAGCGCCGCCCCCGGCGCGCGCCAGCCAGCGAGGCCCCGCGCCCCCAGCACCAGCGCCGCGACCAGTGCCGCCACGCCAAAGAAGGCGAGCGGCGAGACCAGATGCCAGATGCTGTCGAAGATCACGTCGGTATGGGCAATGTCGGAATAGGCGACCCAGTCCATCGTCACCGGCGCGCCCAGCATGTCGAGGGCGACGAGATTGCCGATCCCCCACAGCATCAGGAGGCTCGCGAGCACGCCATAGAGCGCCGCGGCGGCACGCCCCGCCCGCGTTCCCTCGCCGCGCAGCACGGTGATCGTGGCATAGGTCAGCGCCAGCAGGATGAGCCAGTCCTGCCACATGCCGCGCAACACCAGCTCGGCCCCGGCCCCGACCGAAAGCCCCGCGAGGTCGCCGCGCAAGGCCACGATCCGCACCCCCAGAAGCACCAGCCCCAGAAGTGCCCCGGTCCACAGCACGCGCGCCGAGCGAACCTCGTTCGGAGCGCGCGCGCCCAGCGGTTTTTCGTCCAAGATGGGCCTCCCCCTTCGGCCTACCGGGCCGCGAAGACCGCCCCGAGCACATCGGGACGCATCACGCTGTCATTGCAGGGCGGATCGTCCGGCAACCGGCTGCAGGCCCGGTACAACGCCCTGAGCGTCTGCCGCCCGGCAATGCCGTCGAGGGCGCCGCGATAGAGCCCCTCGCCCGCAAGCTTCTTCTGCAGCAGATAGATGGTCGCGTTCGGATTGGCCTTGTAGAGGTCACGCCCGAAATCCTTCGTCGCAAGCTCGGGCCGGCTCGCCACCTGCGTGGCCAGCTTCGCCCAGGCCACGGGCGCGCGGGCGCGCGCCGCCGCGATCGTCTCGCCAAGCCGCCAGCTGTCGTCGGGCCCGATCGTTGCGCCGTATTTCGCCAGCGCCGTATCGGCATTGTCGAGATGGCGGTGCACGTTCATCCCGTTGCCGTCGCGCAACAGCCCCACGAGGAAGCGCGCCGCCGTGCCATTGCCGGCATCCGCCGCCGTCTGCAACCGCTCGATCGTCTTCGGCCCGCTCGCGATCATCGAGATGCCCCACATCTGCCGGGTGGCGTCGAGCACTTCGATCCGCTCGTTGCCCGCCGCCCGCGCCCGCTCGGCAAAGCCCGCGAATTTCGCGCGCGAGGCCGAACCGCCGCCGAGATAGCCATACATCGCCCCCTCGGCGAGAACCGCCCAGGCCTCGCCATCGCCCATCTCGCCGGCGCGGCGCAGAAGCGCCTCGGCGCCCGCCGCATCGCGCTGGCTCCACATCAGCATCTCGCCGACCTGACGCAGCGCCTTGGGCTTGCCCTGCGCCGCCGCAGCCTCGGCGAGATCGCGCGCCTTCGCGGCATCCTTCGGCAGGCCGATGCCGTAGAGATAAAGGCCCGAGAGCGCGGTCTGCGCGCGCGCGTCGCCGGCGGTCACCCCCGCCTCAAGCAGCGCCTTGCCGGCGGCAACGTCGCGCGGCAGGATCCAGCCACCGACGAGTTGCTCGCCCAGAAGCGCGCGCGCCTCGCCGTCGCCCGCCGCAGCGGCCTTTTCCAGCAGCGCTTTCGCGCGCGCCGGATCGGCCGGGGCGGCCTTGCCCCACAGCAGCGCACCACCAAGCGCCGTCATCGCCCGCGCATCGCCCGCCTTCGCCGCCGCCTCGAGCAGCGCCAGCCCGCGCGCGGGATCGGCCTTCAGGTAATAGCCATCGACCAGCATCCGGCCGAACTCGGCCTGCGCCTTGACATCGCCCTTTGCCGCGGCCTGCCCCAAGAGCTCGGCACCCGCCGGCACATCCGCCGCCGCCCCGTCGAGCCCGTAGATCAGGGCAAGCCCGCGATCGCGCATCGCCTGCGGCGAATCGCTTGCCGCCTGTGCCGGAGCCGGCGGCGCAGGCTGCTGCTGCGCCACCGCAAACCCCGCAGGATAAGCAGATATTCCCAGGATTGCCGCAACCGACACCGTGGCGATTAACGGCGGCATATGAAGAACACGCATGAGACCCTCCCCCCAGTTCGAGGTTAATAATCCCACTTTTCAGGGCACTTGTCTTTGATCTCGGCCAATGTCCCCGCATCCGGGGACACGGCGGCGGCTCAGAACGGCACGTCGCCCGCCGCCTCGGCCGCCGTCACGAAGCCCGCCTTGACGTGCTTGGCGCCCGCCTTGTCGAACTCGATCACCAGGGTGTCGCCCTCGATCTCCATCACCTCGCCATAGCCGAACTTCTTGTGGAAGACGCGCGCGCCGATGCCGAAGGCAACGTGGTCGACGGTGGTGACGGTGGTCGGGCGCGGCGCGGGGGCGCCATGGCTTTGCAGCCGCTTCCAGCCCGGCGAATTGTAGACATCGGCGCGGCTCGCCCGCTCTTCCATCCGCGAGCCGGCACCATAGCCGCTGCCCGCGCCGCCGAAGGCACCTGCAGCACCGAAACCGCCGCCATAGAGCCCGGGCGGCGTCAGCACCTCGACATCGGCGGCGGGCAGCTCGTCGATGAAACGCGACGGCAGCTGCGATTGCCACTGGCCATAGACCCGGCGGTTGCCGGCGAAGGAGATCGTGCACAGCCGCTCGGCGCGGGTGATGCCGACATAGGCCAGCCGGCGTTCCTCCTCGAGCCCCTTCTGCCCGGTCTCGTCCATCGCGCGCTGGCTCGGGAACAGCCCGTCCTCCCAGCCCGGCAGGAAGACGACCGGAAATTCCAGCCCCTTCGCCGCATGCAGCGTCATGATCGAGACCTTGTCCTCGCCCTCGGCACTGTCATTGTCCATGATCAGCGCGACGTGCTCGAGGAAGCCCTGCAGGTTCTCGAACTGCTCGAGCGCCTTCACCAGTTCCTTCAGGTTCTCGAGCCGGCCCGGCGCCTCGGGGGTCTTGTCGTTCTGCCACATCGCGACATAGCCCGATTCCTCGAGGATGCGCTCGACCAGACGGATGTGGGAGTGATCGTTCGCCGGCGGCACCGCGGCCTCGTCGAGCTCGATCAGCGCGTCGTCATCCTCGGCCGGGCTCGTCGCCGTGGCGGGCGAGGCGGCGCGGATCTCGGCGTTCCAGCGCGCGACATTCTCGACGAAAAGCCGCAGCTGCCCGCCTGCCTTGCCGCCGATCTCGCCCGCCGCCACCAGCCGGCGCGCGGCATCGAAGAGGCCGAGCCCCGTCTCGCGCGCCAGCACCTGGATGCGCGCCTGCGCCTTCTCGCCCAGCCCGCGCTTCGGCGTGTTGATGATGCGTTCGAAGGCAAGGTCGTCGTCGGGCGAGACGGCGAGGCGGAAATAGGCCATCGCGTCGCGGATCTCGAGCCGTTCATAGAACCGCGGCCCGCCGATCACCCGATAGGGCAGGCCGATGGTCAGGAAACGGTCCTCGAAGGCGCGCATCTGGTGGCTGGCGCGCACCAGAATCGCCTGATCGGACAGCCGCACCGGCCCGACCGGGCGCCGTCCCGCGGCGATCGCCTCGATCTCCTCGCCGATCCAGCGCGCCTCTTCCTCGCCATCCCAATGGCCGATCAACCGCACCTTCTCGCCGCCCTTCGCCTCGGTCCAGAGCGTCTTGCCAAGCCGCCCCTCGTTCGCGGCGATCAGCCGCGAGGCGGCGGCCAGGATATGCTCGGTCGAGCGGTAATTCTGCTCGAGCCGGATCACCACCGCGCCCGGGAAATCCTTCTCGAAGCGCAGGATGTTGCCGACCTCGGCACCGCGCCAGCCATAGATCGACTGGTCATCATCGCCGACACAGCAGATGTTGCGATGGCCCTGCGCCAGCAGTCGCAGCCACAGGTATTGCGCGACGTTGGTGTCCTGATACTCGTCGACGAGGATGTAGCGGAACCAGCGCTGATACTGCGCCAGAATGTCGGCATGGGTCTGGAAGATCGTCACCATGTGCAGCAGCAGATCGCCGAAATCGACGGCATTCAGCGTGCGCAGCCGGTCCTGATAGGCGGCATAGAGCTCGGAGCCGCGGTTGTTGAAGGCCGCGGTCTCGGCGCCCTTCACCCGCTCGGGCGTCAGCGCGCGGTTCTTCCAGCCGTCGATGATGCCGGCGAGCTGCCGCGCCGGCCAGCGCTTCTCGTCCATGTTCGCGGCGAGGATCAGCTGCTTCAGCAACCGGATCTGGTCGTCGGTGTCGAGGATGGTGAAGTTCGACTTCAGCCCGACGAGTTCGGCATGGCGGCGCAGCAGCTTGACGCAGACCGAGTGGAAGGTGCCAAGCCACGGCATCCCCTCGATCGCACCGCCCAGAAGCCGGCCCACGCGCTCCTTCATCTCGCGCGCGGCCTTGTTGGTGAAGGTCACGGCGAGGATCTCGTTCGGGCGGCAACGGCCCGAATGGATCAGATGCGCGATGCGCGTGGTCAGGGCCTTGGTCTTGCCGGTGCCGGCGCCCGCCAGCATCAGCACCGGGCCGTCAAGCGCCTCGACCGCGGCGCGCTGCGCGGGGTTCAGCCCCTCAAGATAGGGCGCGGGGCCGCCCTGCATTCCCTGCAGCGCGCGCTGCGAGAGACTCAGCGCCCCCTCGAACGGATCATCGTCGTCATACCTGCTCATGGCGCCAATCTAGCCGCCCGCGCCGGCAAGGCCAAGAGTTGTTCCGCATCCGTTCGCGCCCACGTCCACGCCGGTAGTATCCCCGCACCACCCGCGCCCCTCCCCCCTCGCCTAGGCTGGGCACGGAGGAGAGCCAAGGGAGGAAAACATGGCAAAGATCCTGATGATCACCGGCGATTTCACCGAGGATTACGAGACGATGGTGCCGTTCCAGTGCCTGCTGGCCTGCGGCCACACGGTGGATGCGGTCTGCCCGGGCAAGACCGCGGGCGAAACGGTGAAGACCGCGATCCACGATTTCGAGGGCGATCAGACCTATTCCGAAAAGCCCGGTCACAATTTCGCGCTCAATGCCGATTTCGCCGCAACCGATCCGGCGGACTATGACGCGCTCGTCGTGCCGGGCGGCCGCGCGCCGGAATATCTGCGCCTCGACCCAAAGGTGCGGGCGATGGTGCGCCACTTCTTCGACGCCGACAAACCCGTCGCCGCAATCTGCCACGGCGCGCAGCTTCTGTCCGCGGCGGGCGTGCTTGCCGGGCGCACCTGCTCGGCCTATCCCGCCTGCTCCTACGAGGTGACGGCGGCGGGCGGCACCTATGCCGATATTGCGGTGACAGAGGCGGTCACCGATGGCAAGCTGGTGACCGCGCCCGCCTGGCCCGCACATCCGAGCTGGCTGCGGCAGTTCATGGCGCTGCTCTGACATCAACGGGAGGGAGGCCCCGCGATGTGCGAACTCTTCATCAAGGCCGATGCCGGGCAATGGCAAAGCCGCACGCACAGCCTGCGCATCGACGGGGTCGCCACCTCGATCCGGATCGAGAACGCCTTCTGGGCGACGCTCGAGGAGATCGGTGCGCGCGACGGGATGAGCGTGGCGCAGCTGATCACCCGGCTCTGGCACGAGGCGATGGACGCCGACCATGACCTCGGCAATTTCACCTCGTTCCTCCGGGTCTGCTGCGCGCGCTATCACGCGCTGATCGCGGCCGGCGAGATCTCGGCCGACCTCGCCGTGCCGATCGCCGCCCACCCGGCCCGCGCGATCCTCGCGCGCGAGGCGGCGCGGCGGATCGAGCGGGAGGCGCGGCACGTGAACTGAACCGGCGGAGGGGGGGCGCTGCCCCCGTCCTGCGGACTCCCCCGGAGTATTTTCTCCAAGAAAAAACCACCGTCTTTTTCTTGGCCGAAATACTCCGGGGGGAGGCGAAGCCGGGGGGCAGCGCCCCCCTGCCCGGTCTCAGCCCGAATGCACAAGCGAGGCGAAGAACCGCGGATCGAGGCTGGCGGCCGCAAAGGTCGGCCCCTCGGTCAGCACGGCCACCGCATCGTGGCTGTGCAGGCTTTCCTGATGGCTTGCCACCACCCGGAAATCGCCCACCCGCGGCTCGGCGAGCAAGCCCGCGGCGAAGACCCGCACCGCATCCTCGACGAAGATCGGATGCGCCGCGTTCAGCTCGGCAAAGGCCTGCTCGTCCTCGCGCTTCACCATCACCTGGGTCTCGGTCGGCACCGCGGCGCGGGCGATGTCGATCAGATCCTCGAACCAGAGCGGCGCGCCCGGCTCGACCGCGACCGAGATCCGCGCCACCGAGCGTTGCGAATGCGGCGTCGCCAGCCGGCCGCGGTCGCGGCGCGCGTGCTCGCTCAGTTCAAGCGAACAGGGGCAGGTCGAGGAATAGACATAGTCGAGATGGATCGCCTTCAGCCGGCGTCCGCCCTGGTCGGCCATCTCGAGCGCGATGTCGTAATACTGCCAGCCCGACAGGCCCGAGCGCAGACTCTCAACCCGCACCGGGTAAGAAAAGCGCATCATCAGCCGGGCGTCGAAACTGTCGAGGTGGTCCTTGTAGCCGTCGAGCGCCGCCGCCATCACCTCGAAGGAGAACTCGCGCTCGGCATGGCCATAGAAGGAGCGGATGATCCGGCTCATGTTGATGCCCTTCTTCTCGGCATCGAGGCTGACCGTGCCGGTGACCGAGGTCTCGAGCGTGACCTCGCCCGCCGGGTTGTCGGTGCCCGGGCGCAGCCGGTAGCGGATCGGCAGGCGGAAGTTCGAGATCCCGACATGGGCGATCGGCGCATGCGCCCCGGTGATCAGCGAGGCAGGGCCGTTCTGCAGGTCGGGCATGCCGTCCTTGTAGGCGGCATCGGGCTGGAACCCGGTGTCATAGCTGCGCACCAGATCGGGATAGTTCGAGAGCGCATGCCCCGGCAGCAGCCGCGCGATTGCCGGGTCGAGCCGGGCGATCTCGACCGGGTCGGCGCGCAAGGCCCAGTCCCGCAGCGTGGCCAGCGCGGCCTTCGCGGCCTCGGTATCGGGGCTGTTGCTGCGCTCGTGCATTTTCATCTGTCCCTCCGGTCCGTCGCGGCCCCGGACCATATGGGACGGGGGCCGCGAAAGTCCAAGGGAAACTCAGGCCGCGTCCAGCGCGGCGCGGATGTCCGCGACCAGATCGGCGGTGTCCTCGATCCCCAACGAGATCCGCACGAGCCCCGCCGTGATACCGATCGTGGCGCGGTCTTCCGCGCTCAGGTTCTTGTGCGTCGTCGTCGCCGGATGGGTCGCGATCGACTTCGCATCGCCGAGGTTGTTCGAGATCGAGACGATCTTCAGCGCGTCGAGGAAGCGGAAGGCCGCCTCCTTGCCACCGGCGAGATCGAGACACAGCATGGTGCCGCCCGCCCCCATCTGCGCCATCGCCAGCGCATGTTGCGGATGCCCGGCCAGCCCGGGATAGATGGTGCGGGCCAGTTTCGCATGCCCCGCCACCGCCGCGGCCACCGCCGCCGCACTCGCCGCCTGCGCCCGCACCCGCAGATCGAGCGTCTGCAGCCCCGAGAGCAGGATCCAGGCGTGGAACGGGCTCATCGCGCCGCCGGTATGCTTGACGTAGGTCTCAAGCGGGCCGCGGATGAAGTCGCGCGTGCCCAGCACGATGCCGCCCAGCACCCGGCCGCCGCCGTCGATGTGTTTGGTCGCGGAATAGACGATGACATCGGCGCCAAGCGCCACCGCACGCGAGAAGATCGGCGAGGCGAAGGCGTTGTCCACCACCACCACGGCGCCGACGGCATGGGCGATCTCGGCCACGCCCCTGATGTCGATCACCTCGAGCCCGGGGTTCGACACGCTCTCGAAGAAGCACACCTTGGTGTCGGGCCGCACCGCGGCGCGCCAGTTCGCCAGATCGGCGCCGTCGATCAGCGTCACCTCGACGCCGAAGGTCGCAAGCACCTTGAGCACATGCAGGCACGAGCCGAACATCTGCCGCGCCGCGACGACATGGTCGCCCGGTGTCACCAGCGCCATCAGCGCGCCGTTGATCGCGGCCATCCCCGAGGCGCAGGCAAAACCGTCCTCGGTGCCCTCGATCGCCGCCATCCGGTCCTCGAACATCCGCGTCGTCGGGTTGCCGTAGCGGGCATAGATGAACTCGTCCGGGCCCGAGGAGATGAAGCGCGCCTCGGCAACCTCGGCCGAGGGATAGACGAAGCCCTGGGTCAGGAACAGCGCCTCGGCCATCTCGCCGTATTGCGAGCGGCGGATGCCGTCATGCACGAGCTTCGTCCGGGTGTTCCAGTCTTTCGTCATCGGCCCTCTCCTGAAAAGGTGACACGGCCTAACGCCGCGGGCCGGGCGCGTCAACCTGCCGCAGCGGCAGGGGGCGGCAATTCAGTCATGTATTCAAGGGTTTGAATAACGTACAAGGGGTGCGAGATCAGCCCTCGCCGTTCTCCCCGGCGCCATCTTCGTCGGGCTTTTCAACGGCGTAGCGGGAAAACAGCTTCCCCTGCCCGATGAAGAAGCCGAACATCAGCAGCGTCAGGCCGAAGGTCTTGAAGTTGACCCAAGCGGCGTCGGACATGGTGCGCCAGATCACCTCGTTGGCGACGGCGAGACCGAGAAACAGGATCACCAGCCGCTTCGTCAGGATCATCCAGCCCTCGTGCCGCATCGGGATCGCGTCTTCCATCACCAGCTGCAGCCAGGGCTTGCCGCGCGCCAGCCCGAAGCCCAGCAGCGCCGCGAACAGCAGATAGATCAGCGTCGGCTTCATCTTGAAGAAATGCGGGTCGTTGAACCACACCGAGAGCCCGCCGAAGACCACGACGAGGACGAGCGTCGCCACCTGCATCGGCGAGAGCCGGCCGGTGAGGCGCCACAGCACCAGCGTCGAGACGACGAGCAGCGGCACGAAGATCGCCGTGGCCAGCACGAAGCCCGAATAGGTCTGCCCGCCAAGCGCGACATGGGCGTCCTTGAGCCGGTTGAAGGCGATGAAGAAGACCAGCAGCGGCCCGAAATCGAGCGCGGCCTTCAGCCAGGGATTGATCTTGCGTTTGCCGCTCATCTCGTCATCCGTTCTCAGCGGTTGCCCGCGAATTCCACGATCACCGCGCCGGCGGCGATCAGCGCCATCAGCGCCGTGCGCCGCGGTCCGACCTTCTCGCCCAGCACGAGCCAGCCGATCAGCGCCGCGAAGACCGTCGAGGTCTCGCGCAGCACCGCAGCCTCTCCCACCCGGTCGAGCCGCGTGGCCAGCATGATCGCGCCGAAGGAGAAATAGGCGACAATCGCGCCGGTGACACCCCTTTTCAGCAAGGGCAGCAGTTCCGAGCCCGGAACGTGGCGCCAGCGCCGCAGGGTGACAAGCGGCATGAACCAGCCGTCGAGGAAGAAAAACCACGCGAGGAAGGTGAAGGGGTCGGCCGTGGCGCGGATGCCATAGGCATCATAGGTAGTATAAAGCGCGACGAACCCGCCGGTCAGCACCGCCAGCGCCAGTGCCGGCACCATCGTCTCGCGGTCGGCGCTGACGTGGTGCAGGTTGTAGAGCGCCAGCCCGTAGATCCCGGCGAGCAGCACCCCGACGCCTGCCCATTGGCCCAGGGTGAAATGCTCGCCGAAGAGCAGCCCCGCCCCGATCACCGCGAAGAGCGGCGCGGTGCCGCGCACCACCGGATAGACCACGGTATAGGCGCCGCGCACATAGGTCATCGCCTGCGCAACCTTGTAGGCGATATGGATCACCACCACCGTGGCGAAGATCGGCCACATGTGCGGCTCGGGCCAGGGCACGACAAACAGCGCGAAGGGCGCCGCGATCAGGCCATAGCTCGCGTCGATCGCGGCGCGGCTGATCCAGGGATCGTGCCGGCCCTTCTGCAAGGCGCCGAAGAGCGCGTGCAGGAAGGCCGCCATCAGCGCGAGCGCGAGCGCCGCGTGGTGCCCCGCTGGCGTGCCCTCGAGCGAGGCGATAAGGTCGCTCATGCCATCCCTCCGCGGAGTTCATCCATGCAGATCCTGTCGCAGCTCTGGACCGACCTGTCCGGCTCCTTCACCGCCACGCCGCCCTCGGTCGCGACGATGCGGCTGCTGGCCGCACTCGCGCTTGGCGGCGCGATCGGCTTCGAGCGCGAATGGCACCACAAGCCCGCGGGCCTGCGCACCCACATGCTGATCGCCGTCGCCGCCTCGCTCTTTGCCCTGATCGCGCTCGAACTCGTCGACATCTCGCGCGCCGAGGGCGCGGCAAGCGGGGCGCGGTCGGACATCGTGCGACTGATCGGCGCGGTCACCTCGGGCGTCGCCTTCCTGGCCGCGGGCACGATCATCACCTCGGGCGGGCGGGTGCGCGGGCTGACGACCGGGGCAAGCATGTGGCTTGCGGGCGCGGTGGGGCTTGCCTGCGGCACCGGGCGGGTCGGGCTTGGCGCACTCGCGACCGGCATCACGGTGATCGTGCTGTGGGTGTTCCGCCGGATCGAGGAACGGCTGGAAAGCCCCGCGGTGCGCGCGATGAACGAGGATGCCGACGTGCCGATGGCGCCCGACGACGAGGCGCGGCACCGGCACACGCCCACCGATCCGATGGCCTGAGGCGCGCGCATCGCCGGTTCAGTCCGCCATCCCCACCAGGGCGCGGGCGAAATCCTCGGGATCGAAGGGGGCGAGGTCGTCGATCTGCTCGCCCACGCCGATCGCATGGATCGGCAGGCCAAACTTGTCGGCCAGCGCCACCAGCACGCCGCCCTTCGCCGTGCCGTCGAGCTTGGTCATCACCAGCCCCGAGACATCGGCGATCTTCGAGAAGATCTCGACCTGGTTCAGCGCGTTCTGCCCGGTGGTGGCATCAAGCACCAAAAGCGTGTTGTGCGGCGCGTCGGGGTCCTTCTTGCGGATCACCCGGACGATCTTCGCCAGCTCCTCCATCAGGTCGGCGCGGTTCTGCAACCGCCCCGCGGTGTCGATCATCAGCAGATCGGCGCCATCCTCCTGCGCCTTCGTCATCGCGTCGAAGGCCAGCGAGGCCGGGTCCGAGCCCTCGGGCGCGGTCAGCACCGGCACGCCCGCGCGCTCGCCCCAGACCTTCAGCTGTTCGACCGCGGCAGCGCGGAAGGTGTCGCCCGCGGCGATCACCACGGTCTTGCCGGCGGCGCGGAACTGCGCGGCAAGCTTGCCGATCGTCGTGGTCTTGCCCGAGCCGTTCACGCCGACGACCAGCACCACCTGCGGGCGCTTGGCATAAAGCGGCATCGGCCGGGCCACCGGCTCCATGATCCGGGCGATTTCCTCGGCCAGAAGCGCCTTGATCTCGGGCACCGAAAGGCGGCGCCCCATCCGCCCCTCGGCAAGGTTCGCCGTCACCCGCAGCGCCGTGTCCACCCCCATGTCCGAGGCGATCAGCAGCTCTTCGAGGCTTTCGAGCATCGCGTCGTCGAGAACGCGGCGCGGCGCCTCCTCGCCCGTGCGGCCAAGCAGCCGGCCAAAGAGACCGGGCTTGCGCGCCTCTTCGGCCGGGGCGGCCGGCGCCGGCGCCGGCGCTTCGGGCGCCGGGGTCTCGGGCGCTTCGGTCTCGGCCGTCTCGGCGACGATCGCCTCGAGCCCCTCCTCAAGCCTCGAGGAGGACCGGGTCAGGCGCGACTTGAGCTTGGAAAAGAACGACATCGGGGGACCTCCGTTTCCTTTCACCTAATGGATGCGGGCGCGCGATGGAAGGGCTCAGGGCAGAAGCCCGCCCGCAAGGATCAGCGCCTGTGCCGGCCAGTAGAGCGCCCAGACGAGATAGGCCGCCGCCCGTGCCGCCCGCCCGGGCGCCAGCACGAAGCGCTGCAGCGCCAGAACGAAATCCGAGGCGACGAAGACAAGCGCGCCCGAGACGAGCATGGGCGCCCCCCGCAACCCGAGCGCGGCAAGCGTCATCGCCGCGATCACTGCGATATAGCCGCGCACCGGCGCCACCATCCCCTCGGCCCGCGGTGCGATCCACAGCGCCGCCGCCACGCCGCCGATCAGAAGCGCAAGCGCCGGCAGCAGCGGCGGCGGCCCGGCGCCGAGACCGAGGAACAGCGCAAGATAGGCCAGATGCCCCGCCGCAAAGGCCGCCATGCCGGCAAGGAACATCCTCTGCCCCGGCCGCGACAGGCAGAAATCGCCAAGCGCACCGAGGAGCAGCCCGAGCGACAGCGGCACCGGCGCCCCCGCGCGCAGCGCGATGACGGCCAGCAACAGCACCGACAGCGTCTTGGTCACGGTCTTTGGCCAGCTCTCCCCGGCCGCGGCAAAGCGCAGAAGGTGCAACGCCGCCAGGGCGGCCGCGATCAGGAAAAGCGGATCGGTCAACAGGCTCATGCCCACAGTCGCGCAGAAAATCCGCCCTGCGGCAAGCCTTCCCCCTGACATGGCCCGATTTTGCGCTAGACTGCCGCAAAACGCCAAAGACGCGCCGAAAGCAGTGCCATGTCAGACCGCCCCGACCTTTCCACCCGCCTTGCCGGACTTGCGCAGGGGCTGCGCATGATCGGGCGCGCCGTGCCCGGGATCGACGTCTTCGCCACGGTGACCTTCGCGCCGGTGCCATTGATCGTGCTCGGCGCGCTGTTCGGCGGGATCTGGCCCTGGCTCGCCGTCGCCTGGATCGGCGGGCTCGTCTATGCGCTCGACCGGCTGATCGCGCGCGCCGCGCCCGACGCGCCCGAGGGCCGCGAGTTTCCCGCCGCCGACCGGCTGTCGGTGGCGTTGGCGATCGCGCATTTCGTCCTGCTGCTTCTGGGCGTCGCGGCGCTGTCCGGGGTGACGGGGCTGTCGATCCCCGCCCGCATCGCGCTGTTCTTCGCCTGCGGGCTGTTCTTCGGGCAGGTCTCGAACTCGAACGCGCACGAGCTTATCCACCGCGCCGACAAGCGGCTCTTCGTGCTGGGCAAATGGGTCTATATCTCATTGCTTTACGGCCACCATGCCTCGGCGCACCGGCTGGTGCACCACCGCTTCGTCGCCACCCGCGACGACCCGAACAGCGCCGTGCTCGGCGAAAGTTTCTGGGCCTTCGCGCCGCAGGCCTGGACCGGCGCCTTCATCGCCGGCTGGGAGATGGAGGAAGCCCGGCGCAAGCGCCTTGCACCCGAGGGCTGGAAGGCACGGCTTGCCGCAATGAACCCTTATGTCAGCTATGTCCTCGGCGCGATCTGGTGCCTGATCCTCGTCGGGCTGCTCTTCGGTCTTGCCGGGGTGGCCGCCTATCTCGCGCTGTGCCTTTACGCGCAGATGCAGATCCTGCTCGCAGATTACGTGCAGCACTACGGGCTGGAACGCGCGCTCATCGCGACCGGGCAGTACGAGCCCGTCAGCGCCCGCCACAGCTGGGACGCGCCCGATCCGGTCTCCTCGCTGTGGATGCTGAACGCGCCGCGCCATTCCGACCACCACGCCCATCCCGCCCGCCCCTACCCCGAGCTGCGGCTTGGCGCGATCACCGCCGAGGGGCGGCCGGTGCTGCCGCGCTCGCTCCCGGCGATGGCGACGCTCGCGCTGATCCCGCCGCTGTGGCACCGGGTGATGGACCCCCGCGCCCGCGCCCTGCGCCGGCCCGCCCGCGGGGTCTGAGCCCGTTCACGGCGCTTTGGCTTTTCCCGCGCGCCGATCCGGGGCAAGCTGGCGCACCCGAACCGGAGACCCCGCGATGCGCGCCCGCCTGATCCTGCCCCTGCTCCTCGCCTTCGCCGCCGCGCCGCTTCGCGCCGCCGACATCGGCCCGCCGATGACCGCCGAAGACTTCGATGCGCGCACGCTTGGCAAGACGATCACCTATTCTGCCGGTGGGCAGGTCTATGGCATCGAGGAATACCGCCCCGGCCACAAGGTCGTCTGGGCCTTCGCCGAGGGCGACTGCCACGAGGGCGACTGGTTCCAGCAGGGTGCGCAGATCTGCTTCGACTATCACGACGACACGCCGCTGCAGTGCTGGACCTTCCACGACAGCCCCGAGGGCCTCGTCGCCCGTTTCGAGGGGCGCGACGATGGCGAGCCGCTGATTTCGCTCAAGGAAAGTGCGGCGCCGCTGAATTGCCCGGGGCCGGATCTGGGGGTCTGAACCGCCCGGCGGCGCGCCCGGTGACGGCGGGCGGCGTGAGTATTTTTGCCAAGAAAAAACCAGGGGCCTGTTCGCGCGACGTCACCGCCGCGCCGCCCCGGCACGGGAAAAAGCCCTTTGCGCTTTTTCTTGGCCCAAATACTCATCCGACCGTCGTCACCGGCGCGGCGGGGTCAGAACAGGCTGCCCTGCTCCGGCGGTTCGTCCTTGCGCGTCCGGCGGCGCGGGGCTGCCGCGGCGGCGGCGGGGCCCGGCGGCAGGGCCGTGCCGGCGGCGCCCGGGTGGGCGGGCACGCGGCCGTCGTGGAACTCGATTTCCAGCTCGATCGCGGCCGCGGCCTCGGCGGCGCGGGTAACGAGCGTCTCGCCGGTGCGCACCACCGCATAGCCGCGCTTCAGGGTCTCGCGATAGCCAAGCGTCTGGCGCATCCGGTCGAGCCGGTCGAGCCGCTCGGCGAGCGCCGCAAGCCGGGCCTGCGGGGCGCGCGCGAGCCGGTCCGTCAGCCCCGCGAGTGCCGCGCGATTGCGCACATTCGCCCGGTCGGCCTCGAGCCGGGTGCGGGCAAGCGCCGGGGCAAGGCGCGCCGCCAGCGTTTCCAGCCGGCGCCCTTCCTGCGCGAGATAGCGGCGCAGGATCGCCGGCGCGATCCGCGCCTCGAGCGGCGCAAAGCCCGCGCGCTTGCGCACCGTCACCATCCGCAGCGCCGGCGCGAGCCGGTCCGACATCAGGTCGAAGCGCTGCCGCGCCGGGGCGATCAGCGTCTCGGGCCGGCCAAGGGCGCGGGAGAGGTCGCGCAGCCGCTGGCCGTGGCCCTCGACACGGCCGCGCGCCGCGCGCGCCATCCGCGCCTCGGTCTCGGCCAGCCAGGCGGCAAGATCGGTGCGCACCGGCACCGCGATCTCGGCCGCCGCGGTCGGCGTCGGCGCACGGCGGTCGGCGGCGAAATCGATCAGCGTGGTATCGGTCTCGTGCCCCACCGCCGAGATCAGCGGAATCCGGCTGGCCGCCGCCGCGCGCACCACCGCCTCTTCGTTGAAGCCCCACAGGTCCTCGAGCGAACCGCCGCCGCGGGCGACGATGAGCAGATCGGGCCGCGGGATCGCGCCGCCCACGGGCAGGGCGTTGAAGCCGCGGATCGCCGCTGCCACCTCGGGTGCGCAGGCCTGCCCCTGCACCGCCACCGGCCAGATCAGCACCCGGCGCGGGAAGCGCTCGCGCAGCCGGTGCAGGATGTCGCGAATGACCGCGCCCGAGGGCGAGGTGACGACGCCGATCACGCCCGGCAACCACGGCAGCGGCTTCTTGCGGTGTTCATCAAACAGGCCCTCGGCGGCAAGGGCGCGCCGCCGCGCCTCGAGCATCGCCATCAGCGCGCCCGCCCCCGCGGGTTCGACGTCATCGACGATGAGCTGGTATTTCGACTGGCCCGGGAAGGTGGTCATCCGGCCGGTGGCGATCACCTCCATCCCCTCCTCGGGGCGGATCTGCATCCGCGCCACCTGCCCCTTCCAGCTCACCGCGGCGATCACCGCGCTTGCGTCCTTGAGGTCGAAATACATGTGGCCCGAGGACGGGCGGCTGACGCGGCCGACCTCGCCGCGCACGCGCACGCGGCCGAACTCGCCCTCGATCACGCGCTTCACCGCGCCCGAGATCTCGGAAACCGTGTATTCATGGGCATTGCCGCTGCCCGGGCTGTCGTCGAGAAGGTCCATCTGCGCCTTGCCTGATGTCAGGTCTGACCTTAGAAGGCCGGAAAGCGAAGGCCAAGGGGGTGCGCCGATGAACATTCTGATCCTGGGCGGCGGCGGCCGCGAACATGCCCTTGCCTGGGCGGTGAAGCAGAACCCGAAATGCGACCGGCTGATCGTCGCGCCGGGCAATGCGGGCATCGGTGCAATCGCCGATCTGGCCGCGATCGAGCCGACCGATGCGGCGGCGGTGCTGGCCTGCGTCGAGGAAAACGCCATCGACTTTGTCATCATCGGGCCCGAGGCGCCGCTGGCCGCGGGCGTGGCGGATGCGCTGCGCGCGGCCGACATCCTGGCCTTCGGCCCCTCGGCGGCGGCGGCGAAGCTCGAGGCCTCGAAAGCCTTCACCAAGGAGGTCTGCGACGCCTGTGGCGCGCCGACCGCCGCCTGGGCGCGGTTCTCGGACGCCACGACGGCAAAGGACTATGTCCGCGCGCAGGGCGCGCCGATCGTGGTCAAGGCCGACGGGCTTGCCGCGGGCAAGGGCGTGATCGTGGCGATGACGCTCGACGAGGCGCTCGCCGGCATCGACGAGATCTTCGGCGGCGCCTTCGGCGCGGCCGGCGCCGAGGTGGTGATCGAGGAATTCATGGCGGGTGAAGAGGCAAGCTTCTTCATCCTGTCGGACGGCACCGATGTGCTGCCCGTCGGCACCGCGCAGGACCACAAGCGCGTGGGCGATGGCGACACCGGGCCGAACACCGGCGGCATGGGCGCCTATTCCCCCGCCCCGGTGCTGAGTGCCGCGATCCAGGAACAGGTGCTGTCCGAGATCGTGCGCCCGACGATCGCCGAGATGGCGGCGCGCGGCACGCCGTTCCAGGGCGTGCTTTACGCCGGGCTGATGATCGAGAACGGCCGCGCCCGGCTTGTCGAATACAACGTCCGCTTCGGCGACCCGGAATGCCAGGTGCTGATGCTGCGCCTTGGCGCGCAGGCGCTCGATCTTCTGCTTGCCTGCGCCGAGGGGCGTCTGGCCGAGGTCGAGGCGCAATGGGCCGACGACCATGCGCTGACCGTGGTGATGGCGGCGAAGGGCTATCCGGGCGCCTATGTGAAGGGCAGCGAGATCCGCGGTCTGGCCGATCTGCCCGAGGACAGCGCGCACATGGTCTTCCATGCCGGCACCGTGCTGAAGGACGGCAAGGTGCTGGCGACCGGCGGGCGCGTGCTGAACGTCACCGCCCGCGGCGCGACGCTGAAGGAGGCGCAGGAGCGCGCCTATGCGATGGTCGACCGGATCGACTGGCCCGAAGGGTTCTGCCGGCGCGACATCGGCTGGCGGGCGCTCTGAGCCGAGGCGCCGAAGGGGGGCGCTGCCCCCCTCACCCCCCGGGATATTTGCGGCAATTGGAAGACGAGAGGCGCCATGCTGCCGCGAGGGCGGGGGCCGCTCAGGGCCGCAGATAGGCCCAGCCGGCGCGTTGCAGCTCGATGAGACGGACCACGCCCGAGGGCACGATCTGCGCTGCGGGGAGAAGTGCGGGGGCCGCCCCCTCGTCGCGGGTGATGCCACGCAGGGTGTTCGCGCAGGCCGAGAAGCGCACGCCGTCGGCGGCAAGCTCGGCCACCTTTTCCGGCAATGGCGAGAGGTCGGCGCGCAGCAGCGCGAGCCCCGGCCCGTTTGCCACCAGCTCGACCGCGACCGCCTGCCCCGCCTGCGCGTAATGCGCGCACAGGTTCGCGATGTTGTTCAGCGCCATCCGCATCCGCGCCGCATCGCCCTCGTCGAGGTGGACCGCCACCTGCACCGTTTCGTCCATTCCGTCCTCCGGATCAGCGCCTTGCGGCGAAGAAGGCCTTGAGCAGCGCCTCGGCCGCGCGCGCCCCGATGCCGTCGTAGACCTCGGGGACATGGTGGCTTTGCGGATGCGCGAAGATCCGCGGCCCCTGCGCCACGCCGCCCGATTTCGGATCGGCCGCGCCATAATAGATCCGCGCGATCCGCGCCTGACCGAGCGCCGAGGCGCACATCGGGCAGGGTTCGAGCGTGACATAGAGGTCATGGCCCGGCAGCCGCTCGGACCCGGCCGCGGCGCAGGCCATGCGCAGCGCGAGGATCTCGGCATGCGCAGTCGGATCGCTGAGTTCGCGGGTGCGGTTGCCGGCACGGGCGACGACGCGCCCGCCCGGGGCGACGATCACCGCGCCCACCGGAACCTCGCCGCGGGCGGCGGCGGCGCGCGCCTCCTCGAGCGCGAGATCCATGTAGGAGGTGAAGCTCATGCCCCTTCATCGCCGCGAAACCGGCCCCGTGCAAGATGCTTTGCAAGGGCCACGGAAAGGTGTAGAGCGCCGCCTTGGCCGCGGCTTCCGCGCCCCGTTTCCCGTTGAAGGACTGCTCCGATGACCGATACCCCCGAAGCCCCCGCCGCGCCCCGCGGCGAAGCCGAACGCATCGCCAAGGTGATCGCCCGCTCCGGCGTCGCCTCGCGCCGCGATGCCGAGAAGATGATCGTTGCCGGCCGCGTCACGGTGAACGGCAAGCCCGTCACCTCGCCCGCGCTCGATGTTGCCCTCACCGACAAGGTGGTGATCGACGGCAAGCCGATCGACGCACCGCAGGAAACCCGGCTGTGGCTCTATTACAAGCCGCTTGGCCTCGTCACCACCGAGAAGGACGAGCAGGGCCGGCGCACGATCTTCGACGAGATGCCCGAGGGCATGCCGCGGGTGCTGAATGTCGGCCGGCTCGACCTCAACTCGGAAGGGCTCTTGCTGCTGACCAATGACGGCGGGCTGAAGCGCCGCCTCGAGCTGCCCGAGACCGCCTGGCTGCGCAAGTATCGCGTCCGCGTCAACGGCCGGCCGATGAACGACACCTTCGACCCGCTGCGCCGCGGCATCACCATCGAGGGCGAGGAATTCCTGCCGATGGAAGTGACGCTCGACCGCCAGCAGGGGGCGAACGCCTGGCTGACCGTGGGCATCCGCGAGGGCCGCAACCGCGAGATCCGCCGCGCCATGACCGAGATCGGGCTGACGGTGAACCGGCTGATCCGGGTCAGCTATGGCCCGTTCCGACTGAACGAGATGCAGCCCGGCGAGGTGATCGAGGTGAAGCGCAAGATCCTGCGCGACCAGCTCGGCGACCGGCTGTTCTCGGGCATCGAGGATGGCCGCCCGCCGCGCGCCGAGCTGATCGAACGCGCCCAGTCCCGCGCCACCCGCCGCGCCCGCGAAGAAGGGGACGGCGGGGAGCGCCGCCCGTTCGCTTCGCGCCGCGAGGACGGGGCCGAGAAGAAGAGCTTCGGCCGGCAGAAGGACTTCGCCCAGGGCGGCGCCCCGCGTGGGCCCCGGCCCGAGGGTGACAAGCCGTTCCGGCCCCGTGACGGGGAGCGCGAGGGCTTCCGTCCGCGGCGCGACGGCGACGACCGAGGCCCGCGCCCCGAAGGCGGCAAGCGCCCCTTCGGCCCGCGCTCGGGCGAGGAAGGCCGTGGTTTCAAGCCGCGCGGCGAGGGTTTCCGCTCGCATCGCGACGAGGAGAGCAAGTTCGGCCGCGGTCCGCGCCCGGCTCGTGACGAGGGCGAAAAGCGCCCCTACGCCGCCCGCTCGGGCGAGGAGGGCCGCGGCGGCAAGCCCGGCTTCGGCGGCAAGCCGCGCTTCGGCGACAAGCCGTCCTATGGCGATAAACCGCGCTTTGGCGACAAGCCGCGTTCGGGGGATCGCCCGTCCTATGGCGACAAGCCCCGTTCGGGCGATCGTCCGTCCTACGGCGACAAGCCGCGTTCAGGCGACCGGCCGGCCTACGGCGACAAGCCCCGTTCGGGGGACCGGCCGTCCTACGGCGACAAGCCGCGCTCGGGGGACCGGCCGTCCTATGGCGACAAGCCGCGCTCGGGCGACCGGCCGTCCTACGGCGACAAGCCGCGTTCGGGCGATCGTCCGTCCTATGGCGACAAGCCGCGTTCGGGGGACCGGCCGTCCTACGGCGACAAGCCCCGTTCGGGGGACCGGCCGTCCTACGGCGACAAGCCGCGCTCGGGCGACCGGCCGTCCTACGGCGACAAGCCCCGTTCAGGCGAGCGTCCGGCCTATGGTGACAAGCCGCGTTCGGGGGACCGGCCGTCCTATGGCGACAAGCCCCGTTCGGGCGAGCGTCCGGCCTACGGCGACAAGCCCCGTTCGGGGGACCGTCCGTCCTATGGCGACAAGCCGCGCTCGGGGGATCGCCCAGCCTACGGCGACAAGCCGCGCTCGGGCGAGCGGCCGGCCTATGGTGACAAGCCGCGCTCGGGGGATCGTCCGGCCTACGGCGACAAGCCGCGTTCGGGCGAGCGTCCGGCCTATGGCGACAAGCCGCGCTTCGGCGGCAAGCCCGGCTTCGGCAAGCGCCCCGAGGGCGGCGAGCGGAGCGAGGGCAAGCCCGCGGGCTTCAAGTCGCACGGCTTCAAGAGCCAGGGCGGCAAGGGCAAGCCGCGCGCCGAGGGCTTCAAGAGCCACCGCGACGGCAGCGCCGGCAAGCCCGGCGGCAAGCCCTTCGGCCGCCCCGGTCCGAAGCGCGGCTGAGCGCGCAGACGCCACGCCGAACCGAAAGGGGGAAAGCCCGCGCGGCTTTTCCCCGCCCCGGCCCTGCCGCTTGGCACTGGAAGCGGGGCGCGCGAATGCCTAATCTCTGACCGGGCGGGACCTTTCCCGCCGCAAAGACCCCGGGGGTTCCATGTCGCGCAAGACCGTGCAAACCATCGCTTTCTGGCTGCTCGTCGTGCTGACCTTCCTGGTCGCGCTGAAAGGGACGGTCTGAGATGGCGCAGCGTTTCGGCGGCAAGTACAGCCCGCAGCCCAGGAATGACGAGGGCTATCCGGGCGTCGCACCCGACCGCGTGCCGCAAAACCCATCCGAGCCCCGCCATCCGCTGCTGCGTCGCCCGGTCTGGCTGATCGTCGCCGCCGCGCCACTGCTGCCGCGCGCCTTCGGCGACGGGCCCGAGGTGCTGGCCCGCAACCTGGCGGCCTTTGCGCTGATCGCCGGCGGCGCCTGGCTGATCCGCGAGGGGCTGCGCGCCGAGGCCGCCTGGCAGGCGCGCCGCGTTGCCCGCCGCCCCGCCCTGCCGCGCAAGGCGCTTGGCGCCGTCATCGGCGGCATCGGTCTGGCACTGGCCGCCGTGGCCGCGGGAATCGCAGGCGCCGCGGTGATCGGCGTGATCGGCGCCGGGCTGGCGCTTCTGGCCTTCGGCCCCGACCCGATGCGCGACAAGGGGATGGAGGGCATCGACCCGTTCCAGCAAGACCGCGTCGCCCGCGTCGTCGCGGAGGGCGAAAAGCACCTCGCCGCGATGCGCGAAGCGATCGTGCGGGCGCAGGACGCCCTGCTCAGCGCCCGCGTCGAGCGCTTTGCCGCCACCGCGCGCGAGCTCTTCCGCGCCGTCGAGGAGGACCCGGGCGATCTGGGCGCCGCGCGCCGCTACATGGGCATCTACCTTGAGGGGGCACGCGACGCGACGGTCAAATTCGCCGACCTCTGGGCCGCCACCCGCGACGCGCAGGCGCGCAGCGATTACGAGGCGCTGCTCGACGATCTCGAGGCGAATTTCACTGCCCGAACCCGCAGCCTGATCGCCGGCGGGCGCGAGGGGCTCGATATCGAGATCGAGGTGCTGCGCGAACGGCTGGCGCGCGAGGGGGTGACGGGCCCGGCGGTCACCGGGACCGCGAAGGACTGACCCCGGATCGGAAACGCAGCGTTTCGCCGACACCGGGGGATTTCCACGCGCGGTCACGACCGGGTCACAAATCCGCCCCGCTTCGCCGCAATCCTGAGGCCTCTCAGAAGGCCGAGGTCCCACCGATGCGCAAGTTCCGTCCGATTTTGTTGTTGCGTGCCGCGGCCCTTCTTTGCGCTGTTTTCCTGCTCGCCCATGTCACCTCCGCGGCCGAGCCGGTTTCCTTCGCCGAGGCCGCGCGGTCTTTCCTGAAGACCGGGCTGTTCTTCATCGCCCTGCCCGCCGCCCTCGTCGCGATCGCGCTGCACCAGCCCACGCGCCGCGCGATCGTGCGCCTTGCCCCCCTTGCCGGGGAAGAGTTCGACCGGCTCACGCGCTATCTGCGTGCCCGGCTGCCGCGGCGCCGGGCGGCGGCGCAACCGGCGCCCGAGGACCCCGCCGAGCAGCTGCCGATGCTGCTTGCGGCCACCAAGCATCGCCTCGACGCGCTGCACCGCTTCCTGCGCGACGGCGCCCCCGAGCTGCTGCCGGCCTTCGCCGAATACGGCGCCGCGATGAACCGGCTGCAATCCGAGCTGGCCGCCCGCCCCGAGGCCCACGCGCTGGCCCGCCCGCATCTCACCCGCGGCCTCGACACGCTGGAAACCGCCACCGGGAAACTTTCGGTTGTCCTTGCCGGCGCGCCGGATGAATATGCGCTCGGCAGCTATTGCGACACGCTCGAACGACTGACGGGCGAGGCGCTGGCTTGCGTGTACGGGATTCGCACGGCATGGCGCTCGGGCGAATCCGGGGTGTCACTGGCGGGCGAGTTGGGGCACAGCTGACCCCGCCCCCGCAAACCGGGGGTGTGTATGACCGAGACCGTGCGTGAGAAGGCCGCTCTGGCCGTGGCCGAAATCGAGACCGTGGCGCAGGCCGTGCTCGCCGATCCCGGCAAGGAGATGGTGGCGCTTGCTGCGGCCCCGGCCCCGGTGGCCGAGGAGATCCGCGCCCGCATGGCCGAGATCAACCTCGGCGACAGCAGCTCGATCATGTATTTCGGATCGCGGGCCCAGAACGACCTGCAGGCGGTCAGCCAGGAGATGCTGGCCGATGTGAAGAACAAGGACGTCGGCCCCGCGGGCGACAGCCTGAGCGCGATCGTCACCACCATCCGCGGCTTCTCCGTCTCCGAGCTCGACGTGCGGCGCAAGCAGAGCTGGTGGGAGCGGCTGACCGGCCGCGCCGCGCCCTTCGCACAGTTCCTGGCCCGCTACGAGGCAGTGCAGACCCAGATCGACCGGATCACCGACGACCTCCTCAGCCACGAGACGAAGCTGCTCAAGGACGTGAAGGCGCTCGACCTGCTCTATGCGAAGACGCTCGGCTTCTATGACGAGCTCGCGCTTTTCATCGCCGCGGGCGAAGAGAAGCTGCGCGAGGTCGACGCGACGGTGATCCCGGCGAAGGAGGCCGAGGTCGCCGCCGCCCCCGAGGAACAGAAGGTGCTGCGCGCGCAGGAGCTGCGCGACCTGCGCGCCGCGCGTGACGATCTCGAGCGGCGGGTGCATGACCTGAAGCTGACGCGGCAGGTGACGATGCAGTCCCTGCCCTCGATCCGGCTCGTGCAGGAAAACGACAAGTCGCTGGTGACGAAGATCAATTCGACCCTCGTCAACACCGTGCCGCTGTGGGAAACGCAGCTTGCCCAGGCGGTGACGATCCAGCGCTCGGCCGAGGCGGCACGGGCGGTCAAGCAGGCCTCCGACCTGACGAATGAGCTGCTCACCGCGAATGCGAAGAACCTGCGCGAGGCGAATGCGGCCGTGCGCACCGAGATGGAGCGCGGCATCTTCGACATCGAGGCGGTGAAGGCCGCGAATGGCGAGCTGATCGCCACCATCGAGGACAGCCTGCGGATCGCCGACGAGGGCAAGCGCAAGCGCGCCACGGCCGAGAAGGACCTCGCGGAAATGGAAACGCAGCTGCGCGAGACGCTGTCCTCGGCGCGGGCGAAACCGACGGCGGACAAGGGCTGAGATGCGTCACCGGGAGGCATGGACACTGCGCGCCGGCGGCGCGATGGCACTGTGCGCGGCGCTCGCAGGCTGCCTGAACAGCCCTGCGCCCGCCGCGCGGCCGCCGGTGCTGGCCCCCGAAAGCACGCCCGCACCCCAGCCTGCCCCCGGCCGCTGGGGCGAAGGCACGGTGGTGACACCGCAGTCCGACGAGAGCCGGGCGATGCACGCCTATTACGTCAAGGTCGAGAAGACGCTGAAAAGTCGCGGGCTGATGCGTCAGGACGTCGCCCCGCGCGATGCCCCCTTCGGCGCGCGCCGGCTGGTCGACGATTTCATCCACATCGCGCTTTACGACGAATATTCGCGGCGCGGCGGCGCCTTCGTCGCCAGCCAGGCGGAAAGCCGGCTGCGCCGCTGGGAAGAGCCGGTGCGGATGTCGGTCGAATACGGCGCCTCGGTGCCGCTGCAGCAGCGCATCACCGATGACGCCTGGATCTCGGCCTATGCCGGCCAGCTCGCCCGGGCCAGCCGCCACCCGGTGGGGATGGTGCCCGCGGGCGGCAACTTCTCGGTGCTGGTGGTGAACGAGGACGAGCGCCGCGCCCTGGCCCCGCGGCTGCGCGCGCTGGTGCCCGGCATCGACGCGGCCTCGGTCTCGGCAATCACCGAGCTCTCGCCCTCGACCTTCTGCGTGGTCTTCGCCTTCTCGGAAGGGGCGGCGCCGAACTATTCGCGCGCGGTGGCGGTGATCCGCGCCGAGCACCCGCGCGATCTGCAGCTCTCGTGCATCCACGAAGAGCTCGCCCAGGGCCTCGGCCTGGCCAACGACTATCCGCGCGCGCGGCCCTCGATCTTCAATGACGACGAGGAATTCGCGCTGCTCACCCGCCATGACGAACTGCTGTTGCAGATCCTTTACGACCCGCGCCTGCGCCCCGGCATGACCGAGGCCGAGGCGCGGCCGATCGTCGAAATCATTGCATCCGAGCTGATGGGACCGGACGCCTGACCAAGGAGGGCCTGATGGGCATTCTCGACTTTCTCACCGGCGAATTCATCGACGTCATCGCCTGGACCGACGACACCCGCGACACCATGGTGTGGCGGTTCGAGCGCTATGACCATGCGATCAAATACGGCGCCAAGCTGACCGTGCGCGAGGGCCAGGCCGCGGTCTTCGTGCACGAGGGCCAGATCGCCGATGTCTTCGGCCCCGGGCTCTATCAGCTCGAGACCAACAACATGCCGGTGCTGACCACGCTGCAGCACTGGGACCACGGCTTCAAATCGCCGTTCAAGTCCGAGGTCTATTTCGTCAACACCACCCGCTTCAACGACCTGAAATGGGGCACGAAGAACCCGGTGATCTGCCGCGATCCGGAATTCGGCCCGGTGCGGCTGCGCGCCTTCGGCACCTATGCGATGCGCGTCACCGATCCGGCGAAATTCATGGCCGAGATCGTCGGCACCGATGGCGAGTTCACCTCGGACGAGATCTCGTTCCAGATCCGCAACGTGATCGTGCAGGAATTCTCGCGCGTCGTCGCCGCCTCGTCGATCCCGGTGCTCGACATGGCGGCGAACACCGCCGATCTGGGCAAGCTGGTGGTCCAGGCGATCGAGCCGGTGGTGGCGAATTACGGCCTCTCGACGCCCGAATTCTACATCGAGAACATCTCGCTGCCCGAGGCGGTCGAGGCCGCGCTCGACAAGCGCACCTCGATGGGAATCGTCGGCGATCTGAACCGATACATGCAGTTCAACGCGGCCGAGGCGATGGCACAGCCGGGCTCGGCCGCGGCGGCGGGTATGGGCGCGGCCATGGGCGCCGGCCTCGGCGCCGGCATGGGCATGGCGATGGGGCAGACGATGGCGGGGCAGACGATGGCGGGCCCCTGGGGCACGGCGCACGCCGCGGCGCAGCCGATGGCCCAGCCCGCCGCGATGGTGCCGCCGCCCCCGCCGCCGCCCGTCGAGAAGGTCTGGCATCTCGCGGTGAACGGCCAGACCCAGGGCCCCTACGGCCGCGGCCACCTCGGCCGGATGGTGAGCGAGGGCGGCTTCAGCCGCGACACGCTGGTCTGGACCCCCGGGCAGGACGGCTGGAAACCCGCGGGCGAGATCACCGAGCTTGCGCAGCTCTTCACCATCGCGCCGCCGCCCCCGCCGCCGGCACAGTGAGGCGTCGATGACCGCCCCGTTGCGGCAGACGCAGGCCGAGCAGCACTTCCCCTGCGAGGCCTGCGGCGCGGACCTGCGCTTCGCCCCCGGGCAGGAGCGGCTGGTGTGCGACCATTGCGGCCATGTCCAGGACATCCCCCGCGCCACCGGCCGCGGCGCGGCCGCGCTGCACGAGCTGCCGCTCGAGGCCGGGCTGCGCGCCGATCTGCCGATCGAGGAGCTCGAGGAGCACCGCACCCTTTCGTGCCCGAACTGCGGCGCCTCGATCGAGCTGTCGGGGCCCGAACACGCCACCCAATGCCCGTTCTGCGCGACCCCGGTCGTCACCGACAGCGGCACCAAGCGACAGATCCGGCCGCAGGGGCTGATCCCGTTCCGGCTGACCGAGGCGGAGGCGCGCGCGGCCCTTGGCCGCTGGCTCGGCAGCCTGTGGTTCGCGCCCTCGGGGCTGGCGCAATACGCCCGGCGCGGGCGCAAGATGACCGGGGTCTATGCCCCGTTCTGGACCTTCGATGCCGCCACCCGCACCCGCTACACCGGCGCGCGCGGCGATGCCTGGTACGAGACGCGGCAGGTCACGGTGATGGTCGACGGCCGCCCCGAGACCCGCACCGAGCAGATCCGCCACATCCGCTGGACCCCGGTCGCGGGCCAGGTCGCGCGCGATTTCGACGACGTGCTGATCTATGCCGCCCGCTCGCTGCCCGCCGCCCATGTCGACGGGCTCAGCCCCTGGGATCTGACCGGCCTCGTGCCCTACAGCCCCGATTACCTCGCCGGGCTGTCGGCCGAGGGCTACACCGTCGAGCTGATCGAGGGCCATCACCTCGCCCAGGCCGAGATGCTGCGGGTGATCCAGTCCGACGTGCGCCGCGACATCGGCGGCGACGAGCAGCGCGTGGCAAGCCTCGACCCGAGCTTCTCGGCCGAGACCTTCAAGCACATCCTGCTGCCGGTCTGGACTGCGGCTTACAAGTTCCAGGGCCGCTCCTTCCGCTTCGTCGTCAACGCCCAGACCGGCGCGGTGCGCGGCGACCGGCCGTGGTCGCCGTGGAAGATCGCGATTGCGGTCGTTTTCGGGCTGATCGTTGCCGCGGCGCTGGCCTATCTCTATCAGAAGCAGAACGGCTGACGGAGAGGGCGCGATGATCCTGTGTTGCGGCGAGGCGCTGATCGACATGCTGCCGCGCGAAAGCACGCGCGGCGAGCCGGCCTTCGCCCCCTTCCCGGGCGGCGCGGTCTTCAACACCGCGCTGGCGCTTGGCCGGCTGGGCGTGAAGACCGGCTTCTTCTCGGGCCTCTCGACCGATCTCTTCGGGCAGATGCTGACCGACGCGCTCACCGCCTCGGGCGTCGAGACCGGGCTTTCGGCGCGTTCGGACCGGCCCATGACGCTCGCTTTCGTGACGCTCCATGACGGTCAGGCGCGCTATGCCTTCTATGACGAGGGCACGGCGGGGCGGATGCTGTCGCCCGCCGATCTGCCCGCCCTGCCCGCTGCCCTGCGGGCGCTGTTCTTCGGCGGCATCTCGCTCGCCGTCGAGCCCTGCGCCGCGGCCTATGAGGCGCTGATGATCCGCGCGGCCCCCGGGCATCTGACCATGCTCGACCCGAACATCCGCCCGGGCTTCATCCGCGACGAGACGGCCTATCGCGCCCGCATCGAGCGGATGATCGCCGCGGCCGACATCGTCAAGCTCTCGGACGAGGATCTGGACTGGCTCATGGGCCCCGGCGCGATCGAGCAGCGGGCCCGCGCGATCCTTGCCCGCGGCCCGAAGCTCGTCTTCATCACCGAAGGCGCACAGGGCGCCCATGGCTTCAGCGCGACCGGGGCGATCTTCGTGCCGGCGCACCGGGTTGCGGTCGTCGACACGGTCGGCGCCGGCGACACGTTCAACGCCGGCGTCCTTGCGGCACTCGACCGCGCCGGGCTCTTGTCGAAGCAGGCCGTCGCCGCGGCCGATGGCGCCGTGCTCGAGGCCTGTCTGCGCCTCGGCACCGCCGCCGCCGCCGTTACCGTCGCGCGCGCGGGCGCGAACCCACCCTGGAAGGAGGATCTGGAATGAGAGCGCTGATCCAGCGTGTGCGCCACGCCAAGGTCGAGGTCGAGGGCCGGAGCACCGGCGAGATCGGCCCGGGGCTTCTGATCCTCATCTGCGCGATGCAGGGCGACGGCGAGACCGAGGCCGAGAAACTGGCCGCGCGCGTCGCCAAGCTGCGAATCTTCCGCGACGAGGCCGACAAGATGAACCGCTCGGTCAGCGATATCGGCGGCGCCTGCCTGGTGGTCAGCCAGTTCACCCTCGCCGCCGACACCTCGCGCGGCAACCGGCCGGGATTTTCCACCGCCGCCCCGCCCGAGATCGGCAATCGGCTTTATGAACATTTCAGCGCCGCGCTGCGCGGTCTTGGCCTGCCGGTCGAAAACGGAGAATTCGGCGCCGACATGGCGGTGAGCCTGCTCAACGACGGCCCGGTGACGATCTGGATCGACACCGCCGACCGCGCCTGAACGGTTTTCCTTGACTTTCCGCGCTGCAGCGCCCATCTGGCGAGCATCCGCAACCGCTGCCGCGTGAGCAGCCGCGCATCCCCGGGCCACGCGCCCGGCCGGCGCAAGGGCGGAGACCCGGCCTCACAATCACGCGGGGGGCCAGCGGACAGACCTGTCCGCGCCCGCCCGCCCGCCGGACCTCGCGTCCGGCCAGACCGATTTTTCGCACCCATTGGTGCCAGGAAAGACAGACTTTTGGAAACCTTCGAAAACCTCGGCCTTGCGCCGATCCTGCTGCAAAACCTCGCCGGCCTCGGCCTGGTGAAACCGACGCCGATCCAGGAACAGGGCATTCCGCACATCGTGCGCGGCCGTGACCTGCTGGGTATCGCCCAGACCGGCACCGGCAAAACCGCGGCCTTCGGCCTGCCGATGCTGACCCGCATCATCGCCTATGGCAAGCGCCCGGCGCCGAAGACCGTGCGCGCCCTCGTGCTGGCGCCGACGCGCGAGCTGGCAACGCAGATCCACGACAACCTCTCGGCCTTCGGCGCGGGCGCGCCGGTGCGCATCCAGCGCGTCGTCGGTGGCGCCTCGATCAACGTGCAGTCGGAAAAGCTCGCCAAGGGCACCGACGTGCTGATCGCCACCCCCGGCCGGCTTCTCGACCTGCTCGAGCGCCGCGCGCTGGTGCTGTCGGAAACGAAATACCTCGTCCTCGACGAGGCCGACCAGATGCTCGACATTGGCTTCATCCACGCGCTGCGCCGCATCGCCCGGCTGATCCCCGCGGACCGGCAGACGATGCTGTTCTCGGCCACCATGCCGAAGCTGATGGAAGAGCTGGCGCAAAGCTATCTGCAGGACCCGGTGCGGGTCGAGGTCGCGCCGCCCGGCAAGGCCGCCGAGAAGATCGACCAGGGCGTGCACTTCACCACCCAGGGCGAGAAGGCCGCGCTGCTGGCCGAATATGTCGCCAAGCACCCGGGCGAGCTTGCGGTGGTGTTCAACCGCACCAAGCACGGCTCGGACAAGCTCGCGAAGCTGATGGACAACTGGGGCTTCTCGGTCGCCGCGATCCACGGCAACAAATCGCAGAACGCGCGCGAGCGGGCGCTGAGCGCCTTCCGCGCCGGCGAGGTGAAGCTGCTGATCGCGACCGATGTCGCCGCCCGCGGGCTCGACATCCCCGAGGTCGCGCATGTCTACAACTACGACCTGCCGAACGTGCCCGAGAACTATGTCCACCGCATCGGCCGCACCGCGCGCGCCGGCCGCAACGGCCGTGCCGTCGCCTTCTGCGGGCCGATGGAGATGGACGAGCTGCGCGCGATCGAGAAGGCCATGGGCGCGCGGATCCCGGTGATCGGCGGCGAGCCGCATACCCCGGTTGCCGCCGCAGCCCCCGCCCGCGCCGGCAAGAAGCCGCATCGCGGTCGTGGCCCGAAACCCGCGCAGGGCGGCGCACCGAAGGCGAACCCGGCCCGGGCGAACCCCGCGAAGGCCGCGGCCGGCGGCGCCGCCCGCCCGCGCCGGCGCGTTCCGGGGGGCAAGGGCGGCACCGCGGCCTGAGCCGCACCGCCCTCTCCGCAAGCTCCCGGACGGGACCGTGTCAGCGCACGGTCTCGTCCTCGAGATGCAGCTTCATCTCGATCAGCACCTTCTGCAGCGCCTGGGTCTCGGCCAGCAGCCGCCGCGCCTCGGTTGCGGTGATCTTCCCGTCCATGATCGAGGCGTGATATTCCGCCATCAGCATCGCGAAGCGCTGGCTCAGCACCACCACATCCGAACTCACCCCGCCTTCCGACAGGTTCCGCCGGCGCTCGTCGAAGGACAGCTCGAGACCGCCGAGCTCGGCCAGCGCCTGGGTCACATGCGGGAATTTCGCCACCGCCTCGATCCGGGCGACCACGTCGATCGGCATGAAACGGTCGCTATGGTCGGGATCGGTGGAATAATACCGCCCGAGCGTCGCCTTCGACTTGCCGCTGACCTGGGTCGCGGCCTCGATGCCGATGTCCTTCACCAGCGCCTCGGTGTGTTTTTTCAGATAGCTTTCAATCTTCTCGGTCATCACAATCGGGCCAGAACCGCCCATCCCTCTCTACGCTGAATGCCCGGGGGGAACCCCCGCTGGTGCTTTCCCCCTTACCCGGAGGGCGAGGATTTGTCACACCGAAAGCACCCGCCACGGCGGGCGTAAGAGTGCTGACATCGTGACGTCAGAAACGGTGAGAGACCCTCGCGACGGTGCGCAAGAGCGGACCGCGCGCGGGGGTCTTCGTCTTGCCCGGGCCCGTCCGGCGCGCTATGGGGCGGCATGGCCAAGCTCTACTTCCATTACTCGACGATGAACGCCGGCAAGAGCACGCTGCTGCTGCAGGCGTCCTACAACTACATCGAGCGCGGCATGCAGACCTTCCTCGTCACCGCCCGGCTCGACCGGCGCGCGGGCGAAGGCCGGATCGCAAGCCGCATCGGCATCGGCGCCGAGGCCGAGACCTTCACCCCCGAGACCGACATGGCGGCGCTGATCGCGGCGCGGATGGCCCGTGCCCCCTGCACCTGCGTCTTCGTCGACGAGGCGCAGTTCCTGACCCGGGATCAGGTCTGGCAGCTGGCCCGTGTGGTCGACGATCTCGCTGTGCCGGTGATGTGCTACGGGCTGCGCGTCGACTTCCGCGGCGAGCTCTTCCCCGGCTCGGCCGCCCTCCTCGCCCTTGCCGACGAGATGCGCGAGGTGCGCACGATCTGCCATTGCGGCAAGAAGGCGACGATGGTGATGCGCATCGGGCCCGACGGGCGCGCGCTGCGCGAGGGCGCACAAGTGCAGATCGGCGGCAACGAGACCTATGTCAGCCTGTGCCGCCGGCATTGGCGCGCGGCGATGGAGGAAGCGCCCGGCCCCACCGAAGAGTGAGTATTTGGACCAAGAAAAAGCCGGGAGGCGGTTTCTGGCCCCTGGCTTTTCCTGGTGCAAATACTCCCGCCGGAGGCATCCCCGCCCGCGGCCCGCGCGCCGGTCTCAGAACTTCTCGACGATCACCGAACCGACGGAATAGCCCGCCCCGAAGGAGCAGATCAGCCCCGTCTCGCCCGGCGCGAAATCGCCCGAGAAGCGGTCGAAGGCGATGATCGAGCCGGCCGAGGAGGTATTGGCGTATTCCTGCAAGATGTTCGGCTGCTCGCCCGGTTCAGGCTCGCGGCCAAGCACCTTGCGGCCGATGAAATCGTTCATCGTCTTGTTCGCCTGATGCAGCCAGAGCCGGCGCAGGGCGGTGGGCGCGAGCCCTTCCTCCGCCAGATGGCCGAGGATATGGGCACAGACCATCGGCAGCACTTCCTTGAAGACCTTGCGGCCCTCCTGCATGAACTGCATGTCGCGCCGGTCGGCGAGCCCGTCGGGCCGGGTGCGGCGCAGGAAGCCGTTGTTGTTGCGGATGTTGTTCGAGAATTCCGTGGCGCAGCGGCTCGAGCGGATCTCGAAGCCGCCGGCCTTCGCGTCCGCGCGCCGCTCGATCAGTGTTGCCGTGCAGACATCGCCGAAGATGAAGTGGCAGTCGCGGTCACGCCATTCGAGATGGCCCGAGGTGATCTCGGGGTTCACCACCAGCGCGCGCCGCACCGAGCCGGTGCGGATCATGTCGGCCGCGGCCTGAATGCCGAAGGTGGCCGAGGAACAGGCGACGTTCATGTCGAAGGCAAAGCCCGAGGCGCCCAGAAGCTTCTGGATCTCGATCGCCACCGCCGGATAGGCACGCTCCATGTTCGAGGCGGCGCAGATCACCAGATCGACCTCGCTCCCCTCGCGCCCGGCGGCGGCAAGGGCCCTGGCGCAGGCCTCGAGCGCGATCTCGGCCATGATCCCGGGTTCGTCGTCGCTGCGCTGACGCAGCTGCGGATACATCCGCGCGGGATCGAGAACGCCGGTCTTGTCCATCACATAACGGCTCTCGATGCCCGAGGCCTTGTGGATGAACTCGGACGAGGAATGGTCCTTGGCCGCAAGCGTGCCCGCCGCGATCTCGGCCGCGTGCTCGGCGTTGTAACGGTCGGCATAGGCGTTGAAGGCGGCGACCAGCTCGTCGTTGGTGATGGTCTCAGGCGGGGTGAAGACCCCGGTTCCGGTGATCGCAGGGGTGAACATCTGGTCCTCTCGAAAGTCGCGGCACAGTCTTTCGAACCGCGCCGGGGGTCAAGGGTCAGACCGCGTTCGGCGGCACCTTGCCGTCACGGAAGGCGGTCAGGTTGGCAAGCGCCATGAAGCCCATGGCATCGCGCACCTCAAGCGCCGCGGTGCCCAGATGCGGCAGCAGCGTCACGCAATCGAGCGCGCGCAGCGCCGCGGGCACGAAAGGCTCGCGCTCGAAGACATCAAGGCCCGCGCCGGCGATCTGGCCGGCCTCGAGCGCCGCGATCAGCGCCGCCTCGTCGACGATGTCGCCGCGGGCGATGTTGACGAGATGCGCGTGGGGCTGCATCCGCGCGAGTTCCGCCGCGCCGATCAGGTGATGCGTCTGCGGCGTCGCCGGCACCGCGATCACCACGAAATCAGAGATTGCCAGCAGCTCGTGAAGCGACACCTGCTGCGCCGGCAGCCCCGGATCGGCGACGGTCGAGCGGTTGTGGAACACCACCTCCATGCCGAAGCCGTAATGGCAGCGCCGCGCGATCGCGGTGCCGATCCGCCCGAGCCCGACGATGCCGACGCGCTTGCCGCTGACGTGATGGCCGAGGAACTGGGTGGGCGTCCAGCCGGTCCAGGCGCCCGAGCGCACGAAGCGCTCGCCTGCCCCGGCGCGGCGCGCACTCATCAGGAGCAGCGTCAGCGCGATGTCGGCGGTGGCGTCGGTGACGGCACCGGGGGTATTCGTCACGGTGATGCCATGCGCCTTCGCAGCCGCCGCGTCGATATGGTTGTAGCCCACGCCGAAATTCGCCACGATCTTCGCGCGCAGCGGACCGGCGAAGGCCGCACCGCGGACCTGATCGCCCAGCGTCACCAGCAGTGCGTCATAGCTGGCGAGCGCCTCGGCCGCCTCCGCCTCGGTCATCGGCGCGGCGCCGTTGCGGAAGGTCGCGTCGGGAAACTCCGCGCGCACCCGCGCCTCGACAGCCGGGGTGAGGGCACGGGTGACGAGCAGCTTCATCAGAAGAGCCTCCCGCCCACCGGCACGTCCTGACCGGGGCCGATCAGCACCACCTCGCCACTCGCGTCGGGCACGCCGAGCGTCAGCACCTCGGACATGAAGGGGCCGATCTGGCGCGGCGGGAAGTTCACCACCGCCATCACCTGCCGGCCGATCAGTTCCTCGGGCGTGTAATGTGTGGTGATCTGCGCCGAGGAGCGCTTGGTGCCGATCTCGGGGCCGAAGTCGATGGTCAGCTTGTAGGCGGGCTTGCGCGCCTGCGGGAAGGTCTCGGCGGCGGTGATCCGGCCGACACGGATGTCGACCTTGAGAAACTCGTCGAAACTGATCGTCACTTGCCAAGCTCCCGTCCGCGGTCGGCGGCGGCCTTGACCGCGCGTTTCAGAAGCGCCGGGAAGCCGGTCTCGGCATCCATCAGCACGGCGAGCGCGGCGGCGGTGGTGCCGCCGGGGCTCGTCACGTTGATGCGCAGCTGCGCCGGGCTTTCGGCCGCATCTTCGGCCAGCTGGCCGGCGCCGCCGACTGTGGCTTTCGCCAGCCGCAGCGACAGCTCGGGCGACAGCCCCTCGGCCTCGGCCGCGGCGGCGAGCGCCTCGATCAGGTGGAAGACATAGGCCGGGCCCGAACCCGAGACCGCCGTCACCGCGTCGATCTGGCTTTCGGCATCGAGCCGCACCACCTGACCGACCGCCGACAACAGCCCCTCGGCCATGTCGAGATCGGCAGCACTCGCCTGCGCATTACCGACGATCGCGGTGATGCCGCGGCCGATCGCGGCGGGCGTGTTCGGCATCGCGCGGACAAGCCGGGTGCCGGCGCCCAGAACCCCTTCGAAGGTGGCGATCGTGGTGCCCGCGGCGATCGAGACGAAGAGCGTGCGCCCGCCGCCCATGGCCGTCAGCTGCGGCAGCGCCGCCCCCATCATCTGCGGCTTGACCGCGACCAGCACCACCGCCGGCGCCTCGGGCAGCAGCCCGTTCACCGCCACGCCCGTGCCCATCAGCCAGTCGGACGGGTGCGGGTCGATCACATGCACCGCGCTCGGGCTCAGCCCGCCGCGCAGCCAGCCGGCGAGCAACGCCGAGCCCATCTTGCCGCAGCCCAGAAGAACCAGACCGCGCGCCTCAATCGTCGAAAAGTCCATCGCGTTTCCCCTTTGCGGCGGAAACTTTAGGCGCGGCCGTAAGCCTCTGCAATGGCGACCTTCAGCGCCGCCTCGGGGGTTTCGTCGCCCCAGCAGGCAAGCTGCATCGCCGGGTAGAACCGTTCCGAGACGCTGACTGCGGCGCCGATCATCCGGTCGATCTGCGCCGGGCCGGCGATCTGGCCGCCGGCAAGGACAAGGCCATAGCGCCAGACCATCAGCTTCTGCTCGCGCCAGAAGGTGAAGGCGCCGGTCCAGCATTGGTCGTTGATGCGGTTGAGCAGGTCGTAAAGCGCGCCCTCGCGCGCCGCCGGCGGGTCGATCTCGAAGGTGCTCAGCAGCCGCAGCACCTCGTCCTGCTCGGACCAGGCGAGGGTGAGCGAATAGCTGCGCCATTGCCCCTCGACCATCATCGCGATCTGGTCGTCGGCGATGCGGTCGAAATCCCACGCATGGGCCTCGGCCAGCGTTTCCACCACGTCGATCGGGTGGATGTCCTCGACGCCGAGATAGTCCTCGATCAGTGCCATGCCCATACCCCCACGCGTTTCGTGCAGACCCCGGGATGTTTCCCTAGGACTCGATCTATCCACAAGGATCGGCGTGGCAGCGCACGATCCCTACAAGATATCGTGCGGCCTGTTCCGCCCCCTGTAAAGCAATTTGTCGTGGATAAGTCGTCGTCCCGCCACGATATCTGGGGACAACCCCGGGGATGGGGCGGAAATGCAAAACCGGCACCGGGCAGGCCCGATGCCGGTCGAGGCCGGGGCGCCGCCCTCAGGCGGTGATCGAATAGCCGCCGTCGATGTCGTGCACGCCGCCGGTGAGGTTCTTCGCCTCGGCCGAGGCAAGGAAGGCCGCCATCGCGCCGACGTCGTCGATCGTGGTCAGCACATGGGTCGGGGCGCGCGCCGTCGCCTCGGCGAGCAGGCTGTCGAACTGGTCGATGCCCGAGGCAGCGCGGGTGGCCAGCGGCCCGGGCGAGAGCGCATGCACGCGGATGCCCTTCTCGCCGAGTTCCGCCGCGGCATAGCGCACCGTGCTTTCGAGCGCGGCCTTCACCGGCCCCATGATGTTGTAATGCTGCACGACGCGCGACGAGCCGAAGAACGACACCGACAGGCAGGTGCCGCCCCCGGGCATCAGCGGCTCGGCCAGACGGATCATCCGCAGGAAGGAATGCACCGAGATGTCCATCGCCTTGCCGAAGCCCTCGGCCGAGCAGTCGATGACGCGGCCATGCAGATCGGCCTTTGGCGCGAAGGCGATCGAGTGCAGGATCGTGTCGATCCTGCCCCAGCGGCTGCCGATCTCGGCATAGACCGCCTCCAGCTCGCCCGGCTCGGTGACGTCGAGCGGCATCATGATCTCGGCGCCGAGCGATTCGGCGAGCGGCCGGACATGCGGCTCGGCCTTGGCGTTGAGCCAGGTGATGGCAAGATCCGCGCCCTGCTCGCGGAAGGCCCGGGCACAGCCATAGGCGATGGAATGGTCGTTGGCGATGCCGACAACGAGAATCTTCTGTCCCTTGAGCGAGAACATGGCGCCTCCATGAGTTCAGCTGCGCCAAAGTCATAGCAGGATTCCGGCCGGCCCGCCCGAGCTTTTCTGCACCGCAGAGAGGTTCTTTCTGCGGTTGCGAAAGAGCGTGGCAAAAACTCCACGGCCGGGCGGCGGGGCCCTGCCCTGTCAGTCGGGAAAGATGCCCGGCGATGTCTCGGCGCCGTCGTCGAACCGCGCGAGGTAATCGACGATCACCGGCCGGTTCACCGCGAAGCCCTTGTAATTGGCCAGCTCGTCGGGCAGGTCGCGCAGCACCCGGTGCAGCCGGCGGCCCCATTTCGGCACCGTCACGAGATCCTCGAGCGCGCACAGATAGCAGCGGATCGGGAAGGCGATCGCGTTCGAGCGCGGCAGCCGCCACAGCGTCTGCAGCTCGACGCGCAGATATTGCTTGTCCCCCACCGTGGCCGGGGTGATCGTGCGCTTTTCCGGGCCCCATTTGTGATAGTTCTCAGGGCTCGTGTCGAGCCGCGGGTTCACCGTCATCGTCCAGTTCAGCCGCCGCGAGGGTGCGCCCTGCTGCAGGTTCAGAAGGAACTTCAGCGCGCGCTGGAACACGCCCATCTCATGCGCCTTCGGCACCGGCGCGTGCCACTCGAAGAAGTTCATGCCGATGTCGAAATCGAGCGACCAGTCGGCCTGGCTCGTCACCATGCCGGCATCCATCCAGAGGTTGCCGTCGCGCTGATCGAGGAGCGCATGATCGCCCTGGGTCTGGCGGGTGATGTATTCCATCGGCCCGCAGGGCAGCGTTGTCGCATCGAGGAAGGTGAAGCGCTGCTCGATCCCCAGCGGGCGGTTGATCCAGTGCCAGCGGTCGCCATCGCGGTTGAGCGTGAAAAGCTCGGGGTAATCCTCGGCCTTCGAGACCATCACGAGTTCGAGGAAATCCCAGCCGGCGAGCTCCATATGCGGCAGCGACTGGCAGCGCAGCGGGTCCTCGGCGAGGGTGATCGCGCGGTCGCGCATCTCGGCAACGTAGTGCTCGTCGACGTCGAAGCGCTTCTCGAAGGGCGATCCGGCCTTGCCGCCCGCGTGGGGTTCGAGGTTGACCGAATACATGTAGCTGTCCGCATCGAAGGGGAACGGAAAGCGCCGGATCCCCTCGGGCGAGTTGTGGAAGGTGTAGTCGTCGCGGAAGGTTTCGTCGTGGAACTGGATGGTCATCCGTGCCTCCTAGAGGTCGAGAACGAGGGTTTCGCCGGTGAAGCGCGAGACGCAGGGCATGATTTTCTTCTGGCTCGCGTGCTCGTCGTCGCTCAGCCAGTGGTCGTGGTGCTCGATCGTGCCGTGGCAGGCGCTCACCCCGGTCTCGCAGCGCCCGCAGGCGCCGCCGCGGCACATCCACTGCACCTCGACCTCGGCCTGTTCGAGCGCCTCGAGCAGGCTTTGATGCGCGCCGACGGTGACCACCTTGCCGGACTTCGCCAGCGTGACCGCGAAGGGCGCGCCAGGGGGCGGCGCCATGAAGACCTCCGAATGCAGCGCCGTCTTCGGCCAGCCAAGGCGCGCGCCGGTCTCGGCCACCGCCTCGATCAGCCCCTCGGGGCCGCAGCAATAGACATGGGTGCCGAGCGGCTGCAGGCCGAGAATGGCGCCCAGATCCATCCGGTTGCCCTCTTCCGAGATATGCACATGCACCTGCGGCGTGGCGGGCAGCAGCGCAAGCCCCGCCGCCTCGGCGCGCGAGCGCGCGGCATAATGCAGCTCGAAGGGCTGCTGCAGGCGGGCGAGCTGCTTGAGCTGCGCCAGAAACGGCGTGATGCCGATGCCGCCCGCGATCATCACATGTTTCCGCGCCCGCAGATCGAGCGAGAAGAGGTTCACCGGCGCGGAGAGGCGCATCAGATCGCCCTCCGCCACCTGCGTGTGCATGAACTTCGAGCCGCCGCGGCCGCCGTCTTCGCGGCGCACGGCGATCTCATAGCCGCTCCCGTCCATCGGATCGGAGATCAGCGAATAGGCGTTGCGGCGCAGCACGCCCGCATCGGGCATCTCCACCACGACATGCGCGCCGCCGGAGAAAAGCGGCAGCGTGGCGCCCTCGGGGTCCTCAAACCGGAACCGGGTGACGAGGGGGGAGAGTGTCTCGATCGCGCTCACGCGCAGCATGCGGCTGGTCATGGTTTGATCTCCTGCACTTCGGGCACGATGCCGGGGGTTTCGGCATCGACGCAGACGCCCTGAAAGGCGCCGAGGCGGCGCGAGAAATGGTCGCGCACATAAAGCGTCAGCCCGCAATGGCTGCACAGGAAGGGGTCGGTCGTGACATTCTCGGTCACGCCCTTGCAATGCACGCATTGCATCCGCCGCGCGACGGCGCCGCGATGCTCGGTCTGGATCGCTTCGGGCGGCAGGCCGGCGGCAAGCGCCTCGGCCATCGCCTGACCGATCATCCCTTCCGAGCCGGCCAGATAGAGCGTCGTGCCCATTCGGGCATCGGCCAGCGCCTTGCGATAGCGTTCGAGCGCGGCGGGGTAGCTTGGCGCCTCGCGATACATCTTCGCACCCAGTGCGGCGAGGCGCGGCCCGGCATCGGACCCGGCGGGAATGTAGATCAGATGCGCAAGATCCATCACCGAGGCATCGAGCGCGGCGAGGTCAAGGATCGCCCCGGCGCCCTGCCCCTCGGCGAGCATGATCGCCGGGGTGGCGCCCTGCGGGATGAGCCCGGGATAGACCGGGCGCGACAGGATCGAAGGGGAGAATTCGGTGCGCGGCATGGCATGGTTCCTGTTGGGTCTGGGCGGGGCGATCTGATGCCGCCCCTGCCCCGGTCAATCTCAGCCCTTGGCGGTGCGGCGCTTCTTCTCGATGTCGAAGAAGGGCATCGGCGAGGTGGTGGCGCCGATCGTGCCGGCCTCGGCGCTTGCGACGGTGAGGGGCATGCCCTCGACCGCGCACTCGACCGGCAGGCGGGCGATGGCGACGGTCCAGTCGTTCAGCGGCGAATACATCGCCTGCGTCACGACGCCGACCTTCACCCCGTCCTTCAGCACCGGCGCGCCGTTCTCGGGCGGCACCTTGCCCTCGAGCTTGAGGCCCCAGATCTTGAAGCGTTCCTTGCCCTTCAGACGGTAATGCTCTTCCGCGCCGCGGAAGCCGGTCTTGCCGGGCGAGACGGTGAAATCGAGACCCAGCTCCCACAGCGTGTCGCCGCAGGGCTCGTTCTCGAACGGATACATCTCGGAATTGTCGTAGGGGAAGAACAGCAGATAGCTTTCCGTCCGCAAGAGATCCAGCGTGGTGAAGCGGCAGGGGATGATGCCCATCGCCGCGCCCTCTTCGAGGATGCGGTCCCAGATCATCGGCGCATCCTGGCCCCGCACGAAAAGCTCGTATCCGCGCTCGCCGGTATAGCCGGTGCGCGCGATCAGCGCCGGCACGCCGAAAAGCGAGGTCGGCATATGGCTGAAATAATTCAGGCTGCGGATGCCCGGCACGTATTTCTCGAGGAAATCGACGGCGAGCGGGCCTTGCAGCGACAGGTCATGCAGATTGTCGTCAAAGCGGATCGAGACGTCGCGGCCGGTCGCGGCCATGGTCAGCTGCTCGAAGCCCTGGCCCGAGCCATGCACCACCATGAAGGCGTTCGGCGCGGTGCGGTAGATCACGCAGTCATCGACGAACTTGCCCGCATCGTTGAGCATGCAGGCATAAACGGCGCGGCCCGGCATCAGCTTTTCGACGTTGCGCGTGGTGGCGCGGTCGATCACATGGCTGGCCGCCGGCCCGGTGATATGGACCTTCTTCAGCCCCGAGACATCCATCAGCCCGGCCTTCGTGCGGATCGCCATGTATTCGGTGAGCGGATCGCCGTCATAGGACCAGGCGGTGCCCATGCCGCTCCAGTCTTCCAGCGCCGAGCCCAGCGCGCGGTGCCGGTCGGCCAGCGTCGAAAATCTCCAAGATGCGGTCATTCCCTGTCTCCCTGAGGGTTCGTCAGTCGTTGAAGGGCCCCGCCGCGAGTGCCGCGGCAGGGGATTGCATGGCTCAGGCCGGCAGCTGGAAGAACCAGTTCGCCCAGAGCACCACCGCCACGCCCGCGATCAGCGCGAGATAGGGCCAGATGCCGGCGCGACGCGGCCCGAGATCGCCGTGATCGGTGAGGCCGAGGTCTTCCATCGCCTCGCGCGGGAAGTGGCCCTTGTCCTGCACGTAATGGCGGAAGGCGAAGACCGGCAGGATCAGCGCGGCGAAGATCACCCCAGACCAGAGCGCGTTCGAATAGCCCCAGACCTTGGCACCGGCGCCGAGGAAGAGCGCATTGACGAAGGCGAGCAGCGTGTTGAACCCGATCAGCACCGTCGGCGCCTTCCACGGCCGCGGCAGATGGGGGCTGTCGATGCGGTGGATCCAGCCGGCGTTCAGGTTCAGGAAGTTGAACATGATGTAGCCGACATTCGAGATCGCGAGGACGTAGAAGTAGCCCGTCGCGTCCGAGGCGAGCGCCAGCAGGAAGACGTTGAAGACGAGATCCGTCCACATCGCCCCGGTCGGCGCGCCGTGATCGTTCACATGCGTCAGATATTTCGGCAGCCAGCCGTCCCGGGCGCCCTGATAGAGCGTGCGCGACGAGCCCGCCATCGCGGTCATGATCGCCAAGAAGAGCGCCATGATCATCAGGATCACGAAGAGATGCGCGACCAGCGGCCCCGCGCCGACCATCTGGCCAAGCACTTCGCCGACGCCCGTGCCGTCGATGATCCCGGGAGCGAGCATGCCCTCCTGCCCCAGCACGCCCTGGAAGGCGAAGGGGATGATGAAGAAGAAGACGACGCAGAGAAGGCCCGAGAAGAAGATCGCGCGGAACGTGTCGCGATGGGGATTCTTGAACTCGGCGGTATAGCACACCGCCGTCTCGAACCCGTAGGTCGACCAGGCCGCGATATAGAGCGCGCCGAGGATCAGCGTCCAGCCGCCCACCGACCAGCTGCCATCGGTGCCGGAATAGGCGGCGGTCGGCGGCACGATCGAGGTGACGTTCATCCAGTCGATGGCGCCGGTCAGGATCGGCACCAGTCCCGCCAGAAGCAGCGGGATCAGCACGACCACCGCCATGATCTTTTGCGATTTCGCCGTCGAGGCGATGCCGCGGTGCTGGATCGCGAAGATCATCAGCATCAGCACCACGCCGATCACGAAGGTCGAGTTGAAATGCAGCGTGCCAAGCCCCGGAACCGGAATGCCGAAGGCTTCCCAGACGCGGAAGGCGGGCGTCAGCGCGGCGATGCCATCGGCCGAGGCGACGGCCTGGATCGCGGCCTCGGGTGCCACGCCCGGGTTGGCGGCGATGTAGTCGATGACCGCCTGCGTCGAGGCGCTGTATTGCGACAGATGCGCCGCGACCCAGTCGATCACCGGCTGGCTTTCCGCGAGCGGGATCGGGAAGAGCGCGTTCAGGATGTAGCCCGCCGCGATCGCGCAGCCGAGCGACAGCACCGGCGACCAGGCGAACCAATTGCACCACACCGAAAGCGGCGCGATCAGTTTCGAATAGCGCAGCCAGGCGGTCGCGCCATAGACCGAGGCACCGCCCGACTTGTTGCCGAACATGCCGGCCATCTCGGCATAGGTGAAGCTTTGCAGAAAGCCCATCACCATCGAGACCATCCAGACGACGAAGGCGGCCTTGCCCGCGACGCCGGCGATGCCGCCGATCGAGAAGAGCACGAGCGGCGGCACACCGGCCGCGACCCAGAAGGCGCCTTTCCAGTCAAGGGCACGCTTGAGCGTCCCCGCGGAGGGTGTTCCCTCCGCCCCGCGCGCCATCGGCGCTGCGGAAGCCATGTTCTGTTCCACGTCCAAACTCCCTGTTGAGTGGAAGGGGGCTGTTTTCGCCCCGTTTTCTTGCCTCCCCACCCGGTTTCCCGGGGCCTTCGGCCGGGTCTCCCCACCCGGCCCGCCACCCCCTCACGAGCGCGGACGTTCCTTTTTCGGGTCGTAATGCGGGAAGGGCGCGACGCGCGCCGCGATCCGCTTCAGATGGCCGTCGAGCTTGCCGACCTCGACCGCTGTGCCGGGCTCGGCATGCGCCACGTCGAGGCGGGCGAGCGCGATCCACTGATTGGTGCGCGGGCTGTGCATCGCCGAGCAGACCTCGCCCACCTGCGCCCGCCCGATCCGCAGGCAATCGCCGTGAAAGACCGGGTCCTGGCCCTCGATCTCGAGGCCGACGAATTTGCGCGCGGGCGTTTCCTTGCGCCGGATCAGCGCCTCGCGCCCGACGAAATCGGCGGTTTTCGATTTCAAGGGCACGGTGAAGCCGATGCCGGCCTCGAACGGGTCGGTCTGATCGGAAAAGTCGTAGCCCGCAAAGACGAGCCCCGCCTCGATCCGGCACAGGTCGAGCCCGGCAAGCCCCATCGGCTTGATGCCGTATTTGGCGCCGGCACCGAAGACCGCCTCGAACACCGCCTTGCCGTCCTTCGGATGACAGAAGATCTCGTAGCCAAGCTCGCCGGTATAGCCGGTGCGCGAGACGACGACCGGCACACCCTCGGGCCCGCCGATGCGGCCCACGGTGAAGCGGAACCAGCCGAGATCGGCCAAGGCGGGCTGATGCGGCGCGGTCCAGATGATCTCGCACATCAGCGCGCGCGAGCGCGGCCCCTGCACCGCGAGATTGTGCATCTGATCGGTCGAAGAGCGGATCATCACGTTGAGGCCCAGCCGCGCCGCCTCCTCGCGCATCCACACCCCGCCCTCGTCCGAGCCGCCGATCCAGCGGAAGTTCTGCGCCCCCAGACGGAACAGCGTGCCGTCGTCGATCATGCCGCCATGCGGATAGCACATCGCCGAATAGACGACCTGACCATGGCCGAGCTTCGTCACATCGCGGGTGAGCACCCAGTTCAGCAGCGCCTCGGCATCGGGGCCGGTCACCTCGAACTTGCGCAGCGCGGACAGATCCATCGCGACCACGCCCTCGCGCGCGGCCCAGTAGCTCTCGACCGCATCGCATTCGGGGAAGGCATTCGGCAGCCAGAAGCCGCGATAGTCGACGAAATCGCGGGTCAGCGCGGCGAAATTGTCGTGGAAGGCGCTTTCACGCGTCATGATCGGCTCCGCGTCGGGGGTGGCGCGCCAGGCCGAAGCGCGCGAGAACCGCTCGCCCGCGCCATAGCTGCGCACATGGATGTCAGTGAGATCCCAGCCATTGGCCGAGGAAGTGTCGTCCGGGCAGGCCGAGGAAACGCAGACGAGATCGGTGAGCGCGCGCATCAGCACGTAATCCCCGGGCCGCGACCAGGGCTCGTCGGCGACGAGCACGCCATGTGCGTCAATCCCGGTGTTGAAGAAGAAATTCGCCGCCATCCAGCCCGCGCGGGCGGGAACGCCATGGCCAGCGAGCGCGGTGTTGAAATTGTCCGAGCAGTTCGCGTGCCCCGGATAGCCGATGTCGTCGTAATATTTCGACGAACAGGCCATAGCGAAGGCGTCATGGCGCCCGCAGGTGTCCTGGATCACCTCGACGAGCGGGGTGAAATCCTGATCGTAGTATTTCGCGTGCAGCCCCGGGGTCGGATAGGCATGCCCCATCAGCGTGCGGGTGGTGGTGACATCGAGCGGGTTGATGATGCCGCGGTCGAGCTTGCGCGCGTCAAAGCACTGGAAATCGGTGCATTGGCGGCCGTCGACGTCGAGGATCTGGAGGAATTCGCCGGCCTTCACCACATAGGCCTCGGCGGTCGCCGATTTCACCCGCAGATCAAGGAGCGGATCGGCGAGCGGATCGGGCAGCGCGAAGCGGCCGGCAGCGCGCGGCGTGGCGCGGGTGATCTTCACCGTCAGCGGGGTTGCCGTGTCCTGACGCTCGAAATCCATCGCCGGGCCGGGGGCGGCGGCAAGCGCAAAGCCCTCCCCCTGCGCGATGAAGCCCACGGCCTCGCCCGCCCGCGCACCGGCGCCGAACAGCCCGATGGCGCGGGCAAGGCTCAGGTCGATGCCCCGGCGCACAAGCGCGCGGCGCAGCCGGGCAAGCGAGGGCTCGCCCGAGGCGAGCAGGTCGCGCAGCCCGTCCGCCGCGCAATCGCCCGCCCAGCCCAGCAGGCCGCAATCGACCCGCCCGTCGGGATGCGCAGCCAGCAGCTCGCAGCGCTGCCCGCCCTCGTCGTTGATCACCTCGAGCCGGTCGCCCGCCCGGATCTCGAGCACGAGCGCGCCACGGCCGGGCACGGTGTGCCGTTCCTCGGCCGGGCCGGTCCGAAAGGCCTGCGGCCGGCGCGCACGCGAGGGCGCGGGCGGGCCGGGGCGGAAGAGCGTGTCGGCGGGCAGAAGCACCATGGTCTGTCCTTGTCGTCAGGAAAAGGAGGCGGGAGGCCCGAAGCCCCCGCCCAGGGGGACACAACTCAGTTCGCGAGATAGGCTTCCATCGAATCGTCGAGCGCATCTTTCCACGGCGTGTGGTGGGTGGGCGCCATCGTGCCGGTGATCACCGACCTGTAAGCATGGTTGCGGAAGGTCATGATGTTGTCGGCCTTGTGGTGCTTCCACTCGAAGAAGGCCTCGCAGGCACCGTCGACGTCGAAGCTCGGATAATCCGTCTCGGCGATCAGTTCCTTGACGTAGTCGCCCTGGTATTTGATCGCATATTTGACATCGTCCGAGACCTCCTCGCGCTCTTCGCGCTCGGCCACATCGGCGATCAGCGCCTGCTTGTCGGCGGGCACCGCGATCCGGCCCAGGATGATGTCGCGCACATACCAGGCCTGGGCGTCGAACATGTTGAAGGTGAACCACTGGTCCTGCATGCCGAGGTAGAACATCTTCGGATTGTTGACGTAGACGACGCCCTTGTAGAGATCGGCGGTGGCAAGCCGGTTCGCCGTCTTCAGCCGCAGGCTGTCGGGCAGGAACGGGAAATAGTGCCGGTAGCCGGTGCACAGGATGATCGCATCGACATGCTTCGACGAGCCGTCCCTGAAGAAGGCGGTCTTGCCCTCGACCCGGACAAGGCCCTGCTTCTCTTCCCAGTTCGCCGGCCATTTGAAGCCCATCGGCGCGCTGCGGTAGCACGAGGTGACGCTCTTCGCGCCGTATTTCCAGCATTGCGAGCCGATGTCCTCGGCCGAGTAGGAGGAGCCGACGACAAGCACGTCCTGCCCTTCGAATTCGCGTGCATCGCGGAAGTCATGGGCATGCACGATGCGGCCGTAGAACTGGTCGAACCCGGGATATTCCGGCACGTTCGGCGAGGAGAAATGCCCCGAAGCGACGATCACATGGTCGAAGCGCTCCTTGTAGACATGGTCGCGCTCCATGTCGTGCACGGTGACGGTGAAATCCCCGGCCTCCTCGTCGAACTCGATCCAGCGCACGACCGAGTTGAAGCGGATCCAGCCGCGCACGCCGGCCTTGTTCACCCGGCCCTCGATATAGTCGACCATCACGGCGCGCGGCGGGTAGGAGGCGATCTGCTTGCCGAAATGTTCCTCGAAGGAATAGTCGGCGAATTCGAGCCCCTCCTTCGGACCATTGGTCCAGAGGTAGCGATACATCGAGCCGTGGATCGGCTCGCCGTTCTTGTCGGTGCCGGTGCGCCAGCTGTAGTTCCACAACCCCCCCAGGTCTCCTGCTTCTCGAAGCAGACGATCTCGGGGATCTCGGCCCCCTTCTGCGCGGCGGATTGGAAGGCCCGGAGCTGGGCAAGGCCCGAGGGTCCGGCGCCGATGATGGCAACGCGTTTGGTCATGTCAGTCTCCCTGTTCGATCCGGTATGGACCAGATTTCAAAACTGGTTCCTTCGGCATGGACCAATGAGGCGGGCAAAAATCTTTTGGGTCAACAATTTTTCCTGTGTGGAATATTGCTTCACCGTATTTTTCCGCATTCCAGCCTGCCGAAAAAGGGCTATAGATCAAATTATGAGCAGCCCGACACTCGCGCAGCGCCTTCTGGTAACTGGTTCCCTGCCCCGACTCGGGGTGAAGACCCGCGCGCCGGTGCGGATCGGTTTCCTCACGCCGCTCTCGGGCCCCGAGGAATCCTGGGGCCGGCCGGGGCTCGACGGCTGCCGGCTCTGGGCCGAGGGGCTGAATGCGCGCGGCGGGCTGATGGTGGGCGGGCGCCGGCACCCGATCGAGATCGTGGCACGCGACAGCGCGACCGGCGCCGCCGCCACCCGCGCCGCCGCGCATGAGCTTGTCGAACGGCTCGACTGCCGGCTGATCCTGACCCTTGGCGGCGACAGCTTCGCCCCCGCCCTGCCCTGGCTGATGAAGGCGCGGACGCTGGTGGCGACGCTGCTGCCCTCCGACCTCTCGCCCGACACCCCCTATCTGATCGCGCCTGCCGAGGTGCATCCCCTCTTCAACGTGACCGGGGTCGAGTGGCTGGCGAAGAACCGCCCCGCGGCACGCCGCGTCGCCCTGTGCAGCCAGACCGACAGCCTCGGCCTGCCCTCGCTCGCTGTCTATCGCGCCGCCTTCGAGGCCGCGGGCCACGCCCGGGTGAAGGAGCTGCACTATGCGCCGGCCGAGACCGACGCCGCGGGCATCGTGCGCGCGATGCTGGCCGAAGAGCCCGACGTGCTGTGCTGGTGCTCATCGGCGCCGCCGATGATCCATGCCCTGACCGAGGCGGCCCACGCCCAGGGCTTCACCGGCGAGATCCTCGCCTGCACCGCCGACGACTATCCGCGGATGATCGCGCGCACCTCGGCCGCCTTCATGGCACGCTATACCTTCCAGTTCCCGGATTTCGACGACCCGGCACTGGCCGACACCGCCTTCTTCTTCCACCGCCCCGAGGCCTTCTTCGCCGCCTATGACGCGCGCTTTCCGGGCAGCTGGTCGGCGGTGAGCTGGGAATATGCCTCGATCCTCGATCTGTGGCACGCCGCCGTCGAAAGCGCCGAGACGACCGCCCCGGTCTCGGTGCTCGCCGCGATGAAGCGCTCGCAGATCATGCCGCACGCCTTCGGCCCGGCGCGCTGGTGGGGGGCCGAGATCTTCGGCATCGACAATGCGCTGGTGGGCGACTGGCCGGTGGTGCGGATCGCGGGCGGGCGCGCGAAGATCGTCGAATTCGGTTCGGTTCTGGGCTGGCTCGAGGCGCATGGGCCCCGTCTCACGCATCACCTTGGCGCGCTCGGCCAGCTCTGGCACCAGCGCCTGCGCCCGGCGCCGCGGCGCCGGCAGATCAGTCTTCCTGCATCAGCAGCTTCTGATCCTCGATCAGCGTGAGCTTCATGAACTCGCTCGCCGCCTCGATGTCGCGCGCGGCGATGGCGTTGAACAGCGCATTGTAGCCGCGCTGATAGGAGGCGATGCGATTGGGCGTCAGATGCCGGCGATACATCGCGCCGCGAAAGCTCTGCCGGCGCGCGTCGATCACCAGGTTGTAGCAGGCGATCAGCAGCGGGTTGCCGGTGCCCGCCGCGATCTGGCGGTGGAATTCTTCCTCGAGCCGCACGAAGGCGCCGGCATCGGCCTGCACCGCCTCCATCTGCGACAGCGTCTCGCCAAGCGCCTCGATCGCGCGCGGCGGCATGTTGATGATCGCAAGCCGCACCATCTCGGGCTCGAAGATCCCGCGCACCACCTGCAGCTGCAAGGGCCCGGTCTCGGCCGCGACGGTCGAGACCGCCGCCTGCGTGCCCGAGGGGTCCCAGGTGACGAAAGACCCCGACCCTGCCCGGCGCCGGATCATGCCGCGCTCCTCGAGCTGATCGAGCGCCTCGCGCACGGTGTTGCGCGCCACCCCCAGATCCTGCGCCAGCGCCCGTTCGGACGGCAGACGTTCATCGACCCCGTATTCTCCCGAAACGATCCGCGTCGTCAGCGTGTCGATGACATATTGCACCGTCGCCCCGACGACAGGCTCGCTTTGCGGCGCGGAAAGAAGACGTCCGGAAGAAGGCGGCACTTGCAAATTCCCTTGAACAGTCCCGCACGGGACGGTCAAAGAATAGCCGCTTTGCCCAAGGAAAATCCAGACGCGAAACGCGCCCCGCAACTCTCCCGCAACACCTCCCCGCTTCCAATTGCTTCAAATATCCCGGGGGTGAGCGCCGAAGGCGCGGGGGGGGGGGGGCCCCCCCCCCCGCCCCGGCCGCCCCCTCGCCCGGCGGAGAAAGGGGGCGCTGCCCCCTCTGGCCTGCGGCCATTCACCCCCGGGATATTTGGGGCAATTGGAAGCGAAAGGCTGGGCTTGCGGCAGATCCGGCGTTCGCCCGAAACACCCGGCCCTGCGCTTGCGCTCCGGGCGTTCGCCGCTTTGAACGTTCCACCGGAGCGTTCAATCCCGGCGCAGCGCGCCGGGACCGCGGCTCACCCCATCCGTTCCGAGGCGTAGGAGCCGGGGCTGGCCGGGAACACCACGGTCTTGTTGCCATTGAGGAACACGCGGCGATGGATATGGGCGTGGATCGCCCGCGCCAGCACCTGGCTTTCGACATCGCGGCCGAGCGAGACATAGTCATCGGCCGATTGCGCATGGGTGACGCGGATCGTGTCCTGCTCGATGATCGGGCCCTCGTCGAGGTCGGCGGTCACGTAATGCGAGGTCGCCCCGATCAGCTTCACGCCGCGCTCATAGGCCTGCTTGTAGGGGTTGGCGCCCTTGAAGCTCGGCAGGAACGAGTGGTGGATGTTGATGATCCGCCCCGACATCTCCTTGCACATCTGGTCCGACAGGATCTGCATGTAGCGCGCCAGAACGATCAGCTCAGCGCCGCTCTCATGCACGACGCGCATCTGCTCGGCCTCGGCCGCCGCCTTGTTCTCCTTCGTCACCTTGATGCAGTGGAACGGGATGTCGTGGTTCACCACCACCTTCTGATAGTCCATGTGGTTCGAGATCACCGCCACGATGTCGATCGGCAGCGCGCCGATGCGCCAGCGGTAGAGCAGGTCGTTCAGGCAATGGCCAAAGCGGCTGACCATGATGATGACCTTCATCTTCTCGGCCTCGTCATGGAATTTCGCCACCATGCCGAAGGCCTTGGCGGTCGGGCCAAAGCCGGTCTCGAGCGCGCCGAGGTCAAGCCCCGCCTCGGAGACGAAGCTCACCCGCATGAAGAACTTGCCGGTCTGGATATCGTCGAACTGCGAGCTGTCGGTGATGTTGCAGCCGTTCTCGGCGAGATAGGTCGCGATCGCGGCGACGATGCCGCGGGTCGTGGGGCAGGCCACGGTCAGGCAGTATTTGGTCATGTCGGTCTCCCGTCGGTTTGTCTGTTGGGTCGGCCGGTGGCCGGTTGCGCGCCGGGGCGCGGGAAAGGAGCTCAGGCGGTGAGCCCCTCGGGTTCGGGCAGGCCGTTGGCACGGCAGCAGGCGGTCAGCGTATTGGCGAGCAGACAGGCGATGGTCATCGGCCCGACGCCGCCCGGCACCGGGGTGATCGCCCCCGCGACCTGCGACGCAGAGGCGAAATCGACATCGCCCACCAGCTTCGTCTTGCCGTCGCGCTCGATGCGGTTGATGCCGACGTCGATCACCGTGGCGCCCGGCTTCACCCAAGCGCCCGGGATCATCTCGGGCCGGCCCACGGCGGCGACGAGAATGTCGGCGCGGCGGCAGACCGCGCCCAGATCCTGCGTGCGCGAATGCGCGATCGTCACCGTGCAGCTGTCGCCCAGAAGCAGCTGCGCCATCGGCTTGCCGACGATGTTCGAGCGGCCGACGACCACGGCATCGAGGCCGCTGAGGCTGCCCAGATGGTCGCGCAGCATCATCAGGCAGCCGAGCGGCGTGCAGGGCACCATCGCCTTCTGCCCGGTGCCCAGAAGCCCCACATTCGAGATGTGAAAGCCGTCGACGTCCTTCGCGGGGTCGATGGCGTTGATCACCAGATCGCTGTTCAGATGCCCCGGCAGCGGCAGCTGCACGAGGATGCCGTGCACCGCCGGATCGGCGTTGAGCTGAGC